>JAHJAA010000089.1 GCA_018814305.1 Pseudomonadota bacterium
CTTGATATTCTTATGGTGCATGAAAAGCCTCCGTTTTGGTCAGGGTTTCTTTTGGTAGGGACTCCCTTGTCATTATAGAGGCTTTTCTGTCTTATGTAACCGTTTTCATTGAATATTCATTGAGTCTTTTCAACACCATTGTCATGTTGAATGCTGCTGAAAACACCTTGAATATTGCCAGAATCATCGGGCTTCTCGGGTTGGTCATCGGGATCGTTCTGGCGGTGATCATCACCAGGGGCATCATCAAAACTCTAAAGGAGATCGCCTTCCGGATGTCCACCGGTAGCCAACAGGTGACGGCCGCCTCCAGTGAAATCGCTTCAGCCAGCCAATCCCTGGCCGATGGCGCCGCCAAGCAGGCCGCCGCGCTCGAACAAACCTCTTCATCCCTGGAAGAAATGTCGGCCATGACCCGCACCAACGCCGATAATGCCGGTCAGGCCGATCAGATCATGCAGGAAACCAGCAAGGTGCTCGAAGAGGCCGATGGCTCCATGCAGAAGGTGACCACAGCCATCCAGGAGATCTCCACCGCCAGCACCGAAACCCAGAAGATCGTCAAGACCATCGACGAAATCGCCTTTCAAACCAACCTCCTGGCCTTGAACGCCGCCGTTGAAGCCGCTCGAGCCGGTGAGGCAGGGGCCGGTTTTGCGGTGGTCGCCAATGAGGTACGGAGCCTGGCCCTCCGAGCGGCTGAATCCGCCAAAGAGACCTCGGAGCTGATTGATGCCACCGTTGCCAAGATCCAAATTGGTTCAAAATTGGTCGGGGAAACCAGCGAATCCTTTTACATCGCCACCAAATCAGCGAATAAGGTGACCCAACTGGTCAGTGAAATCGCCTCTTCCTCCAAGGAGCAATCCCTGGGCATTGTCCAGATCAACAAGGCGGTCTCTGAAATCGACACCGTCACCCAGCAGAATGCCGCCAATGCCGAGGAGACGGCCGCCACCTCCGAAGAGTTGAGCGCCCAGGCCGAGGTGATGAACGGCACCGTCAACGAACTCTTGACCCTGGTCGGCTCAGAAGGGACTTGGAGTAAAAACACAGGTCCCGGTACACCCCCTTCAGATAAAAGAAAGATGATCGGCCAATTTTAAGCGGATGCTCTCCCTGGGGCAAAATTCGATTGATCTGGAAAATCGGACTTTGCCCTGATCTTTATCTCGTTCCTGTCCAGAAACCATCCAAATTAACCCACTATCCCCGGACAAACCCTGAAACCATTGGCAACAATCATCCAGGTGACAGGTGGAACTCTCCTATGGTATCGTAGACGGGAAGAAGATGGTCTCAGTGGTGCAAAAGAGACTGGGAGTGACATCATCCGGGAGTAAATCAGAAAAATCCCAGGATTTTACCCCCGGGAAACGACCATAACGGGAGGGCTTGACCATGTCGGGAAGTGTTTACCAGATCATCGAGTTTGTCGGAACCAGTAAGATCTCATGGGAAGATGCCGCGAAAAACGCGGTCATTATGGCCAGGAAGTATCACAGCGACCTGCGGGTAGCAACCATTAAGGAACTGGATATGACCATTGAAGGAGAATTGGTCTCAACGTATCGGGCTAAGGTCAACATCTCATTCAAATATCATCCTTGATTGTCCACCCAGGGAACCCCACCGTGCCCCCCTCAACCATCATACCCATGAAAAGATTTGAGGGGTGCGCCGGCCAACAATGTTTTAAGAAAGGTCATGCCTATTTCAATAACCGCCCCTTTACCCTCACTCCGGTGGCGTATAGGCCTCTCCATTCACCTTGCATAAAACATAGGCCGGGGAACGATCATTGACGGGAACGATGAAATCCTGGCTTTGATTCTTTTCCAGCAGCATCTTCACGAATACCGAGTCCGCCATATTTTTGCTGAGCACCACCCCAAGGCCTCCGCCCTGGTGCATGGTCAGGTATAGGACATGACCGGATTTCCGTTCAGGAAAATCAAAGGTCATGGGCTTAACCCCGTTATCCATCTTGATGGCGCTGAGCCCCATCCCGACCTCACCGACGGATCCTAACCCAGTCTGGATATTAAAAGAAACCGGCCCCTGCCCACTACTGCCGGTGACCATGGTGCCCCGGCTATTGATGGCGAACCCCCCTAAGGGTATTTTCATACTCCGGGGCTCATCCCGGCTCTTGAAATCCCAGGCTCCCAGACCGTACCAGGATTGGATCAAAAAATGTTTGTAATCAAGAAACAGATAGATGGGTGGACTTTCCTCCGGAAAGAGAAACTTTAAGGTCTCTTCCACTTTTTGAGGATCATAACCGAACTCACCCGCCAAAATCATTCTGCTTTTTTCAATCCCGACCCGAAGCAGGCGTTGTAAAATCGGCATGCCCTGCTCCCAGCCCTCAGGGATCCCGGCAAAGAGTTCGTTGGCCCGAACCAGTCCCTGCTCCCCGTTCACCAACCGGAACCGAATCCAATTTGCGGCAAGCTGGAAACTATCGGTGGCCATGGGGAAGTTCTGGTAATAAAGGAGATGCGAGGGATGATACATCCCATCCCCCAAGGTCTTTCGTTGTGAATAATAGATAAGGGGATGCCCGTTGCCCCAGGAAGCCCAGATCACTGCATCTTCCGGAGTAAAGAAAGAGGCCTCCTTATACCCTTCAAAGAGAGCCGGGGAAAGAATTGGTTCCCTGGTATTAAATTTCTGGGCGGCCGGCACCATACTCCAACCAACAAGAACAAAAAAGACGAACCCGGCGATCATCCCCACCCGACGATCCCGGCTGCAATTCCACAAGAGCACCATAATGGTGCCCAGCCCCAGCCCTAAGAGCGGCGCGGTAAATACCAAAAACCGTTGCCCCTTGAACGACAGGATACTGACCACCAGCAACGAGACCAGAAACAAGATATTTCGTCGGGCCAGAAAACCAAGACAGAGCAAGCCACCTAGCCCGGCCATCAAAACGATCAATCCTCCGGCAATATTGTCGGCAAGCTCATTCAGGAGAAGATGACGTTGCTCACCGACATACTGCTCTAAAACCGGAAAAACGGAAGTGGTTCCTCCCTTCCCCAGGACGTAAGCCAACATCCCGGCCCCCTCATTCCAGATTCTGGTTGGATTGAGGATCCTCCCCCCCTTCCAGATCACGAGAACCACCAACATCAATCCCCCGATGGCCAGAAAGGGGCGGAGAGCCTTTTTTGATTTCAGGCCGGTAAAGAGAAAAGCGACCCCCAAGGGAAAACCACTGAATACGAGGACCGGCACCGATCCCAGGTCCCACCACCAGGCATAGAGCAGGGCCGTCACACACCACCCGCCCCCATAAAGCACTTTCTCTTTGCGACTGCCGGCGGCAGCGAGTCCCATGGCCATCACAATAGAGAGGGTCGCAAAAACCACATTCAACGAATCCGTATCACACCAGCCAACCGAACTTCTTTTCACAAAATAAGGAGAAAACACGGCAAAGAGAGCCGAACAGAGTCCCATAAAAATCGCCTGGGCCCGCTGCTGTTCCGCTGACAACTGCCAGGGCAGTCTCGCCCCACGGATCAGCAGATACCCGAGGAAAAATACCGGCAATGCTAACAATGAGCCCAACACGGAGGGAAGAACCAAGGCCACCCACTCGACCGAAGTTCCGAAAATTGTACTGAACAGGGCCAGCAGCGCGGATAAAAGCGGGACCGCCATGACCTTAGGGGTGCCATCCGGATAATGCCGCCGGTCATCGACCTTGCGGATCACCCCTTTTTTCAAATCCGCAGCAATATCATAATAATAGTAGGAGTCAACCCCGAGACTGACCGGGATTTCATGATTCTGGAAAAAGTACTGATCCGGGTTTTTCAGCCAATAGGCCAAACTGTCAAACCGCACCCAGAAACCCGCCAGGAGGATGCCCAGCAAGGCAAGACCGATCAGAACATTTTTTTTGGATGGCTTCGCAGATTCCAACATAGATATTTTCCTTTTTTAATGAAGAAGGCCTGAACCCGGAACACCGCCTGGCATTAAAGATTCTGACCTCGGAGTATTTTATTGACTCTATCGAGATTATTCCGGGCCGCCGAATCCTCGGGATGAAACCGTAAAGCAGCCTGGAATAACTCCCGGGCCTCAATAAGGCGATTCTCCGTTGCCAGGAGGATCCCCAGATTATTACAGGCGGCCAGATAGGCGGGATCAAGCTGGATAGCCTTCCGGTAATAATCTCTTGCTCCAGGAAAATCGCCCTGGCGCTCGCTCACAACTCCCAGATAAAAAAAGGCCTTTTCATCATTAGGAAACACCTTGGTTCCTTCCCTGAAATAGGTCTTGGCGGCGGCCAGATCACCCTTCTCCAGCATCAGATTCCCCAGGTTGAACAAGGCGCCGCGGTTATTTTTCTGCAATGACAGGGACTTCTCAAAAAAGCCAATGGCTTCATCAGGTTTTTGGGTCAAATAGAGGAGGATACCGATACTGTTGTATGTTTCAGCGATATCCGGCTTGATGGCTAGAGCGGCCTGGAACTCTCGCCTCGCCCCGTTATAGTCCCCAACCTTCATCAGGGCATTGCCCAGATTGTTATGGGGCCTGGCCTTGCCCGGAGACTTCTGCACACAATCCGTCCAAAGGGTCAAACCGTTTTGCCAGATAAAATTTCTCTGATAGGTCCACACCGAAAAAAGGAGAACAATCACTGCAACCAGGGTCAAGCGGACTCGATAATCAGCCACCAGACGGGAAACAACCACCACCGGCACCACCATCATGAACATGGAAGGGAGATAGAGTCGATGTTCGAAGATAATCTCCAAGGGGACCACCGTTGATTCGATGAGCAGCGTGAGCAGAAACCAGAACAGACCAAAGGCAATCAACCTTTCCTTGCGGACGATGAATACTGCGGTCACGGCCATGAGCACCAGGCCAATGATCGCAGGTATGGTCGTCAGTGGATCAACCAGGGAATGGGACAACGAAAAATCATAATCAAGATTCAGGCGTGACGGAAGAGGAAGAATAAGAAGAGAGATATACTGCCAGAGCACCCGCGATTCGGTCAAAAGTCGTTCCGTCAGGGTAAAATCGCGCTCCCCATAGCCAGCCAGCAAATTGGTCAGGGGAGTGCTCCCCAGATACAGGATGGATGCCCCCGCCAGGACCAGAACGCAGCCCAGAATCCAGCCACTCGTGCGCCGTAACCAGCCCCAGTCAAGATCCCGGAAAAAAAACCGCTCATAGAGCAGGATCAACAGCGGCAAAATCACTGCGTTCTCCTTGGAACCAAGGGCCAAAAGAGCACTGAACCCACTGACGAACAAAAACCCGAAACGTCCCCGGGTCGAGGCGGCCAAACGCCCCAGGGTATAAAAATAGAGACTCATCAAACAGAACAGGCCAACCAGAGAGGTCATCCGCTGAACCAGATAGCTGACCGCCTGGGTCTGGACCGGATGGACCGCCCAAATCAGGGCTACGATCAGGGGCAGCCAGGGACTTGATCGCTCTTTTTCCCCGATCCCGGGCAAGGTCAAGGTTACCGAGAGCAAAAGATAGAAAAAGACGGCGGCGGTGATATGAATAAAGATGTTGGTAAGACGATAGGATGATACGCTATCTCCAGTCATATAGTAATTCAGGGCAAAACTGAGATTAGCCACCGGCCGGTAGCGTAAGGTGGGTAGCGGATTCATGATGACATCGGCGATCACCTGTGGGGTTAGGCTCGTGATCCGTAGCGCAGGATTCGAGGTCACCACCCCATCGTCAAAGACCAACTCATTATCCACGGTGTGGACATAGATCAGCAGGGGCAAGACCACCAGGAGCCCGAGCCTGAACCATTCCATCATCTTTTTTTCAGTGATAAGCGACATTCTCGCCTCAATTGAGAAAATATTCTTCGATAACTACATACCCTAAATTCCCCTGAATGAAAATCCTAGATCATCCGGCAAAGACGCTCCCCTCGATTTGCACTCTGGGATCGGAGGTTCAATTTGACATTTGAGGGGGGACAAGTATATTTCGTACTCTGGTTTGGGGGTGGGGGTGAGATCAACATCAAAGATTATTTTTTTCGTCCTCTGGGGCTCGACAATCGGTCTTGCCTTGTTTCTCCCCATCTTCCCCTAAGAAACCGTTACACAAATACTGCAAAGAGGTATGGTATACCTTTCTCTATGAACATCAACCTGCGGAAAATACAGCATGGGACTTTTCAACCTGAGCAAGCCTAAGTGGCAGCATAAATCAGCCGAGGTCCGACTGGCGGCCCTCACAACAGAAAGCGATGGCCCAAGCCCAGACGAATTGGTTGAGCTCATCAGCGATGATCCGGACCCAAGGGTCCGACTGGCTGCCCTCGACCGTCTCGCCGAACTACCTCTCCTCAGTCTACTGGCCGAAAAGCTTACAGACGGGGACATTAAAAAAACCGTTACTTTAAAAAAAGATACGCTTCTCAAACAAAAACTCATTGGGGCGCAGACCCCTGATACCTTCCGCGAAGACCTTGCCGGGCTGACCGATCCCGAGATGAAGGCCGAGGTAGCCGGGTATGCCCATCTTCCGGAGATCCGGATGGCGTCCCTCGCCACCATCAACGATGAAGATCTGCTGGCCCGGGTCGCCCAAGCTCCCTGTGGCAAGGAGGCAACCCAAACCGCCCTTGCCGGGATTCATCGGGAGGATCTCCTCCAACTCCTCACGACAAAAGCCTCCGGTAAAACCGGTCGCAGGCTGGCCTCAGAAAAGCTGGCCGCCCTTGACGAGGAACGCCGCCGTAACGATCCCGATACCCAGCGCCAAAACCGTCTACTCGAATTACTGGCCATAGCCTCAGGGCTCAGCCGGACCGAACTTTGGGATAAAACCGACGACGAACTCCCTGCCCTCCGCCAGGAATGGCAGTCCCTTGATCCCACAGGGAACCATCCCAGGAAGGATGAATTCGAAACCCTCTGCGCAGCCTTCGAAGAACAATACCGCTCTATCTGTTCGGCCCGCGCCGTGGAAAAGGAAAAAGCGGAGCGCTACCAGGCTTTGATCCACGGTTTTGAGGAGATCTGCCGAACCATTGAAGGACTGACCGGGTCCCAGGCGGATGACGCTCCCCAGAAAATGGCCGAAGCAGTTCGGAGCTGGCACCAACTGGCTACAAGTGACTCAACCGGCCTGGGACCCACCACCGCCCTGACTAAAAAGTTTGCTCAAGTGGAACAATCATTCCGGGATACCCACCAGAAAATTGAAAGGGAAAAGAATATTCTGGCCACCATGCTGGCCAAGATCAAGGAAGTGTCCGACCTGATCGCCAGGGGTCAATTAGAGCAGGCCGAGCGCACCCTGGTTGATCTGGAAAAAACCCAGGGCGACCAAAATTTTCGCCATATCCCGGTCCATGACCTGGACCTCCGGCTCACCGAGCTTCGCACCTCGCTTTCGGAAACCCGCGCCACGGCCCTGCAAAACATCTTGAACGAACGAACCAGAATCTGCGAGGCCCTGGCCCATTTACAACAGGACTTCACCCCGACCTCGGCGGAACAGAAACTCAAAGATCTTCGCCAGACCTGGGAAAATCTCGGTTCACTTGGCCCCGGGCAAGACGAGGACCTCTTGACCCGCTATACCTCCGCAGTCACGCAGATCTCTGAAATGATCGACGCCTTCCAGCATGAACGCGACTGGCAGCTTTGGGCGAATCTGACCTTGAAAAATCAACTTATCGCTCGAGTCAAGGATCTGGACACTCACGAAAACCTGGAGCTGGTTTACCACGAAATCCGGGAGGCCCGCCAAGCCTGGAAAAACATCGGCCCGATCCCGCCCAAGGTTTCCCAGAAAAAATGGCTGGAATTTGACCAGACCTGCAATCGAAACTTTGAGCGGTGTAAACCCTATCTTGATGAACTGGAGGGAAAGCGGGCAGCGGCTATCACCCGTCGTGAAGAGATTTGTCAACGGGCGGAAGAACTCTCCGAATCCTCCGAATGGCAGAAAACCACCGATGAGCTCAAGGCCTTGCAGGGGGAATGGAAAGACCTTCTCCGAGGCCGGAGGGGTGAAGAGGAACAACTCTTTCGTCGGTTCCGCAAGGCCTGCGACGCCTTCTTTGCCCGCCGCCAGAGCCACTTAGAGCAACAGGACCAGCAACGGGAGGGTAATCTCAAGGACAAGATCGCCCTCTGTGAACAGGCGGAGCAGCTCCTTACCGACCTGAAGGCCGACGAGGTCACGGCCTTTCTCGATCTCCAGAAACGGTGGAAGACCATTGGCCCAGCCCCCCGCAAAAAAGAGGCCCCGCTCTGGACCCGCTTTCGATCGGCCTGCGACACCTTTTTCAACTGGCTTGACGAACAGCGTCGCGAAAATATAAGCCTCAAGGAGGGCCTTTGCAGTGAAGTTGAAGCCTTAGCCAAGGGTATAACCCCAGACGCTGATCTCAAGGAGGTTGCCGACCAGGCCAAACAACTGCAACAGCAATGGAAAGAGATAGGCCCGGTCCCCCATGACCTACAGGAATCGCTCTGGCAACGCTTCCGGGCACCCTGCGATGTCATCTTCTCCGCCCTCCAGCAGCAGTATGAAGTCGAGGATGAAGAACGCAGCAGCAATCAGACCATCAAGGAAAGTCTGCTCCAACAGGCTGAAGAGCTGGTGGAAAAAAACCTTGATGATAAGGAAACCGCCGAAGACCTCAAGGCCCTGCAGCAAAAATGGCAGGAGACCGGCCCCGCCCCCAGGGAACACGATGGGGGCTTAAACCGCCAGTTCCGGGCCATCTGCAATGCCTTTTTCGAAGGACGTCGCCAACAATTTGCCGAACTCCGGACCGAGCGGAATGAGAATCTGAAAAAGAAAGAGATTCTCTGTCTGCGCCTGGAAAATATCGTGGGCAGCTCCATCAAATCCGGAGGCGGGGGACGAGGTAAGGCCTTGACGCTGGCCGAGGAACTGAAACAGGCCATGGAAGACAATTTCATCCTGGCCGGACGCCGTGATGAAAAGAACGGGCTTGATGAAGATGTCAAGAAAATCAGCCAGGACTGGCAGAAGATCGGGGCCGTCCCCAGAGAACAGGAACAGCACCTGAACAAACGATACAAAAGCGCCATGGATCGATATTACAAGAAAAAAAGTAATAAGAAACCACCGCAGACGGCCAAGGAGGCATCAGCATCCTGAGGATCAATAAAACTCCGCCCTGATGCTCGATCCAGGGCTAACGCCCGGACTGCGAGCCCAATTCTTGAGATTTATAAAAAACGACGGCCCGCGAGAATCTTCTCTGCGGGCCGTCGTTTTTTCACGAAGAGACCATCTTGGTGCTTACAATCCCCGTAATCGATCGAATTCCGCTTGAAACTCCTGGGCCTTCTCGGGCTCTCCAAACTCACGATGGAGGGTCACCATCTCCTCAAGTCCCCTCAGATTGGTCGGAACCTGCTCCAGAAGCTGGCGACAGCATCGCATCGCCTCTACCGGATTCCCCTGCATCCGGTAAATCCTCGCCATACCCAGCAGGGCATAGGGATCGAAGCGGATCTGAATACTCAACAGATAGTGCTCCAAGGCCTTGTCAAATTGTGATAGATTCAAATAGGCATCACCGACCCGGGAATGAATCACCTGATTCCGAGGTTCCTTATCCAGAATCTTGGTCCACCAACTGATCACTTCTTCGTAATTACGCATCCACCGATTACAGTCACCAAGACCATAAAGGGCAAAGGTGTTACCCGGCTCATAATGAACCGCCTTCTCATAGTAGCGGATCGCCCCAGAGTAATCCTGGCGCCGACGATAGATGTTACCGACCATAGTCAACACCGCCACATAACTGTCATCAAGGGCCAAAAGACGTTCCAGATAAATAACGGCCCGATCGTCCTTCTCCATCTTGTAATAGAGGCTGCCGATACCCAGCAGGGCATAACGATCGTCTTCGCTGAAGGAGAGGGCCTGGAGATAGTACTCCTCGGATTCCTTGATGTTTTTAATCTTTTTATTTGAATCCCCAACCCGGGTCATAACCTGGATATCATCACGATTGCATTCCAGATAGCGCTTCCAGTAACTGATGGCCATCTCATGCTGATTCATCCCTCGATAGGAATCCCCGATGCCGCGAAGGGCAAAGACATTGAACTCATCGATGGACAGAATCTTTTCGTAATACCCGATCGCCTTACCGAATTTTTTCTGTTCGCGGTACAGGTCACCGAGGCCGACCAGAATATAGGCGTTCATGGGATCAAGATCGTAGGCCTCCATAAGGACCTTTTCCGCTTCATGAAAATTTTTGGCCCGCAGGAGCCTGTTGCCCTTCTTTGATAATTCGATGGCGTTTTCCGGGGTCTCGCCGGGTTCGGGCTCTAAACCTACCCCTTGATTTTCCCGGGCCCATTGCCAGTACTCCGGCAGCACTTCGCTGGCCTGCACCGCCAACCATTGGGGGATTTCATAGGGATGATTTTCTTTTAACCACCGCTCCAGTTGGGGTGCCCGCTCGGCGACAAACTTAAAGGTTATCCGGAACTCATCAACGGTTTCCAGATTCCCTTCCCACAGGTAATATGACTTCACCGGGCCATGGAGTTGAGCACAGGCGGCAAGTTTCTGCTCAACCGCTCCACGGGCCAGTTTTTCCGCCGACTTTTGATCGTTGGTCATTGTCCAACCGATATGCATCATATTTCCGCTCATTTTGATCAATTTCATCCTTAACAGAGTAATATTAATTTTTATCAATTATAAAAATGCGTTTAATTTACCACATGGATGATACAAAGTCTTGCAAATGATGCCTCCCTGTGAGCCGCTTCAGGGAAATGCCGGTCTCGACCAAGACCGCTGGCGCGAACTACGAATTTCAGGGTATAGTGTGAGCTGACATCACCTGATCTCCATACTCCCATTGCGAAGCGAGACGTTTTGAAACGATTGATCCCCTCCCGGGAACAGATACGCCGGGCCAAAGGCGCCCTCAGTCTTGTCCTGCCCTCATACCGGAAGTACCGGTTACGAATCATGGTCGGATTCCTGGCCCTGCTGGCCGTTGATCTTCTTCAGGTCTTGATCCCCCGAATCATCAAAGGAGGGGTCGACGACCTCCAGCAAGGGATCGCAACGAACACGACCCTCCTGCGCCAGGGCGGCATGATCATCGGGCTGGCCCTGGCCATTGCCCTCTTTCGCTTCAGTTGGCGTCAGCTCATCCTCGGTTTCTCCAGAAAACTCGAACGGGATATCAGAAACCGTTTACTGGACCAACTGATGGCCCTGGATCGTACCTTTTTCAACCACCACCCCACCGGTGAGATCATGGCCCTGTCCAGTAACGATCTCTCCGCCGTGCAGATGGCAGCCGGGATCGGCCTGGTCTCCTTTGTTGATGCCATCTTCATGACCGCAGCGGCCCTCATCTGCATGGTCTATATTCATCCTGCCCTCACCGCCATCGCCCTCTCACCCATGCCGATTCTGGCCCTGCTGACCGGGCTGCTGTCTGCGGTGCTCCATCAACGGTTCACCCTGGTTCAGGAACAATTTGGCCGGATCACCGAGATGAGCCGATCCACCCTCTCTTCCATCCGGTTGATCAAGGCCTATACCCAGGAAGAAGATCAGATCGGTCGCCTGGAGCAACTGGGCCAGGCCTACATCCAGGACAATCTACGTCTGGCCATGGTCCAGGGTGGCCTCTGGCCCTTCTCCACCCTGATCGCCAGCAGCAGTCTCCTGCTGGTGGTTTTCTTTGGTGGCCGCCTGACCATCACCGGGGCCATCACCATCGGTGACTTTGTCGCCTTCATGACCTACCTCGCCCTGATGACCTGGCCGATGATGGCCGTGGGCTGGGTGGCCAATCTGTTTCAGCGGGGCATCACCGCCCTGGACCGCATCGACCGAGTCATCAAGGCCGAGGCCGCGATCCGGGATCCCATTAGTTCCAAGCCCATACCTCAGGCCAATCTCAAAGTCGAATGCCGGGACCTCACCTTTCGCTACGGTCCAAATCTGCCGCCGATTCTTCAGCGGATGCAACTGTCCATCGGCCCCGGATTAACCGGGATTGTCGGCCGCACCGGCTCGGGAAAGACCACCCTGTGCCGGTTGCTGGCCAGGATCTATCCGGTTGCCGACCACAGTATCTACTGGAGTGGAATCGACTGCAACCAACTCTCCTTGGCAACGGTTCGCAGCCACCTCGCCTATGTCCCCCAGAGCGTGATCCTGTTTTCCGATACCATTGAAGCCAATATCCGCTTCGGCCGCCCCGAGGCCTCCCCTGAAGAGGTTGAAAATGCTGCCCGAGCCGCCGCCATCCATGAAGAGATCCTCTCTTTTCCCCAGGGATATGCCTCCCGGGTCGGAGAAAAGGGGGTCCTCCTTTCCGGTGGCCAGCGGCAACGAATCGCCCTGGCCCGTGCCCTGCTTATGGATCGACCGGTGGTGATCATCGATGACGGCCTGTCGGCGGTGGACACCGACACCGAACATCGGATCATCGCCAATTACGGAACCTGGTTGCCAGGCAGAATCTGCATCATCGTCTCCCACCGGGTGATCCCGGTAATGGGGGCCGATCAAATCATCGTTCTCGACCAGGGTCGCATCGCCGCCCAGGGCACCCATCAGGAACTGCTCGCTGCCAATGATTATTACCGAACCATCGTTCACCATCAGGTCACCCCACGCGAAGGGGGGAAAACCTGATGCACCATGGATTCGGCTACTTTGAAGAAGACCGGCTCAAAAAATCGGGGGACTTGACTCTCTGGCGGCGGATCCTGACCTATATCGGTCCGCACTGGCGGGAGGTGGCGGGCGCCATCATTTTTTCCCTGATCATCACCGGCTGCAGCCTGGCCTTGCCTCATCTGGTCCGCTTGGCAGTGGATGACTTTATCATCAATCCCGAACTGACCAAACCGGTTCGGCTGGCTGGCGTCAGTCACCTGGCCATCATTTTCCTGATCCTGGTGGCCGGAGGGTTCCTGGCCAACTTCTGTCAGGTGGTCATCCTCGAATGGACCGGTCAACGGGTCATGCATCGGATGCGCCAGGACCTGTTCCGCCACATGCTCTCCCTGGATAGCCGTTTTTTCAATACCAACCCGGTGGGAAAACTGGTTACCCGACTGACCAACGACATTCAGAATATGCACGAGATGTTCACCTCGATTATTGTCACCCTCTGCAACGATCTGGTCCGGGTGGTGGTGATCTTGATCGTGCTCGCCCTGATGAACTGGCGCCTGGCCCTGCTCATGCTCCTTTTGGTGCCGGTAATAGTTCTCAACACCCTGCTGTTCAGCCGCCTGGCCCGGCTGGCCTTCAGAGAGATCCGAACCCAGCTGGCCCGCTTGAATTCTTTTCTCCAGGAGGCCTTGAGCGGACTCAGCGTAATCCAGACCTGCAACCGCGAAGCCGATACCCGGCAGCGCTTTGCCGACCTTAACCAGGCCTACACCGAACGAACCCTCTACCAAATCAAGATCTTCGGGATTTTCATGCCCATGCTCGAGCTCTTGTCCGCAACCGCCATCGCCTTGATCATCTGGTACGGGGGGGGCCAGATTATCCAGGGGCAGATGACCCTGGGGGTGCTGATCGCCTTTCTCTCGTACATGCGGCTCTTTTTCCAGCCGTTACGGGAGCTGTCTCAAAAATACTCCATTGTCCAATCCTCTCTGGCTTCGGCAGAGCGAATTTTCCAGCTCATCGATACCCAGAACTCCCTACCCCGGTCCCCTGCCCCGATTTCCGCCGCCCGGCTGGCCGGGCGGATCGAATTCAGAAATGTTACCTTCGGCTACCAACCGGACCATCCCGTGATTAAAGATCTCGATTTCCAGGTGGCGCCGGGGGAAACCGTGGCCATCGTCGGAGCCACCGGTGCCGGCAAATCAACAATCATCAACCTTCTGGAACGCTTTTATGATCCGGATCAGGGCATGGTTCTGGTGGACGGGGTCGACCTGCGCCGTTATCGCCTCAAAACCATCCGGGACCAGATGGGCCTGGTCATGCAGGATGTGATGATCCTGCCCGATACCCTCCGTAAGAATATCTGCCTGGACCGTGATCTCTCCGAGGTGACCTTACGGGAAATCATCAAGGCCGCCCAGCTCGAACGCTTTGTCAACTCCCTGGAAGCCGGAGTCCACACCCGACTGGGTGACGGCGGCAATGAACTTTCCGCCGGCCAGCGGCAGTTGCTCTCCCTGGCCCGGGTTCTGGCCCGAAATCCCCGGATCCTGATCCTGGACGAAGCGACCTCAAATATCGATACCGAGACCGAAATGCTCATCGAAAAGGCCATGGCCGCAACCCTGGCAAATCGTACCAGTGTGGTCATTGCCCACCGCCTCTCGACCATCCGGCGGGCCGATCGCATTCTGGTCATGGATCAGGGAAGGATCGTGGAGGTCGGTGACCACCAAAGTCTGCTGGCGGGGAACGGAATCTATCACCATCTCCAGATGCTCAATCACGAGATCCATTTGACAGGGCTCGGCGAACATAATACAAATGAAGAAACGTAACTATTCAGCAGCACCACATCTTGCGGCGATCGGGCCGGCTCACGTAGGCGGGCTACGCATCGCCAGCCCGCTTACCGCAAGCTGCGGCACTGCTGAATAGTTACACCAGATATTTGCTCCTTTTTCGGCAGGAGCTGGTTAGTTACGAAGAAACGATAAATGAAATGCAGGACTTTGGGGATGAGCACTGATTCCCCTTTTTCCCGTAAAAAAGACCAAACCAAGGAGAGAACCATGTCAAAGGCAAAAATTCTCAAGGGAGCAACCATTACCGGACTGGCCTTGATCGGGGCCGCCTGCTTGTCAACTACGGCTGCCGCCATGGACAGTTTTATGGTCGGATCTCGGGCCACCGGGATGGCCGGTGCCACTGTCGCCTCCACCAGCGATCTTGCGGCCCAGTACTACAACCCGGCCGCTTTTGCCTTCATGGGCATGATGGATCAAGGTGAAGATGGCACCGAATTCAAGTTCGATTCAGACAACAACAACTTGGGCCGTAAGGACTGGGGAATTGACCTCAATGTCGGCCTCGGGTATCGACTCCATAACGAATTCGGCAGCTATCTCGACGGTATTTCCGAAATCGATCCAGACTCTCTCAGCAAAAACGGCATTCAGAACATCCAGGATCTGGAAAACCTCATCCATCTGGCCCATGACCTCACCGGCCTTGATGATCCGGGTAACGCCGCCAGTATCAACACCACCTTCGGCCTGGGTCTGCGGGTCAAACATTTTGCCATTGGCGGCCACAGCTATATCCAGGCCTACGGTCGAGTCCTGAACCTGGACACCACAAATTTAGGAATCAATGTTTCCGGCTCCGACCTGAACGCCGATATCCTGGGGATCACCATGCCCGCCGGTTACGCAACTTATACCCCTGCAGTCTTCGACTCCAGCCAGCGGAATCAGCTGGCTGCCACCGGCCTCAGCCAGGAGGCGATCAACCGGATGGATTATATTGCCGATCATAGCGGCCTGGCGACTCTGACCATCCAGGAAACCGTTGATCTCCTCGCCTCCATGGCCAATCAATCGGGCAGTTCAACCCTGGATGACAACCAGACCATGATTCTGTTAAACGGCTTTGGGGTGATTGAGGTCCCCATAACCTATGGCCACTCCTTTAATGAACATTTCGGGATCGGGGCCAATTTCAAATTGATGCGGGGCCGAGTTTACGGAAACCAGGTCCTGGTGGTTCAGAACGATTCCGGCCAGGCCATGGAATCGTTTGATGAGCAGTACCAGGAGACCACCACCTTCGGCCTGGATATCGGGGTGATGGCCCGCTTCCCCAAAGTCAACCTGGGACTGGTCTGCCGTAATCTTAATGGACCGACCTTTGACGGCCTCACCGTGACCACCAACTCCATGACCTACAAAGTAGATGACGTAAAGATCGACCCGTCACTCACCTTCGGTGCCGCCTTTATTCCCTTTGAGACCCTGACCCTGGAGTCGGATCTTGATCTAACCACCAACGAGACCGCCCTGCCGGGATACGACAGCCAATACCTGCGATTCGGCCTGGAGTGGGATGCCTTCCGTTTTCTGGCCCTGCGGGTCGGCGCCTACAAGAACCTGGCGGAAAGCGATATCGACTGGGTCTATGCCGCCGGTCTCGGCCTGAATCTCTGGGCAGTTCGGCTGGACCTGGGGGCCAATATGGCCTCATCGTCCACCCAGTATGACGGCGAGGATATCCCCAAGGAGTTGAATGTCCAGGCTCAACTCAGCATCGATTTCTGAGCATCAACTGAAAGGCAACCAAAAACTTCGTTGGGCTCCGGTGTTTCGGCACCCGAGCCCTCCTGATTTTTCGGTCACCACCTCGGGAATCACCTGAGTCATCTCTAATTTAGAAATCACCGACAAGACCCAAGTCCCTTATGGCAAAAAACCGCGAAAATACTCCTTTCCCCCTACGCCAGTACTACACCATTTACGGCGGTCTCGGCGGAATCATCTTTTATGTGATGCTCTTCGTCCTCTTTATCAATGCAGAACAGGATGCCCTGTACGGCCAGTATATCCAGAGCGTCCAACATAAAGCGGAATCCCTCTATCAAGACGTCTCCCGTGATTTTCTGGAACCGAGGGGGATGACCTTCGAGCAGATCAATCCCTTTGACACCACAATGCACCGTGAGCTGCGCAACGAAATCGATGGAATCGTCACCCATGATTTCGCCCTGGCCAAGGTGAAGATCTTTTCCAGTAGAGGGATCACTCTTTATGACCATACCGCCCCCCAACAGGAGGGACTGATCTCAAGTACCAAGGACGAGTCCACCTTCCTAACAGCCATGCAGGGCACGGTGGTTTCAAAATTCAAAACGGAATCCGGCAGACAACTTCTCGAGTTGTATCTTCCTATTTTTAACCGGCAGCAGAATCATGTGGTCGGTATTCTTGAACTCTATGAAGACGTTTCCCGTTTCAAGAAGCAACTCCATTTTGCCCTCAAACAGGCCCTGCTCCTGCCGACCCTGGTCTTTATCATCTTCAATATCGTACTCTTTCTGATCGTGACCAAGGCCGACCGGATCATCGCCAAAAACACCCGCTTCCTGGTGGACATCCGCCGAAAAATGGAAAAATACCTATCACCCTCAGCGGTGAATGCCATCTATCATTCGGTTTCCACCCGTGATGAAATCTTTCAAGGTGAGCGTCAAGAGGTGGTGGTCTTTTTTTCCGATGTCCGTGGCTTCACCCGCTTTGCCGCCAAACAGGAACCGGAGGTGGTGGTTGAAGCGTTGAACCGAACCTTTGAACTTCAAGCCGAGATCATTCACCGGCATGGCGGGGTCATTGATAAGTTTATCGGTGACTCGGTGATGGCACTCTTCCCAGGTGATAACGCCGGGGGTGCGGTCCAGGCCGCCTTGGCAATCATCCGGGCAATTGCCGAACAAAGCGATAAGGATTTCCGGGTCGGCATCGGCATCCACCGCGGTTCTGCCGTGGTCGGTTCGCTTGGCACCAAGGATCGGCGGGATTACACCGCCATTGGCGACACCGTCAATATCGGGGCCAGGCTCTGCGGCGCCGCTGGAACCGGGGAAATCATCCTCAGTGCACCTATCTTCCAAACCCTTGAACTCTCACTCCAAGAACAGTTCAGCCAGACCAGAACCCTCCAACTCAAAGGGAAGGATACGGCTTTTAACGTTTACTTTCGTAAAGACCAGGCCCTAACAAAACCGACGGAAGGCCATGGAACAACTGCTTGATCTGACCATATACCGGTCAGGTGGACATTGGCTGCTCGTGACCATCACCGCACTTTCCGTGCTCCTTGGCATCGGTGGGGTCTTTAACCTCTTCCGGACCGAACCCCTTCGCCAGAAAGAACTCCTCCGGCTCCTCACCCTGATCAACCTTCTCTTTGTCGGCGGATTCCTGATGATCGGCTGGCTGCACTGGAGCATCCACCAGAACCTGCCCTTAAATCTCTCGCCCCGGCTGGCCGAATGGTTGAACCAGCAGTTGGGGGCCGCCAATACCGGCGCGGCCTACGGCCTGCCCCTCTATAATCCCCAAGCCCCGCCCCGATATAGCATTCCCCTGTGGATCGAACATGAAAAATACTATTTCTGGTTCCTCTGCTTCAGCCTGCTGGCCCAGGCAACCTGGGGGATGCTGGTCAACCACCGCTTCCGGGGGGCAGTCCAGCTGGTCATCGCGATCCAGGGGGTTATTCTGCTGGCCGTCGCCGACCCCTTTGCCGAACCACTCCCCAAATTCTTCACGGAAATCACCCCATGGTTCACCGTAGATGTAGGCCCCATGGCCAAGGCCGGGATGTTCATGAAACTCTATCCCCGGATGATCTTCTACTACAATGCCCATTACATGTGGCTCCACCCGCCCATGCTCTTCCTGGCCTATGCCTGCATCACCCTTACCTTTCTCGCCTCATGCTTCATGCTGGTCCGGCGTGATCCCCCCATTGAAAAACTGGGCTACAGTGCCGCCAAACTCGGCTACCTGATGCTTACCCTGGGCATGCTCCTGGGATATCCCTGGGCGCTTCAGGCCTGGGGCCCCAACTGGTGGTGGGATCCCAAGATCGGCAGCTCGATCATGATGTGGATGGTCTACAGCGGCTATCTCCACACCCGGCTCTATGCCAACAAACCAGCCATGTGGTATTTCTCCTCGCTCCTGGGAATCCTCTGTTTTGTTGCCATGATTTATACCTTTCTGGCCTCCTTTCTCTTCCCCGGGGAGCATACGTTTCAGTAGCTCGGGCTCCTGATGTCTTCTGCCCAACAAAACCTGTCGCCTCCAGGTGCTATACTATCAGGCATATCGTTGATTTCAGAAGTTACGTTGACCCTGGAAATAAAAAGGCAACCTGAGGGAGATTGAATCCTCGGTCGCCTTTTTTTGTTGCGGTGAAGGGGTGTTTGTCTTTCACGTTAGGCTTTGTAGGACAAAGGATGACAGGTTTATGGGGCAAAAACTGACATGACAAAAGGGTGGGTATCGGATATAAAATGTCTTCAAGCTGATTATTTACTTAATGATTTGATAATGCGGAGTAAGGAGTGCCTTTGTCATTCATTACTCCTTGCTATTTTGCCGCAGTCATTCAACCCCTTAGGGGGAGTGCAAAGGGGGGAAAGTTGAAAAGAAAACGAAAGATTTCAGTGTTGTCTTTGGTTTCTGTCCTCATGCTGACACTGAGCACAGGGGTGGGATATTCATCGGATTGTGATACTGCCAACCGGCTCGCAATGGAGGCGGGTAAAATTGTCAGAACCAATCCTGCCGGCGCTGAGATAAAATTATCTGATGCTGTCGCAATCTGTCCCGAGAGTACGGCCCTGCTCTATAACCTGGCCGTAACCTATTACAAGATGGGTCGATTTCCGGACGCACAATACCAGCTTGAAAAAGCCGTGCGTAAGGACCCTCAGTTTGCCAAGGCGTTGAATGCCCTGGCCTCTGTGATCCTGGCCGATGAAAACGGTGATCAGGCCCGGGCAGAGGAACTGGCCCGGCGTGCGGTGGCCCTGGAACCATCCAACCTGAAATTTCAGGACACTCTGGCCAAGTCCATTATTAATGTTGATGAACCGCCAGTTACGGGTCAGTTCAAACCCAACGCTGTGGCAGTGGTCATCGGCAATCGGGACTATAAAAATTCCCATGTCCCTGCCGTTGATTATGCGGCAAACGATGCCGCTGTTATCCGTCAGTACCTGATCAAGACCATGGGGTTCAACGAGCGAAATATCATCTATTACCAGAACGCCAGCAAGATGGATTTATCAAAGGTGTTCGGGGTGTCGGATGATTATCGAGGTGAGCTTTATTCCCGGCTCAAACAGGGAAAGTCTGATGTCTTTCTCTTCTATTCCGGTCATGGCGCCCCGGATCCAAACACCAATCAGGTCTTTCTACTGCCCACCGATGCCGATCCCGAGTCCATCAAAATTACCGGCTTTTCCCTTGACCTGCTGTATGCCAACCTGGCGAAAATCGGTGAGGCCAAGGATGTACAAAGCATGACCGTGGTTTTTGATGCCTGTTTCAGTGGTCTTTCCAATTCTGCGCCGGTCATTGCCAACGCCAGTTCCCTCGGGATCAGGCCTAAGCTCCCGGTCTTTTCCCTGCCCAATGCGGCGGTCATCACCAGTTCATCCGGGAACCAGATCAGTTCCTGGTATAAAGAAAAACAGCATGGCCTGTTCACGTATTTCTTCCTGAAAAGCATCAAGGACACCGTGAAGAAAGGGAAGTCCCTGACCGTGGGAGACATCCGGGCAAACATGCTGGATACCAGCATTGTGAATGAATACGCTTTCCGACTTTATAAACGGGAGCAGACCCCTGAGATTGTCGGCAAGATGGATACCGTCCTGGTAGAAGCAGAAAAATAAGAGTCTGTAGTTAACTGTAGACCGCCAATCCTTATAGCAAGGAAAACCCCATGAAAAAAATCCTCTCATGCCTGTGCTGCTGGCTGGTCCTGGCCTCTTTTTTACCGTCTCCGGCCATGGCGGAATTTGATGAAGATTTTGAAGCCGTAGAAAAAAGTCTTCTCAAAAAGCAGCCTGAAAATCAACTGTCTCCCCCATTACTAGAAGAAGAGCTGCCTCCCCCCGTGGTCCAAAATGCAAAGAAAGATGATGGTGGCTCCAACTGGCTCTGGTGGACCCTAGGCGTCCTGGCTGTTGGTGGTGTAGCCGCAGCCGCTGGTGGCGGTGGTGGTGGCGGTGGAAGCAGCAGCAATAGCGGCACGACTTCAATGAGCGTCAGTTGGTAGTAGGAAAGGACGAAAGGTTATGAGAATGAAGAATACACTGTCAATGAGCGTGAAACTTATATTCGTTTTTCTGAGCCTGCTTCTTGCCTCCTGTGGTGGCGGAGTCGAACACTCTTCTTCATCAGGGGAAACCGTTGGCATGACCATGCGATTGGTCTGGGAGGATGGCGGAGGATCAGTGTCTCGCGCAGTCACCACCCCTCGCTCTGCTCCGTCCGGGGTTGTCACAGTGCGCTGTCGGGTGACCGGTTCTGGTATGAACGAGATCGTCAGTGATTTTGCCGCTTCGGCCGGTTCCGGGGTGATTCCCGAAGTTCCGGTTGGGGCTGACCGGGTATTAGCTGTCCAGGGGATGGATAGCGCGCAGAATGTCATCTACCAGGGTGGCCAGTCAGGGATCAATTTGGTCTCAGGCCAGCCCTATGATTGTGGTGTGATCACTATGACATCGGTGGGAGGCTCTACATCGACGACAACAACTCAAACCCAAATTACCACCACAACTCAAGCTCCAATTACTACAACAACTTCATCGACAACCACAACCACACTTTTTCACGACAACACGTTTATACAGAATGGCCTTGTCGCCTATTATCCATTTGATGGGAATGCGAATGATGAAAGTGGTAATGGGAATAATGGGACGGTAAGAGGCGCAATGCTTACAGCGGATAGATTTGGAAATCCAAATAGCGCTTATAGTTTTGATGGGACGAGTGGCTATATTGAGATTCAAGATAGTACTTCCCTTGCACTAACTCCAGACTTCTCTATCTCCCTTTGGTTTAATAATTATAGTGATACCGATAGGGGGCGGTTGCTGACCAAGGGAACAGACTATGATAGAAATTTTCATGTTTTTTGGGAAACAGCGGCTGGGGAAAGTTGTGCTCCTAATACAATATGGGCTAATATTTCCACTGCTGGTGTTTGCTCAAATGTTCTCTCCTTGAATACGTGGTATCACGTTACCTTTGTTGTTAAAGGTGGAAGTTTTTTAAATATAT
This sequence comes from Pseudomonadota bacterium, assembly GCA_018814305.1. Lineage (GTDB taxonomy): Bacteria > Desulfobacterota > Desulfobulbia > Desulfobulbales > JAGXFP01 > JAHJAA01. The sequence continues at coordinate 21,825 of JAHJAA010000089.1, forward strand.
ATATTGATGGTTTATTGCATGGTTCACTGAATACTGCCTCAGTTCCTGACATTACTTCGCAGCCTTTGCTGATAGGAGCATATCCAGGTCCCAGGCAATTTTTCGAGGGTACCATTGACGACATCCGCATATACAATAGAGCGCTGAACTCTTATGAAATTCTGACGCTATCGAGTCAAGGGGAAGCCTCTTTTCCCGAAACAGTCTCTTCAGTTGGTCAAGTGTGGATGGATCGGAACTTGGGTGCCTCTGATATAGCCACCAGTTTTGATGATTCGGCAGCCTATGGCGATCTATACCAATGGGGCCGGGGAGCAGATGGTCATCAACTTAGGACAAGTTCCACAACTTCAACTACCAGTTTGTACGATGATCCTGGTCATGGGAATTTTATCACTATTGACAGACACCCTTACGATTGGTTGGTTGTGCAAAATGATCTGTTGTGGCAGGGTCTGTCAGGTATCAACAATCCCTGTCCTGCCGGGTTCCGACTGCCCACAGAAACAGAATTAGATACAGAAAGAACATCTTGGGTGATTAACGATTCACGTGGTGCTTTTGCCTCCCCCTTAAGACTGCCTTCGGCAGGTTACCGCAGCGTCTTCGATGGGGCTCTGAAATTCAGCCCCAGCCCCGGACACTACTGGAGCAGCACGGTCAGCGGAACACATGCGATGACATTGGACTTCGACAATGGCAGCTCAGTAATGTTTGAGACCAACCGTGCTTACGGTATCAGTGTCCGTTGTATCAAAGATTGAATGTGACCAAAATTAAGTTTGTAAAGGGGTGTAAAGGGGGACATCCTATACTCCCCCTATCAACAAATAAAAAAATCTATTAAATCAGTAACTTGAAGATTTAGCTCTTTCGCGAACGAACCACAGCAGCGTCCTTCTCTCTGGATGAATGCGGACCGGCAAGATTTGCATCAATACAGATACCCAAAAAGCCAAAGCGGAATCCGGCCCCCCTGGCCTATCTCGATATTATCCAGCGCCAGCCAAGCGTTCTCAATATTTTTGAGCTGGCTGTTGTCTTTATTTTTGCCCCCTATCTCGAAGGTAATGGTGCCATCCACCAGAAAATCCCCTCTGGCCGGGACGGATACGCTGTGGCTAACCAGGAGCATGTTCAGGAAGAAGGTCTCCCGCACAGCGCCGCTGTCCGGGGCCTTGCCTCCTGCCAAGGTGTAATAGAGGTTGGGATTGTTCAGATAGATCTTTTCCGGTTTTTCCATCTCCCGCAGCCCTTTGCCACTTCGGCTAGCGGTAAGAATTATCCCAGCGTCCTCCAGGTGTTTAAGGTAGGTTTTTAGCGTCCGCTCGTCCCCGATTCCTAGCAGATTTTTTAGCTTTTTCAGGTCCGGGGTGAAGGGGACCAGGGATGAAATGATCGCCAGGAGTCGTTCAATTTTCTTGATACTCGAACCATTCAGCGATTGATGAATGGCGAGGAGGTCGCCCTCAAGGGTGGTATGGACATTCTGTTCCAGTGTCATGTAGAACTGATTTTTATCTCCATACTCAGCGTAGTAGGGGTAATAGCCGCAGGCTAGATACTCCTTGAAAAGGGCAAGTACCTTCAAGCCCTTCTTCTCCAGCTCGACCACAATGGTGTCGGCGGCCTGCTGATGCCCGTTGATAATGGCATCAAGGGTCAGGTGGTCGAAATAGAGACCGCAATTCATACCGATATATTCACGAAACGACATGCCGTACATTCGGTAGACCAGAGCTCGTCGGCTCAAGTCGTGGCTGCCCTTGGTTATTTCGAGTGCCGAACTCCCCGACGCTATGATCTTCAAGTTGGGGAAGGTGTCGAAGATGCTCTTCAATTCCATGGACCACTCTGCATACTTGTGAATTTCATCAAAGCAGATGAGTTCGCCGCCAAGCTTGTAGAATTCGTCGGCAATCTCATAGAGCGAGGTGCGGCCTACCAAGAAATGATCTGCTTGCAGATAGAGCGCCTTGCGACTGTAGAGGTCATCACCATACATGCCCAGCAGGTACTGAATCATGGCGGTTGTCTTGCCGATGCCCCGTTGCCCGATAATCACGGAAAATCGGTTAGTGAGGGCGTGATCCCGGAGGAAATAGCGCTTGAAGTCCCGGTTACGGACTCGGAGGAAGGTTTGGCTGAGAGAAAAGAGTTCGTCGAGCATGCTTGTCTCCATGTTAGTATTGAACTCCGATCGTATCACGTGACAATTCGTAATGCAATCCTATTTAGAGGCTAACCTGGCTAACGCATTTATCTGTCCTTTAGTGGCAGGAAGTTTCCTTTCAAGAGGACGCTCGATTAGAACAATACAGGAGGGTGTTTATCCCTTTTCGCGAACACTTTCGCCCTGGCTTTTTCCGCATGGAAATATTACACCTGAGTGGCGCGCTAATGCCATTTAAGATAGCCGAACATCTGATCCAGAGACTTACAAGCGCGGATTCATCCTTTGCGCCCTGTTCTTGTTTTTGCCTGAGTGGAAAATAATGCTGGCGTCTCTTAAGCCGATTATATATGGAACTGAAAGATCAGAGAACGAGTTCATAACTCAAGGGATGGCCGATGAAAACCAAAGGCTCGTATGATTTTTATCTGATTCTGGCGACCACCGTTATGCTGGCGGCAATTTCGGGGATCTGCCTCTGGGGGATGTTCGCCTTTAAGTTCGCCGGGATCCACGAACTGGCGCCGGCGGCCAAGATTGCCTGGCAGAACCGGATGAATACCCTGGTGGCCCCGTTCATCACCGGTCTCATCGTGCTGCTGGGGATCTGCGTACCCAAGCGACTTCTCCCCACCTCCTGGCTTAACCGCTTTGCCGCATTACTGCTGATTCTGACCTTCCTGACCAGCTGGCTGTTCGGGGTCAGGATCGCGCTGTTGGCCATCCTGACTGCCTCGCTCGCCCTGCAGCTCATTGTCCTCGTGCTGGCGATCAAGGGGAGTTCCTATCTCCACTTTGAGAAAAAAGGCTACTGGGCAAGGCTGGGCTCAACGCTTATCCACCTGGGCCTGGTCCTCTTTGTGCTGGACCTCTACTTCCATCGGTATCAAACCCTGCATCTCGCCCTCTTCTGGGTCACCACCGCAGCCACCGTTATGGGCATGATCTTCTGCTTTTATGCTGAATCGGTGGTCAGACTCCTGACCGGGAGCAAGGATCCGGCCAACGAGGAGAGCTCTTCTTCCTCGTAAAGTCTCAGCCGGTCGGCAGATCCTGGGGTAAAATCTGTGGTGATTTGGCGCCGGAGATGATCATCGTGGCCGGCAGGGTCAAGCCGAGAACCAGGACGCCGATCAACGGGAAGGTCCAGTGGAGACCGAGCCAGTCCGAGGTAAAACCGGCGCCAATGGCCCCGATAAAGACCCCGCCGCTCATGGCCAGATTGAAAACCCCCATCATCGATCCCTGCCCATAACGCCGCCCCTCTTCCGTGGCCAAGGCCCCCAGGGTCGGCCAGATAATCGCCTCCCCACACCCAAGGACCACGAACAACCCAAGCAGCACCCAAAAATTTGCGGCCAACGGCACCAGGCACATAATCCCACTGATGATCAGACAACCGAACCGCAACAGACGAACCTTATCCAACCGATCGGCCAGCCTCCCAAAGGGGGTCTGAAGGACAGCATTGACCAGGGTCCGGGCCGCAATCACCACCCCGATCTGCAGGGCGGAGGCCCCAAACCATTGATGCATCAACAGGGGCAGAAAGGCCATGGTCGGAACCATGATAATCATGGTTGCCAGCCGGGCCAGCAGGATCCCCGCCGTTCGGCGGCAACTCAACATGAGCATAAGCGACCTGATCACTCCAATCCGCCCCCCCGGCTTGGTGACCGGGATCCCCAAGGTCGGCATCTGAAACAGGACCAGCAACAGGGCCAGACAACTGAGCCCCGCCATGACGTAAAAGGCCGAGGCCATCCCCCAGAGATCGGTACAGACTCCGCCGATCAGCGGGCCGCTGCCGATCCCGGTAAAGATGGCGACATTGAGCATCCCCATATAGCGGCCTTCCTGCCCAACCGGAGCCAGTTCACTGACATAGGCCATGGCCACCGGGACGATCATCGCCGAACCTACCCCGTGCAGCGTTCGAATCACAATCAAGCCGGCAACGGTGGTGGCAGCAGGCATCATCAAACCGACCACCGCATAGACCGCAAGACCGGAGAGCAGGAACCCCCGCCGCCCCCACCGATCGGAGAGATTACCGACAATGGGTTGGCAGAACCCCCGGCTTAACGAAAAGGCCGCGATGATCACCCCGAGGGCCAGTCCATTGGCCCCAAGGCTCTCGGCAAAGACCGGCATCACCGGCACGATGATCCCGATCCCCAGCAGGGCGGTAAAAACGGAAAGCAGCAGAATGATCAGAAGATGTCGTTGCATGGTTTTGAAAATGGGGTTGCTTCGAATTTATGTGATTCGATATCTGGCCTGCCGCGTACTCGCCTTTACGGTTTTCTTCGGTTATACTCCCAGGCAACCCGCCCGCCCGGGCCCCCATAACCTTGAGGAGAACACGACAGGATGAACCAATACCTTTTCCGGTTGGAATTTATGGTTCGGGACTACGAACTCGACATGCAGGGGATTGTCAATAATTCAGTATACCAGAACTATCTGGAACACACCCGCCATGAATACCTCAAAAGCTGTGGGATCGACTTTGCCGCCTATACCCGGGACCAAATCAACCTGGTGGTAACGAGGGCCGAGATCGACTACAAATTTCCCCTGCAGAGCGGTGATCGTTTCTGGGTGGGTTTGAACACGGCCAAGGAATCCCGGCTGCGGTTCGTCTTTTATCAGGATATTTATCGGATGCCGGACGACAAACCGATCCTTGCGGCCAAGATCATCGGTACGGCCTTGAACAGCAGTGGACGCCCGGTTACAGCACCGGAATTGGAAAAGGCCTTGATAATTTAACTCCCTTCACTGACCAGGTCGATGGCAAATGCCTCCACCCAACAACGACGGCCGTCGGCCAGTTCGATATGGCGCCAGGAGCCCCGATCTTCCACCAGGGTGAAATCGGTTCCGGCGTGCAGGGGTTCGGTGAAACTGGGGGAGAAGTTGACCCCATCTCCCTTGCGGGCCGTCACCTCAGGGGCCACGATCACTCCAGGGCTGGGTGGCGGATAAAACGAATCGAAGGCCACCGACCCTACAAAGAGCAGGACGATGGTCAGGGAAACCGCCGGGAGCCAGATGGATATCAGCGGGGTCAGGAGACGCCCGATTAACAGCAGCCAGAACAGAGAAGCAGCAACCACCACAATCGTCACCCGAACCGGCAGCGGCAGGTCGTAGTGGAAAAAAAACAGGGTCTCCAGGACCTTTTCCTTTTCTTTCCGCTCGATCCGGTCCACTCTCCGACTTTCCACAAAGGCCAGGTTCTGGCGCAGGTTTTCATCGTCGGGCAGATACAGTTGGGCCCGACGGTAATTGAGGATGGCCCGACCCAGGTCGTGCAACCGGAAGTAGGTATTGCCGATATTATAATAGAGCTTGCCGTTTCCACCGGCCTCGGCCAGTTTCCGATACCTGAGCAATGATTTTTCATAGAGTTCCCGGGCCTGATCCGCATCGGAGGGGGCCACCTGGTTGGCCTCGCGAAACAGCTCACTGGCCTCCTGCATCAACTGCTGGCGATCCGGAGTAGAGTCCGCAGCATGAACCTGCGGTGCACTGGGCAGCAGGAGAACGACAAGCAATAATAATAATCTGGTCACCATAACACTATCCCCTAAAGCTCCCGGTCCAGTTTCCTGATCAGCTCACCGGCCTTTCGGCATAACTCAGCCCCATCCGCACTTTTCCCCCCATAACGCAAGGCCTCGCATTGCTGAAAGATATCTTCCAGCCCGGCGATAATCTCCAGGGCAACCCCCTGGGGTTTGAGCAGAGGTTCAAGGTCCCGGACAGTGAGCGTAACCCCGGCTTGCCGGAGCTTGGCCCCCAGATAGTTTCGAAGGGCAACAAGCAGACCTTCACTCACCTGCAGGGAGTCCAATCCATTCAGCCTGGTCAGGGCCGAAGTAAACTCACCCGCAGCCCGCCGGGACCGAGACCGAGCCGGATCTCGCTTCTTTTGCCAGACCCGCCCCATGGCAAGCAGCAGATAGAAAAACGGCAGTAGAATCAAGAGACCCTGTTGCCCCTTGGAGAACAACACGCCGGGAGTAGCCGAGGGAATCGGAACCAGGAGATCATCATCCTCATAATTAAAGGCGATACCCTGATCACTCACCTTCAACTCGGTCCCGGCCACCACCTGAGGCCCGGCGGTACCCAGAGCGTCATTGGCAGTTACGGTCCGGACCTCTTCCACCTGGATGGGGATGGCCCGACTTTCAATGGTTTCATACCGGCCTGATCGCGGATTAAAAAAGGCAAAGCTCACCGGGGGAATGGCCTTAACCCCACCATGCTTGGCCCGGATGGTCTGGGTAAAGACCTTGGACCGCCCCTTAAGCTCACCGGGGGCCATGGCCTGGGGAACCTTGAACTCGGTGTTCAAGGCCGGTTGACCGGTCAAGGGCGGCAGCTCCAGATTGTCCAGGTATTCGGGACCGGTCAGGTGGATGGTCAAGGTAATGGGGTCACCCACCCGAACCTTGACGGGCTGGGCTTCGGCAATCATGCTGAACTGCCCCACCGGTCCGGTAAAACCAGGTGGTTTTCCCTTGGCAGGCAGCTCACTGACGGTGAGGTTGATGAGTGGCGCGGGGGTGATTTCGGTCTGATAGACTCCCTGGCGACCGCCACCGAAAAAATCATTAAAAACAGAGTCATTGAACCGACTCTGACGCCGGTAGCCGGTTAAAACCTTACAGGAAACGGTGCCGCCGGACTGAGCATAGGATCCAGCGCGGGTGGGAATTACAACCTGGCGGAAGGTAACCGTGGTAAATTCCCGTCCCTCCAGAACACCCCGCCCACGCACTGCAATAATTTCCCGCCCGTCCAGAATCAAACGGAGCAAACTGTTCTGGTCAGTCCCAACCGGTAGCGGCAGGTCGCCGACCACAAAGGTCGGATCCTGAAATAAAGGAATGGTGAAATTAACATCCTGACATTCCTTCCCCACATACCAGGTGACGGTCAGGATCAAGGGTTCTCCCACATAGGCCCGATCCTTGGGGAGACTGATTGCAAGTTTAAAGTCATCGCTCTCTTCAGGTTCACGGGCCTTAATAGTAATAGCGCCGGTACTGAAGGTCCGACCACCGGCAACCGCATTGATCGCCGGGATGATCAGATTCCCCGCCCGCTTGGCAGTCAACTGGTAGTTGAACAGGTACCCCCGAGAACTGATTTGGGTATATTTGCCGTTCACGATGGTAATGGACTGGCTGCTGTTCTGCTGGCCTCCCATATCCTGAACAGTGAAGTCGGTCAACCCTGAGAGATCCGGCCGGGCCGGATTGTCATCCCCGGCCACCTGGATCTGCAGAATAAACGGCTCCCCCACCATCACCTCACGGCTCTCCACCGCCGCCTGCACGGATAACTCCTGCTCCGCCGCCCCCACCCCGGCGAACCCCAGCAACAGAAACGCAGCCAATACAAGTCCCATAACTCGGCTGGATATCAAATTTATATTATTCATACAGTTCATGAAACACTGCTCAAATGAATTCTCGGGAAAAGTCCCAAGGAGTTGGAGATACGAGGCATCCACCGGTTCACTATACAATAGTATGTGAACCGGTGGATAACGAAGTAGATCCTGCTCCCTGGGACTTTTCCCATCACCAGTCTTTTTCTACGGCTTGGTAGCCTATAATCCCCCGGAGCTGGCGCTCCTGACGATCGGATTTTTCCTGATTTAAAATCTGATGGGCGGTTTGATCGGGTGGCGGGGTCTCATCCGAAGGCTGCCCGGCCTGCTCCTGGCCCTGCGCTTCTCCCTGATCCTGTTCGGAGGTCTCCTGCTCCGGTTGCTTTTCCTCGGAACCGGCCTCCTGGTTCTCTTTTTCACCCGGCGAATCATTATTCTGGGCAGCGGCCAGAGCCTTGCTCAATTCATCGGCCGCCTGTTGTTGGTCCTCCCGGGCCTCTTGAAACTTCCCGTCCTTCATTTTATCAACCGCGTCCTGCTGTTTTTCCTGGGCCTGATCAAGATGACGGCGCATTGCATCAGACTTGGACTCAGCCTGATCGGCAAACTGACCGGTCTCGGTGTTAAGGTTTTTCTGCTCCTCGGTCCGGGTCTGGCGTTCTTTATCTCCTTGCGGATCAGCGTTATTCTGATCGGCCGCCTGCCGCTGGCGATCAATCAAGTCTTTCAACTGCTGCTGATCGTTCTGGTTCGATTGGTCCTGACCCGGTTGCTTATTATCACCCTGCCCCTGCTGTCCCTGGCCCTGTTGATTGTTGTCACCCTCTTGCTGCTGGTCTCCCTGGTCATGGGGTTGTTGGGGCTGATTGGCCAGAAGTTCACGAAGGGCCTTGATCCGTTGCCGGGAAATCTCCAGGTTCCGACCGGCAGCGAGATCGCTTGGATCACCTTCCAGGGCCTGTCTATAATAGCGACTTCCATTCTGAAACTGCTCCATGGCCTTTTGAGGTTCAGCTGTCGCGGCCTGTTCCCCCTTCATGAACGCACCGTTCCCCAGGTTATAGAGGATCTTGGTGCGAAGTCCGGGGTCAGCCCCATCCAGGGCCTGCTGCCAAGCCTCAAGGGCCCCGTGATAGTCCTGCTGCCGATACAGGGCGGCCCCCCGATTAAACCGGGCCACCGCCCCGGTGGGATCCTTGGTCAGGGCGGCATCATAGGCGCTGACCGCCTCATCATATTTTTCCGCCTGATAGGCCTGATTGCCTTCAGCCACCATCCCCCGAACCGTGGCGGCCACAACCGGCACGGCCGCAATCAGGACCACTAAAAGTGATACAAAGAAACGGTTCATGGGCGTCTCTCCCCGGCAAGCCTGCCTCTCTCCCGAATGACCAGTTCCAAGCAAAGCAGGAACAGGGCCAATCCCAGAAAGATCTGAAATTTTTCCTCATAACGACGGATGGTCTTGGTTTCGATCTTCCGTCCTTCGCTGGCCGCGACCAGATCCAGATAAACCCGCCCCAGATCGATATTACCGGTTGCAACCGGAAGATAACGGCCACCCGGAGTGGCCAGGGCCATCTTCCGTAAGGTTTCACCACCAAGCCGGGTCCAGACCTCCTGCCCTTGATATTTGAGGAAACTCTGGCGGCCCTGATTGTCGGTAATGGGGATCCGTCGACCTTCTTTTTCATCACCGAGACCGACAATAATCAACCGGATCCCCTGTTCACCGGCCTTGCCAGCTGCCTCCACCGGGAAGCTCTCCTGGTCGTCACCGTCGGTGATCAGGATGATATCACGATACTCCTTCTGCTGGGCATCAAAAACCTCAGTCATCACAGTCCGGAGGGCATCACCGATCATGGTGCCGCCCCGGGTGACGCTTTGGGGAGAGAGATCCTCCAGGGCCATCTGAAAAAATCCGTAATCAGTGGTCAAGGGACAGACCACCGAGGCCCTCCCGGCAAAGGCCACCAAGGCAACCCGATCTCCGCTCAGTTTTTCCACCGAATCCATAATGGCGATCTTGGCCCGTTCCAGGCGGTTGGGGGCCAAGTCCTCGGCCAACATGGAGCGGGAGACATCAAGCATATAGACCACATCGCGCCCCTTCCTGGTCACCGGCGTTTCGGTAAGGTTCCAGGATGGCCGGGCCAGTCCGATAACGATCAGCACAAAGGCGCCCAGGAGGCAACCAGCCTTCCAAAACCGCCGCTGCCCAGAGGCCTTGAGCAAGCTCCGTTGCGAAACGCTGAGCCGAGCCAGGGCACTTCGACGCTGCCGAAAACCATAGAAGTAAAGCGCGGCCAACAGCAGCAGGACCCAGAGCAAATGAAGACTCGTAATATCGGCAAAATGGAGGGTATTCATCTCAAGGGACCCTCCGTAAAACGGTGGTGTTCAAAAACACTTCCAGCAGGAGCAGGATCAAAGCTGCCAAGGCAAAGGGCGGAAAATATTCCCGATAATCCATATGCCGGACGCTCTTGACCTCACTTTTTTCGAGTTGATCAATCTCCCGATAAATGGCCCGGAGGCCCTTGTCATCCTCAGCCATCCGAAAGATCCCCCCCGTATCATCGGCCAGCTTCTGCAGGAGATCCTGATCAACCGAGGGACCCTGGGGAATCCTGAGCCCAAAAAAGCCGGTAGCAACTGGCTGATCACCGCCGACCCCGATAGTATATATCTTGATGCCCCATTTCTTAGCCAGTGCCGCCGCAGCCAGAGGATCGTTTCTCCCCCGGTTGTTGCGGCCATCGGTAAGCAGAATAATAATCTTGCTCTTGATTTCATAATCCTCTTTTGGTGCCTCAGCGTCACGGCCCATAACCCGATCGGCCGCCCGACCGTATCGACTCAACTCCTGTTCCGCCGTCCGCAACCGGGCCGCAGCCAACATCAGGCCATCGCCGATGGCAGTCCCATCCTCCTCCCGGGTTTTTACCAAGGTGATCCGATCCAGAAAGGAGGCCAGAGCACCATGGGCCAGAGTCAGAGGACCGATGGTATCGGCATATCCGGCAAAGGTAACAAGCCCCACCAGATCACTGGGGCGTCCCGTCAATTGATCTCCGTTACCTTGGACAAACTCACCAAAAACCCGCTTGACCACCTCAAGCCGGGTCAGATCTCGTCCACCAAAGTTCATCTCTTCACCCATACTGCCGGAGCGATCCACCACCATCTCAATGGCGATCCCCTGGTTGAGGTCATAGACCTTCTCCAGCCCGAGCTGGGGCCGGGCCAGGCAGATCACCAGGGAGATCAGCATGATCACCCGGAGGAGCAGGGGCAAGTGACTCAAACGTTGCCGCCAACCCGGTTTAATTCCGCCGGCCAGTGACACTGAAGAAAAAAGCACGGAGGGCCGCAGCCGGGTTCGCCAATGGGACCAGACCAGAACGGGTATGACCAGGAGCAATAGCAAGGCCCAGGGATTAGCAAAGGTCATGACGTGCTCTCCCGAGTGGCGTTCGTGGTGGCCGAATCGATGATCTCCCGGCAGATCTCGATGGAATGATCAATCTCCTCGGTGGAGGGAAGCGAACGGGCAAATTTGACCAGATCACACTGGGTCAGGAAATGGCGCAGCAGTCCATGGAGCTTGGTATCAAACAGCTCCCGGCGATGACCCAGGTCGGTCAAAAATTCCTCGGTGGTCTGCTCCGGGGCCCGGAGACCGAAGCGGTTTTCCAGATAATGCCGCAGGATATGGGAGAGACGCAGATGAAACTCCTTGATCAACCCCTGACCAAGCAGCCCGGCGCCAAGGAGTTGATCCAGCTCACGCCGGGCGACTTCCCGGGGAGAAGGTGGGGGGGGCGGCGGCCGATTACGCCTTCTGCGAATCAGGAAAAAGATCACGGCGCCGAGGAGAGCAATAATGAAAAGACCACCACCAATCCAGGCCGCAACAATCCAGGGATTGAGGGGTTGAGCCACCGGTTCGACAATATCCCCGATGGTCTGATTGGGGTTGGCATCAAGGAGTGAGACAACGGTGAATTGGATCGCCTCGCTCTTTACATTCTCCACCAGTCCGTTTTTAGACTGAAAGCTGACCACCAATGGTGGCAGGCTGTAGTCGCCAGCCAAATACGGTTCCAGGAGATAGGTCCGGGACACCTGCTGCCGGTCTTTGCCGATCAGTTTGGGGGCCTGGTCCCGATTTTCGAGGAGGGTAAAATCACCTAGAGCCCCTTCGGGCGACGGCAGATCAATGACAACATCTTCCGGACCCTCCGCCGTCAGAGTCAGTTCGAGCCGGTCGGCCACGCTCAAAGAATTTCGATTGAGGGTTCTGGTTAAACGATAAGGGCCACTGGTAACAGTTTCGACCAAAGTGGGAAGCTGTACTTCCGGTTGGGTCTTGGCAGGCGGCACCGCCACCCCTTCACCCGCCAGGGCCCCATTGCCTGAAATCACTACCAAGGCAATCAGCACGCATCCGAGAAAAATTCGTCCGAGCCAATCCCTCATGCCCGATTGCGCCTCCGCTCGCGGGTCCGGAAGAAACGGACCAAATCCAAGACATAATCATCGGAGGTGATCAAGGGGATATGATCGGCCCCCTGGGAGGTCAGGGAAGCGGCCAGAATCTCCCGGCGCAGATGGCCGTTGCGGCGATACTCCTCACGAACCCGGCGAGAGCCGGTATCAACAAGCAGGGGCGCTCCGGTTTCCGCATCGAGGAGTTCCAATAGACCCACATCAGGCAACTCCAGTTCCTGGGGATCACTCATGGAGACCGCAATAAGATCGTGACGACGGGCGGCGATTCGAAGGGAGCCGGAAAAATCCGGGGCCAAAAAATCTGAGACCAGAAAGGTGACGCACCGCTTGGTCATGATCCTGCCGAAATAATCCAAGGCTGCATTTATATTGGTGCCGGTGGAACCAGGGGTAAAATAGAGCAATTCTCGAACCAGGCGGAGAACATGGGAGGCCCCCTTGCGCGGCGGAATAAAGAGTTCGACCTGATCGGTAAAAATGATCAACCCGACCTTATCGTTATTGCGAATGGCGGAAAAGGCGAGCAGGGCACAGAGTTCGGCGGCCACTTCATTTTTCTGGCGTCCGGTGGAACCGAAATAGCCGGAAGCCGAGAGATCGACCAGAAAAAAAACAGTGAGCTCCCGTTCCTCCACGTAACTCTTGATATGGGGGATACCGGTGCGAGCGGTGACGTTCCAGTCGATGGTGCGCACATCGTCACCGGGCTGGTATTCACGGACCTCATCGAACTCCATTCCCTGGCCTTTGAAGACACTATGGTACTCTCCGGCCAGAACGTCGTTAACCGCCTTGCTGGTGAGGATCTGAATCCGCCGAACCTGTCGGGCAAGATCTCGGGGCAGCATATCGTTTAAGGGACCTCAACCCGATCCAGAACGAGTTGCACGATATCCTCGGGACTCTTCTCCTCGGCCTCGGCCTCATAGCTCACCGCAATTCGGTGGCGCAACACATCCATGGCGATGGACTTCACATCCTGGGGGACCACATAGCCCCGACCGGCCAAAAGCGCCATGGCCCTGGCGCCCATGGCCAGGTAAATTGTCGCCCGCGGGGAGGCCCCGTAGCGGATCAGTTCCGGATCGATGCCATAGCGGTCCGGTTGGCGGGTGGCGGTCACCAGGTTGACGATATACTCTTCGATCTTTTCATCCAGATAAATCTGATCGGTCAATTGGCGCAAGCGGGTTATTTCGGGCGCGCCAATAACCGGAGTGATCTCGGGCAGCGGGGTCGACGTCGCCATCCGCCGAAGAATCTCCCGTTCTTCGGTGGGAGTCGGATAGGTGATGGAAAGCTTCAACATGAACCGATCCACTTGAGCCTCAGGCAGCGGATAGGTCCCCTCCTGCTCCACCGGATTCTGGGTGGCCAGGACCATGAATGGTTCATCCAGAGGATATGTGGTGTCGCCGATGGTCACCTGCCGCTCCTGCATCGCTTCGAGCAGCGCGCTCTGGACCTTGGCCGGGGCCCGATTGATCTCGTCGGCCAGGATAATATTGGTAAAGATCGGGCCCTTGCGGGTGGTGAATTCACCACTCTTGGGGTTATAGATCAAGGTTCCGATCAGGTCGCCGGGCAGAAGATCCGGAGTGAACTGGATCCGGTGAAATGAGGCGGCAATGGCCCGGGCCAGGGTGGTAACGGTGAGACTCTTGGCCAATCCGGGAAGTCCCTCAATAAGGACATGACTGTTGCAGAGGAGGGCAATGAGTAATCGATCCACCAGTTCGCTCTGGCCAACGATAACCTTGCCCAGTTCGCGGCGAATCTGGTTCAAGAGGATACATTCCTGTTCGGCCTTTTCGGTAATAGCTTTGATATCGGTTGTCATGATTGTTGTCCTGTCTCCTGATTCTTTCGTAGATCCAACCGGAAGCGGCTGGAGGGAGCCACGCCTTTTTACCGGGTGCCGACCCGAAAATGGGGCCAGAAAACACCGAGCCTCAAAGCACACTCCCAGGCCAGCCCCGATCCGCCTGCCCAGGGTACCGTTGATAGCGAATAAATCAAACTGAATAAAGCCGAGGCTGGTGATCCTGCCGGATGATTATCCGGACCCTGGTCTTGATAAGCCCACCGGGAATGCGGGCCAAGCCTTGTCATGTGACAAGTTGGCTAGAAGATAAAAACCGAGGGGGGATCTGTCAATGTTCCCACAAAAAAAAATTGCGGGATGACGATAGCTTTTGGGGGGAATCAAAAAGGGGACCGGCCTGAGCCCCTAGGGAGGAAGGACTCAGGCCGGCGAAGGAGAAAAAGGACTACTTGACCGCGGAGAGCTCAGACAGTTGAGCGACAAGCCCTGCCGAAACCTCCGGGGATCGTGCCGGAGGCCCAGAATGTGGCCCCCTGCTTGAAGTCAACAAACCAGTATCCCCCAGGCCGCCGTTGATCGGCGGAAAAAATGAAGGGCTGGTCTGAAGAAAAACTGGCATCAATATGGAGACCCTTGGGGTTGCTTGCTTTCCCCAGAAGGGACATGGCCTCTTCAATGGTTGGCAGTCGCCAGTCGCTGTAACCGGCGAATTTCTGATGATTCAGTTCATCAACATAACTTTTGACCTTGTGAATGTTGGTCAGATCACAACCGCCACGTTGCCACATGATGCCGGTGACCCGTTCGGTGACAGTGAGTGCATCACCGTTATCCACCAGGAAGGATTCAACACCCCCCTCGGGATTGGTGCTACTATCAAAGTATTTCCCTGCAACAATGGCCTCTTTTAACTCATCATCGCTGAACGTCAGGGGATTCGAGCGGACCGTTCTGCTGATTAGATCGTCGGTAACAACCTCCTTGCCAGGGAGCTTGGTGGTCAGATCTTCCCGGATTACCTCACCGATCAACGATTCCACCAGGGACAGATTGTGCCCATCGATAATATTTTCAATCAACCATTGCCGCATGGCCTGGTTGACCGCGTAGCTCTTATCCAATGAGATGGAGCGACCTTCATCTGCAGCACATTGATCGATCAACTCCTGGGGAGCCTTGATCCGGGCCATAATCCGGGCGTGTTTGACCCCCCGCTCCATCAGGTACAGGCCAAAGGGCTTCTCCCAGCCATCAACGTAGAAATAATAAAATTTCTCGTCATTGTTCCGGATCCTCTCACCGTTCTTCCCGCCCCAACTTTCAAACATGGTAAAGGTATAGGTGGGGGTAATTTCCCAGTCGATGGAAAAGGGGACGTCCCCAGTCAATTGCAGGGTTTGTGCGAGATCCATGTATTCCTCCTTCGGTGATCGTTCTTGACGTGAATCATTTTAACTTTCATAATTTTAATGACAGTGCAGATAGCGTATACTTCAAAAAGCTTGATCACCTCTATATGAACCCTCTTTCACCTGGTAATATGAGATGAGAACAATATAAGACTTTTTTTGTCTTATTTCTTTTAGTATTAATAATTATTCCTGTTGAGTCAATAAAAAAATGCCTGCACACAAAAAGAACTCCTCTTTTATTTCAAGTCCCGGTTCACCGCTCCCCATGGGGGCCACCCCGGTTCGCGGTGGGATTAACTTTTCCCTGTTCTCACGCCATGCCACGGCGGTTTCTCTTTTATTCTTCAAAAGCGGGGCCGGGGAACAATGCGCTGAAATCGTCCTGGACCCGGTTACCAACCGCACCGGCAACATCTGGCATACCCTGGTCCATGACCTGGATCCGGGTCTTCGCTACGGCTACCGGGTTGAAGGACCCTGGGATCCCCAAGGGGCTGGGCATCACTTCAAGGGTGACCAAATCCTGCTTGACCCTTATGCTCGGGCCTTGACCGGCGGCTCGGTGTGGGGTGAGGAGTACCACCGCACCTCGACCGCTGATCCTTACGCATCATACCAGCGACGATGCTGCCTGATCACCGATGAATTCGATTGGGAAGGGGATCGCCCCTTAGGTATTCCCTTAAAGGATTCGGTGATCTATGAGCTCCATGTCAGAGGCTTTACCCGTCATTCAACTTCCGGTGTCGAGTATCCAGGCACGTATCAAGGGATTGTCGAAAAAATTCCATATCTCAAGGATCTCGGAATTACGGCGGTGGAATTGCTGCCCATTACCGAGTTCAATGAAAACGAACTCATCACCCGCAATCCCCGAACCAAAGTCCGCCTGAAAAACTTATGGGGCTACAGCCCCCTGGCCTTTTTCGCACCCAAGGCAGCCTATGCGGTTAACGGCCGGAATGGCAATCAGGTCAATGAATTCAAGGCCATGGTCAAGGCCCTTCACCAGGCGGGTATTGAGGTTATTCTCGATATCGTTTTCAATCATACGGCCGAGGGTGGTGCTGACGGTCCGGTCTATAGCTTCCGGGGACTCGACAATTCGATCTACTATATTCTCGGCAAGGATCTGGAGTATCTCAACTTTTCCGGCTGCGGCAACACCATGAACTGCAACCACCCCCTGGTTCGAAGTCTCATCATGGATTGTCTCCGATACTGGGTGGTGGAGATGCACGTGGATGGCTTCCGTTTTGATCTGGCTTCGGTCCTGGGTCGAGACTCAAAAGGCCATGTTCTGGAAAATCCTCCCATGATTGAGCAGATCGCCGAAGACCCTGTACTGGCCGGGACTAAGATTATCGCCGAAGCCTGGGACGCCTCAGGGCTCTATCAGGTGGGCAGCTTCTCTCCGCACCCTCGCTGGGCGGAATGGAACGGTCGGTTCCGGGACGATGTCCGGGCCTTTATGGCCGGACACGATAACACCGTTTCGGTCCTGGCCACCCGGATCAGCGGAAGCGCCGACCTATACCAGCGCCACGGCCTGGCCCCGTTCAACAGCATTAATTTCATCACCAGTCACGATGGCTTTACCCTGGCTGATCTGGTGGCCTACGAACGAAAGCATAATAAAGAGAACGGTGAAGATAACCGAGACGGTGATAATAACAATGTAAGCTGGAACAGCGGAGTGGAAGGCGAGTGCCACGATCCCCGGGTTATCGCACTTCGGGCCCGTCGGGTCAGAACCCTGGCGATCATTCTCTTTCTCTCCCAGGGAACTCCAATGATGGTGGCTGGCGATGAGTTCGGCCGAAGCCAACAAGGCAACAATAATGCCTACTGCCAAGACAATTCGGTCAGCTGGTTGAACTGGAATCTCCTCGAAGAAAACCGCTCCCTCCACCATTTCTTCCGGATGCTGATCGATTTGCGTCATCGCCATCCCATTTTCCGGCGGGCGGATTTCTTCCATGAACGCCCACCCGGCTCCGAAGAGATCCGCTGGCAGGGGCTGGCACCCGACGCGCCTGACTGGTCACCGAAAAACAAGACCCTTGGCCTTACCTTATTAGGCGGAGAGGCCACTGAACGCTGGGATGACGATTTTGTGATCCTCCTGAACGGCGGCCTGAAACAGGCCACCTTCACTTTGCCGATCCCTCCAGCCGGACGGAAGTGGCATCGCCTGATTAATACAGGGGCAACCGGCAACCAGGATATCCTCGCTGAGACGAAGGCTCCCCCGGCCAGAACCAACCGGGTCTCGGTCCTTGGGATGGGTGGTGTCGTCCTGATCTCTCAACCGGAAGCCGTTCGAAGAAAGCAAGGAGGTTTAAAGCAATGAAGGGGACCAAACAACATCGACTCATGCTGGTGGGGGATTCGATGATCGAATATGGCAACTGGCAGGCCTGGTTTCCTCATTGGATGGTTGAGAATCTGGGCTGGTCAGGAGAATCAGTGGGGGAACTCCGCCGCCGGGCCGAACTGATCGTCCGGCAACAACAGGAACCGGATCTGGTGCTGGTAATGATCGGCACCAACAATGTGGCTATGCAGGACTTCAATTTTTTTGCCGACTACGGCAAGATCCTGACCATCTTCCAGGAAGGTTATCCCGGAGCGGAATTGGTGGCCAACAGTCTCCTGCCCATGGACTTGCGCTATCTGGCCGCAGACACTCTCCCCCGGGTCAACGCCCAGCTCAAAGACCTGAGCCCCCGCTACGGAGCCCACTATCTTGATGTCCACACCCACATGGTCGATTCCGTCGGCCACCCCTTGGCCGACGTCCTTGAGGATGAAGTCCATCTCAGCCATTTTGGTTATACCATCTGGGCCGGGGTATTAAAGGATTTCCTCAACAGTTTTCCACCAAAGACCTGAGACAATCGAACCAGAACAATCAAAGGTATTTGCCCCAGAGCAGAGAATCCGCTTCCGTGCACCAGGGCGGGCTACTGCCGACCATCACCGGGAGCCGCCATCAGGCCACCCAATGACCATCTGATCACTTAATAAATGAGCAGCAGTAATCCGTAACGCTCTTGATTTTGAGATTGAATTTAGCGTTGGCCGGGACCTCGAAGGCCTCGCCACCTTTGATCGTCCGCCAGACCTGCTCCTGGGGCAACAGAACCTCAAGGTCGCCGGAAAAGATCTCCATTATCTCCTTGTCCGCAGTGTTGAATTCATACTCCCCAGGCAGCATGACCCCCAAGGTTTTCTTGGACCCATCGCCAAACAGAATGGTCCGGCTGGTCACCCCGCCGTCATGATAGATATTCGCCTTTTTGATCACACTGACATTATTGAATTGTTCCATGGGGTATCCTTATTGAACGATATTGTTGGGTTTTCCCGAGAGGTTTCCCGGTATCCATTTTTCCTGGCTGGCTCCAGCGCCAATCCCTATTTTTTTTTTGCACCTTAACCAAATCAAGCAAATATATTCAATTTTCCCAGGCCCCGCTGTAAGAAAATTCCTCGTCCGAAGGTAGGACCCCACCATTCACAAGCTTTTAAAAACCACTTTTTCTACTGGTTTTGTCGACAAGAATCCATTATGTTTTAGTTGATACAAAAATGTAGAAAAATACTCTAGATGAGGAACATTTTTGTGGCACCATGACACCCTGAACATTCAGCGAAGGACGAGTGCCAATTCCACCATTCTCCACCACTAAAAACCGCGGTGCCAACCCAGATGACCGATCAACTCCATACCGAACAAGATTTTGCCGACCTCAGCAGTCTTTATGAAATCACCAGGGCCCTGGCCTCTTCCCTTGACCTGAGGGAATGCCTGGAAGAGGTCATGAAAGTTCTTGAACGCACCACCGACATGACCAACTTTACCGTGACCATCGTCAATCCAGCCACCGGACAATTGGAGATCGAAGTGGCCCACGGGATGACCCCCGAGGCCAGGAAACTCGGGAAATATAAGATCGGCGAAGGCATCACCGGTCGAGTGGTGGCGGGCGGCACCCCCATCGTAGTACCACAGATCAGTGAGGAACCGCTCTTCCTCAACCGGACCAGATCCCGCGACACCGTCAAAAATGAATCGATTTCCTTTATCTGCGTCCCCATCAAGAGAAGCCGTGAGACCATCGGGGCATTGAGCGTGGACCGGGCCTATCACCATGGCATGAATTTCGAGAAAGACCTCCAATTCCTCACGGTGATCAGCGGTCTGATCGCCCAGAGTGTCACCAGAATTCAAGCGGTCAATCAGGAACGGGAACGTCTGCAGACCGAGAACCGGCGGCTGAAGATGGAGTTGTCCGGCAAGTACCAGTTCGAGCAGATCGTCAGCAACAGCAGTCGAATGCAAGAGGTCTACGAGATGATGCACCGGGTCATGGACAGTAACGCCACGGTCTTATTGCGCGGCGATTCCGGAACCGGCAAGACCCTGATCGCCAAAGCCCTCCATTACAACAGCAAACGAGCCAAGGATCCCTTTGTGGTGGTCAACTGTTCAGCCATGCCTGAAACCCTCCTGGAAAGTGAATTGTTCGGCCATGAAAAAGGGGCCTTCACCGGGGCCCATGCCACCAAAGTCGGCCGATTTGAACTGGCTGGCAGCGGCACCTTGTTCCTCGATGAAATCGGGGAGCTCTCCCATAGTATCCAAGTAAAACTGCTCAATGTCGTCCAAGACCGCGAGTTCCACCGCCTGGGCGGGATCAAGGTCATTAAGAGCCAATCCCGACTGGTTGCGGCAACTAATAAAAATCTGGAGGAGGCTGTGGAAAACGGCAGCTTCCGGGAAGACCTCTATTACCGGCTAAACGTCTTTCCCATCTATATCCCTTCCCTGGCCAACCGCCGCACCGATATTCTGCTGCTGGCCGAATATTTTTTGGATAAATACTGCCGGGAAAACAGCAAACAGATCAAACGGATCTCGACTCCAGCTATCGATCTGCTCATGCAGTATCACTGGCCGGGCAATGTTCGGGAGTTGGAAAACTGTATCGAACGGGCGGTTATTATCTGTGATGACGACTCCATTAAGAGTTATCACCTCCCCCCAAGCCTGCAGACCTCGGAAGCCATCCGCGGGGCTGATGAAGATGTTTCTTTCGCCCAGGCCGTGGAGAATTTTGAACGGGAACTGATCATCTCCGCCCTCAAAAAAACCCGGGGCAATCAGACCCAGGCGGCTGCCGTATTGGGCTCGTCACTCCGGATCATCAACTACAAGATTGGCAACTACGGAATCGACTGCCGCCTCTACAAAGGGGGAAAATGAGCAGGGGCGGCGCATCTTCACGTGATTTTGAACGGCTGCATAGTAATGCTATAGCGGCCATTCAAAATCACGCAAATCTGCATCACCCCTGCTCATTTTCCCATTTTTCAGTATTCTCCATGACCAACGAATCATGAACATTCTACTGCATGTCTGTTGTGGGCCCTGTACGGTTTATCCTTATCGAATTTTAACGGAAGAGGGGTATTCCCTGGCCGGATATTTTCATAATCCCAATATCCATCCGTTTCAGGAATTCAAGCGGCGGCTCACTGCCCTGGAGGAATTCTGTCGGCAAACCGGATTCCAGATGGCATATGATCGTCGCTACGGTCTCAAAGAGTATCTGCGGGAGGTAGTATTTCACGAAGAGAACCGCTGCCTGATCTGTTACCGGATGCGGCTTGTAGCTACGGCTAAAGTTGCCAAAGAACAGCGAGCCGAGGCCTTTTCCTCAACCCTGCTCTATAGTCGGTACCAGAAGCATGAGGCCATTCGGCGGATCGGGGAAGAAGTGGCGGAAGAGGAGGGTGTCCCCTTTTATTACCGGGATTTTCGGGAAGGATGGCAGGAAGGAATCGACGGCGCTGTTGCCATGGAGCTTTACCGCCAACCGTATTGCGGCTGCATTTACAGTGAACAGGAGCGGTACGACAAAACGACCCGGAAGCAGCGCGTCAAGGATTAACCTCCCGTTTACTCTTCTTCGCCGGTCAGCTCTGGAGACCGCTCACCTTTTGTCGGAAGGCTTTCAATTTTCTTCAGCAACTCAAGGGCCTTCTGGGCAGCCTCAGTGCCTGGATACACCTGGGCAAGTTCACGGGCCCGTTTCTCGGCTTGCCCAACTTCCTTGGTCCGAAAATAAAAATTTGCCACATAGAGCTCATGGTCAGCGAGAAAATTACGGGACTTGTCGATTAACACCTTTGCCTCTTCGGTGTAAGGTGAATTGGGATAGGTCTTGAGCAATCGGGCAAGACTGCTGATGGTTTCGGTGGCCTGGCCGGGATCCCGGTCAATTGTGGACAGACTCAGAAAATGACTGCGCCCGACCTGAAACAAGACATAGGGCATGGCCTCATTGGTCGGATGATTTTTTTCAAACTCCGCATAGAGTTTCAAGGCCTCTTCATACTCATCCTGGTAGTACTTGCAGTCTGCTGATTTCAATTCGGCCAGGAGAGAAAAACGGGTAAAGGGATAGTGCTCCTTGATGGTATTAAAGATCTCATTGGCACTGTAGTAGTTTCCCTTACCAAAGCGCTCCATGGCTTTACTGGTCAATTCCTCCGCCGGAGCGACCTGATCTTCCAGTGAGGCGCAACCACCCTGGAGCAAAAAGGCCATGAGCAAAAGAGAACCATATAGGAAAACGCCTATTTGTTGGGGTCTTAACACGTCTGCTCCGATGCCTTTTCCAGAAGATAATCTTCAGCCGAGAGTGCTGCCACAGCCCCTTCACCGGCTCCATTGATAATTTGACGGACATTCTTGGAACAGATGTCACCTGCCGCCATCACTCCAGGGATATTGGTCCGCATCTCAGCATCGGTAACCACGAATCCATTCTTGAGCGTCAACTGGTCGGCTGGCAACACTTCATTGTTTGGAATCACCCCGATCAGGACAAAGATCCCCTGAACAGCCAGGGTGGACTCCTTGCCCTCGGTATCACGGAGTGCGAGTTCTTCGACCCCGTTGGTGCCACGAATTTCTTTAACGTAGGAATTCCAGAGGAACTCGATTTTCGGATTGGCTTTGGCCTGATCCTGAAGAATCGTGGTGGCACGAAGCTGATCCCGACGATGGATAAGGGTCACTTTTTTGGCAAAACGGGTCAAAAACATCGCCTCCTGGACGGCGGTATTGCCGCCGCCCACCACGGCGATTTCCTGATCACGGAAAAAAGGTCCGTCACAGGTCGCACAGTACGATACCCCCTTGGCGGCCAACTCCTTCTCGCCGGGAACCCCAAGGATGTTGGGCCTGGCGCCGGTGGCCAGAATCACCGCCTGGGTGGTGATTTCATTGCCATCGGCGAGTTGGATCTTCTTGCTGGCAGCCCCGAGATCCATACCGGTCACTTCGGCTCCATTTCTGATCTCAAGACCAAACCGATCCGCCTGGGCCTTCATTTTATCCGCCAGATCAAAACCGGATATCCCGTCAGGAAAACCGGGATAATTATCAATCCAGTCGGTGTTCAGGATCTGCCCCCCCGGAACGCCCCTTTCAAGAAGTACCGTTTTCAAGCGGGCTCTGGCCGCATAAAGTCCAGCGGTCAGCCCACCAGGTCCGCCACCGACAATTATAAGTTGATAGTCTGCCATAGTTCTTTAACAAAGAAAGGCTCGGACCGCGCCGAGCCTTTTCTGGTCATTATTGCCGATCATAAATGATCTTTTCGTTGAAGTTCCAAGGGGTTCGTCCGGAAACGTTCAAACTGGACGAAAACCAGCTTAAATTGCCCGGTCCAGCATGGTCTGAATCTGGGCCTTGCCTACGGCTCCGGTGACCTGATCAACCACATTGCCATCCTTGAAGAGAATAAGAGTGGGGATGGCTCTGATCCCGAATTTACCCGGGGTGGCCGGATTTTCATCCACATTCATCTTGGCGACCACCACCTTACCGGCGTAGGAATCAGCCAATTCTTCAATCACCGGGCCGATGGCCTTACAGGGACCGCACCAAGGGGCCCAAAAATCGACCAGACAAGGGGTGCTGCTCTTAATGGTCGCTTCAAAATCCGCATCAGTAAGATGTGTTACATTGGCTCCGGCCATGAATGTTCTCCTTTGTGAGCTATTTGGGGAAACTTTTCGAGAAATGGTCAATATTTTCACAAACAGCTAAATAATTGTCGCGCCGTTTGAGATTCCTCAGTAAAAAAATCGAGTCATCCGATCAGGTTTTTTCAAGATCAGGAATATCTTAACTACTGTTGTCGTGCATGACAAGTCTATTTGTTGCCAATTCGAGGACCTTGCCTGCTGATCCTTTCCTGGCGGGTTTCGGGGGGTACGCGATTCTGCTGATCGTTACCCACGGTAACTGAAGGAGAACCCCACAACCTATACATGGAGGTCCCGATGGATGAAATCAGTGACCTGGAAATGGTCCGCGTGATCGGTGAATTTCTGGAACTGGGGCATATGGACAACATAGCAGCCCTCTTCCGCAAGGAACCACAGTGGTATCGTTTAACTGGTGAACTCGTACAGGACGAACGGTTCATGGTCCGGATGGGAGTCGCGGTCCTCTTTGAAGAACTGGTGACAACCCACCCTGAAGAGGTCAGGCAGGCCATCCCCTCACTCCTGCCATTACTGACCGACCCGACCCCCTTTATCCGGGGCGAGGCCTGCACCATCCTGGGTATAATCAACAGCCCCGACGCTCTTCACCACCTCGCCGCCCTCACCGATGATCCCGATCCCCAGATCCGCGAAATTGTTGAGGACTGTCTCAAAGGGAGGACCTGAAGGACGGATCTTTCAACGGTTCTACCCTGCTCTCCAACCGGGATAATACAATTCTCCAAGTCCGCCAGACCCCAAGAGTCAACGTCAGGTCATGACGATAAACACTTTCAGCTTAATCCTCTTTCCAATCGGGACGAAGAGAGAGCTCGGTCAGCTGTTTGCGGGCCACCGAGGCCGGGGCATCGGTCATGGGGCAGCCGGCCTTCTGGGTCTTGGGGAAGGCGATGACGTCACGGATGCTCTCGCGACCACAGAGGATCATCATCAAGCGGTCAAGACCAAAGGCCAGGCCGCCATGGGGTGGGGCGCCCAGTTCCAGGGCCTGGAGCAGAAAGTCGAACTTTTCCCGGGCCTCCTCAGGGGTAATCCCCAAGGCCAGGAAGATCTTTTCCTGGAGTTCCATTTGATGGATACGGATGCTGCCGCCGCCGATTTCAGTCCCGTTTAAAACGAGATCATAGGCCCGGCTGAGGGCCTTGCCCGGATCAGATTCCAGAAGCTCCAGATCCTCCTCCCGGGGGGCGGTAAAGGGATGGTGTACTGCGGTAAAACGTTTGGCCTCCTGGTCATACTCCACCAGGGGGAAATCGGTGACCCAGATAAAATTAAAACTCCCCGCTGGCATAAAACCCAGCCGCCGGGCCAACTCAAGTCGAAGTTCGGCCAGGGCCGCATGGACCACAGCCGGGGTGTCCGCCACAAAGAACAAGAGATCCCCGGTTTCAGCACCCAGGGTAGCAGCCATGGCCTTCCGTTCCTCTTCGGTGAAGAACTTGGCAATGGGTGACTGCCATTCGCCATTCTCCTTCATCTTGACCCAGGCCAGACCCTTGGCCCCGAAATTGGCCACATAGCTGGTGAGATCATCCAGATCCTTCCGCGAAAAATCCGCACAGCCCTTGGCATTGATACTCTTAACCATGCCGCCCTTTTCCACCACGGTCTTAAACACCTTGAAAGAGCAGTCCTTGACCACCTCGGTGAGGCTGGTCAGTTCCAGACCGAAACGGGTATCGGGCCGGTCGGTGCCAAAGCGATCCATGGCCTCGCGATAGGTGATCCGGGGAAATGGGGGGGCCACCTCAAGATTTAAGGTCGCCTGAAAGAGGCGGTTGATCATCCCTTCGGCCACCTCGATGATCTCCTCCTCGGTGATGAAGGACATCTCCATATCAATCTGGGTGAACTCAGGCTGGCGATCGGCCCGCAAGTCTTCATCCCGGAAGCACTTGACAATCTGGTAATAGCGGTCCATTCCGGCCACCATCAACAGCTGTTTGAAGAGCTGCGGGGACTGGGGCAGGGCATAAAAACGGCCGGCATTGACCCGGCTCGGCACCAGATAGTCCCGGGCGCCTTCCGGAGTGGAGCGGGTTAGAACCGGAGTTTCAATCTCCAGAAAATTCAAGTCATTCAGAAATGTACGAATCGCCTGGCACGCCTGATGGCGTTTAACCAGGGCCTCGGCCATCTGGGGCCGGCGCAGGTCGATATAGCGATATTTAAGTCGAAGGTTTTCGGAGACCTCGACATCCTCGTCCAGTGGAAAAGGAGGGGTCTTGCTCCGATTGAGGATCCGGAGTTCATCAACCAGGATTTCGATCTCACCGGTCGCCAGTTTCGAATTGACCATCCCGTCCGGCCTACCACTGACTCGACCACGGACGGCAATGACCCACTCACTCCGCAGACCGTGGGCCTTGGCGTGGACCTCTGCATTCAGCTCGGGGTTAAAGACCACCTGGGTCAGACCATAGCGGTCACGCAGATCGATGAAAATAACCCCGCCGTGATCTCGCCGGCGGAGGACCCAGCCCATCAGGGTGACCTCTTGACCAATATGGGTCTGATTAAGGTCGTTACAGTAATTGGATCTCTTCAGGGTGCCCATCGATTCCATGGGATTGACTCCTTATGTCCGGGAATGAACTCGGAAATTATTTGGTTAATATCACTTTCAGTCTTAATCTCTGCCGGCAAAGGATGAAAACAAAGCCGGCACAATACTCAACTATGCTGATTTTGCTCCAGGTAATTTATCGATCAACTCAGGACCCCAGACCTCCAGATCCTGGTTCAAGGGAATTTCTTCCTGTTCTCTAGTCTCCATATTCCGCAAGATGACCACTCCGTTCCGCAGTTCTTCTTCCCCCAGGATCAGGGTCCGGCCGGCATTGAGGCGACCTGCCTGCTTCATCTGATTCTTAAGGCTCCGACCCAAGGGATCCATGGCGCAGGAGAGACCTGCCCCCCGGAGCCTCTGGTTAAGCCTGAAGGCCAGATTACGGGACTCCTCACCCAGCGCGGCAATGAACAGATCACATTGAACCGGGATCGGCTCAGATTGCTTCTGCTGCAGCAAAAGAACCAGCCGTTCCATACCCATGGCAAAACCGATTCCCGGCATCGGATCCGGTCCCCCCAGTTGAGCGACCAATCCATCATAGCGCCCTCCGGCGCCAACCGCACTCTGGGCGCCGAGATCACCGGTAACCAGCTCAAAGGTGGTCCGGGTATAGTAGTCGAGCCCTCGGACCATAAAAGGATTGACTCCATACGGAATGGCCAGCAGGTCCAGGTAACGGCGCACTTCCTGAAAATGGGCGGTGCAATCGGCACAAAGATGATCAGGCAGTTCCGGAACCCCCTGAAACTGTTCCCGGCAGGACTCATTTTTACAATCAAGGATTCGTAAGGGATTGGTTTGCCGACGACGTTCACAGTCCTGGCAGAGCGTCGCGGTCTTTTGATCAACAAAATCACGAAGGGCCTGATTATAGGCGGGACGGCACGCCGGACACCCCAGCGAGTTGATCTCCAGGCTGGCAGTGAGGCCCAGTTCCTGCAAAATCTGCCAGGCCATGGCCATCAACTCTGCATCAATCAGCGGGGTATCAGCCCCTAGAACCTCCACCGACATCTGGTGAAACTGGCGGAGTCGGCCCTTCTGGGGCCGTTCATGGCGGAACATGGGTCCGATGGTATAGAGCCGTTGGATCGGTTGCAGCAGATGGAGACTATGCTCAATAAAGGAACGGAGCACCGAAGCGGTTCCCTCGGGTCGGAGGGTGAGTTGGCCACCGTTTCGATCAGTAAAGGTATACATCTCCTTTTCAACAATATCGGTGGTCTCGCCAATGGAGCGGACAAAGAGTTCGGTCTTTTCGAGGATCGGGACCCTGATTTCATTGAAGCCATAGCGCTGGAATATGTTTCGGGCAGTGGTCTCGATCCTTTGCCAGAGTGGCGTTTCCTCGGGCAGAATATCCTTGAAGCCCTTTAATGCTTTTACTGCCAAAAGCGTACCCCCCTCTTCCTGGAACCTCTGTTTATTTCCGGGCAGACCCCTCGCAGGCACCTTTTGCCTTCGGCCTCCGGTGATCCGCCAGGGATTGCCGCAGGGCCGTTTTGCTATGGATCTTCAAAGAATTAGCTCGTAATGAGAAAGCGGATGACTCTAGCGGAATTCACAGGAAAAGTCAAGAAGACGAGAAGGGGCAACCCTGCAAAATATTGAAGGGGCTCACCCAACTCCTTTAGCGGATGAAACAAGAAAAAATTATTGAAATTGTAAATCAATATAGGCAGCCAGGGCGTCCCCGGCCGAAGGAGAAAGCTCGGCGAAACGCACACTGCGCCTTCGTAAACTGGATCCGGAGGAATGGTAATTTTTCTGAACGAGACGATCCGAAACCGTTTCCAGTGACATCTCGATATCTTCATCGCGTTCCAAATTCAACACCATCGAGAGCTTTATTCCCAGGTTCGACCACTCCTCTCCGTCATAGAGATAGTAAAAAGCAAGCCCGCCCAGGCTGATATCGGCGATCTGGCCCAACCTCCCCGCGGTGGGGCCTTCAACGGCAAAAGGCCCCTTATTCGGGGGATAGTAATAGCGTTTGCTCTGTCGTCTTTCTTTTTTTCGAATAAACCAAGGGGGCATGGATCCACCTGCCATCGTTTCTTCTAATAGTACAAGTTACTGTTCCTACGAAAGTATTACCTGAATACGATTCTCAAAGAACTACCAATCGGAGCAAAAGTCAACATTCCAATTATCAAGAAAACAGAAATTCTATCAGACAAGAAAATGATCTTCCCGTTGTTTGAAGCGAGCAACACCCGACATCCCTTACAACTTCGCCAAATTTTGATGATCAATGGCAATACAGCGATCCATGATCACCGTAAGCCCACTTGCCTCGGCTCGGGCGGCAGCCTGATCATGAACGATGCCGAGTTGCATCCAGATCACTTTGGCCCCCACGCTAATGGCGCTTTCAACAATCGGCGGAATATCCTCGGGCCGGCGAAAAATATCCACGATATCCACCGGGGTCGGGATCTCTTCAAGGCTCCCATAACAGGGCAACCCGAGAATTTCACGTTGGCCGGGATTAACCGGAAAAATGGTATATCCCGCTGCCAAAAGATAGCGAGCCACCTGATTGCTGGGCCGATTCTCCTTGGGGGAAAGACCGACCACGGCAATGGTTCGGAAGTCCTGTAAAACCTTCTGGATTTCAAGAGATATCATGCATATCCTCTGTTTGCTATTTTACTCGGAAGAGGTAAAATTCAAGGGTATCAGACTATAGCACTTTTTTCATCCTGGGTTAAGAGGTCCAAGATCCAGCGTCAAACAAGACGGTTGCAGATGGAGATAGTGAGCTGCAAGACCTTTGAGGCGGCAAGAGAGGAGCTCTTCCGGGACTGAAACATCTGCTAACACGGCAGGGAGCGACCGAGCGGTGAATTTTGGAGGTGAAACGATGTGCCAGATGAGCGTAGTATTGGAAGAAAACGACCACACCGAGCCGATCATGGACGGGGTGACCATGCTGGAGACAACCGCCGATGGGGTCCGGATGTCGGCCTTTTTTGAAGAGCCGAAGCTGATCCCCGGGGTCCAGGTGATCCGAATCGATTTTTTAAATGGCAAGGTCTTTCTGGGGAAACCAA
This sequence comes from Pseudomonadota bacterium, assembly GCA_018814305.1. Taxonomy (GTDB): domain Bacteria; phylum Desulfobacterota; class Desulfobulbia; order Desulfobulbales; family JAGXFP01; genus JAHJAA01. The sequence goes on from JAHJAA010000089.1 coordinate 50,885, forward strand.
TCCCTATGATACTGGAGGACAAAAATGGGTGATTTGACCGAACTGGAAAAAGTACGGGTGATGCTGCCCCACTGGATTGAGCACAACAACAGCCATGTTGCCGAATTCATCAAATGGCAACAGACCTTTGAAGGCAGAAGCGAAACAGAGGAGGCCGCGGCCAAATTCGCCGAGGCGGTACAATCACTGGAGGCGGCAGGTGCTGCGCTCACCGAGGCCCTGGCCTCCCTGGGCGGCCCCCTTGAACACCACGGCCACCACCATCACCATTAAAGCCTGGACCAAGGTGTGAGATATCTGCGATCAGGGCCCCAAACGAAGGAGTCCGTTACAACTCGAATTTTCGGAGTCGAGCAAAGAGCTCCGAACTACTCCCCCCGGACTGGCCTTGAACCGTGACCAGCCAGAATGTTCCAGGCTCCCTGAGGATTCGAACCCTGAGTTGTTCACCCAACTGATGGGAGTCTTCTTCCAGGTTATAAAACACGGTGTCGATTCCGAAAAATCCGTCCAGAAGGTGGGTGATGGTATGGAGGGTCTTGCTCTCATACCCCTGAGTCATGGTCGAAAGGTCGTTTAAGGTGTGAAAACCGCCATCCGCCAATTCCCGGATCAAGCCGGACAACACCTGACGATTTTCAGACAAACCCTGCTCAACCAGCCTCCAGAAACGGGGATCTTCAGCGGAACAGGACTCCTCTTCGAGAATGATCACCTGGTCGTATTTGACCAGAAAATTGCGGTCAAAAAAACGGGTCACCAGCCGGCAGCTCTCTTCCAGATCCGCTCCGCCAAGCAGGATCCGATGGACGACATCTAAATTCATGGCGATCGAGGTTCCTCATCCATGCAAGTTATTGGGGGGTGATCATTTTTGAAAAATCGGCAATGAGAGAATTTCCATGAACCGATTGACGTGGTACTCGGCGGTAAGTTTGGGATTGCGAAAGGCGATCAACGCCATCCCGGCCCGGGCGGCATGCTCCTGGTCGACCACCGAATCACCGATAAACACCCCCTCCCCGGCGGTAAGGTTGTAGTGGGTCAGAATCCGGTGAATGGCCTCGGGGTGGGGCTTGGGATTTTCCACATCCATGGCCGTGAAGACCAAGCCGAAGTATTTCCGCAGACCAAAGGTATCGAGCAAAGTGGCCATGGTGGTGGTTCGGTTGGTGCTGATGGCGGTCCGGCAGTTCGGGAGAATCACTTCAAGAAATGGGATCAGATCCGGTTCCATGGTCATGAATGGAAGAAAATCACGGTAATCAAGACCCTGGCGATACCGATGGGCCGCTTCCAGCTCTTCCGGCCAGTGACGCATGATATGGTTGACCGAATCGACCACATGGTGCATATGAACGTAATCCAGTTCCTCTTCATCCATGTCGGGATGACCGAAATGGCGGCAAACCCGGTTGTAGAATTCTAAATTGGCGTTTCGGGAATCGAACATGACTCCGTCACAATCGAAGATTACAAGTTTTGGTTCACTCATGAATAAGATCCTGATCCGTGATAAAACCTCCTAGAACAGAGGTTGTAATTAATTCGTTCATTCCACCATACAAACCAGAACATTCCGGGCCTGTCAAGGGGCAGCTCCGGGCTTGACCGAGACCGAGACGAAGAAATTTCCGCCCGGCCGGGGAGAAATGATGCCTAAAACAACGGATTTTTTAGTGATCGGCAGTGGAATCTCAGGTCTTTCCTTTGCCTTGAAAGCAGCCCGGCTGGGCCGAGTCGTCCTGATCACCAAAAAAAACAAGGTGGATACGGCCACCAACCTGGCCCAGGGCGGGATCGCGGCGGTACTCTCGGCGGAGGACTCCTTTGATCTTCATGTGGCCGATACCCTGCGCTCCGGCGCCGGGCTCTGTCATGAAGATATTGTCCGGATGGTGGTGGAAAACGGGCCGGAGCGGATTCGAGAGCTGATTGCCCTCGGGGTGGCCTTTCAACCCGATCGAACCGACGGCTCCCGCCTTGATCTTGGCCGGGAAGGCGGTCATTCGGCCCGACGAATCGCCCATGCCCTGGATCTTTCCGGCCGGGAGATCGAACGCGCTCTGCTCCAGGCCGTGGCTGCCAATGACCGGATTACCGTTCTGGAAGACCATCTGGCCATTGACCTTTTGATGCTCTCCAAGGTCAATCAGGACTTTAACGCCCCTCCCCAATTTACCGACCAGTGCCTGGGTGCCTACGTCCTGGAGCCGGATGGCGCCATCACCACCTGGAGGGCGCGGGTGACCGTGCTCTGCACCGGCGGCACCGGCAAGGTCTATCTCTACACCACCAATCCGGATATCGCCACCGGCGACGGGGTTGCCATGGCCTATCGGGCCGGGGCCCGGGTGGCGAATCTGGAATTTGTCCAGTTTCACCCCACCTGTCTCTATCATGCCCAGACCAAAAATTTTCTGATCTCGGAGGCGGTCCGGGGTGAGGGCGGCCGGCTGCTCGATCGCAGTGGCCGCCACTTCATGGAACAGTATGATGATCGGGGGGATCTGGCCACCCGTGACATGGTTGCCCGAGCCATTGACGCTGAGATGAAGGCCAGCGGTGACGACTGTGTCTTTCTCGATATCAGTCACCGGCCCGCCGACTTTGTCCGCTCCCGCTTTCCCAATATCCATCAAACCTGCCTCAGCCTGGGAATCGATATCACCCGCGAACCCATTCCAGTGGTCCCGGCGGCCCATTACATGTGCGGGGGGGTGGTGACTGACCGGATGGGCCGCACCTCCATCGCCAATCTTTTCGCCTTCGGAGAAACCGCCTGTACCGGACTGCACGGCGGCAATCGCCTGGCCAGTAACTCTTTATTGGAGGCAGTGGTCTTTGCCCATCAGGCGGCCGAGCAATGCGCGGCGGACTGGCCGAAACTTCAAAGAGTAACACTGCCAGAGATCCAGGACTGGTCGGTGGGCCGGGCTGAACGGATCGAGGAGTGCGTCCTGATCACCCATAACTGGGATCAGATCCGCCGGCTGATGTGGAATTATGTGGGGATTGTCCGCTCCGACAAACGGCTGAACCTGGTCAAAACCCGCCTGGATCACATCCAGACCGAGGTAGACCAGCATTACCGGGATTATCTCCTGACCCCGGATCTGGTGGAACTCCGCAATATCACCCAGGTTGCCGAACTGATCATCCGTTGTGCCATGATCCGTAAAGAGTCACGGGGACTCCATTACAATGTCGATTACCCCCGGACCGACGATCAAAACTGGTTGCTTGATACCGTAATCCAACGGGATTTAGAACCATAAGCAACTCGTCTTCCACCAGAAACTTCTTCCCCGCTCACGAGGGTGGAAACCAATCAAGATCAGCTTCCAGAAAGAGGCGCATTCTGACCGCTGAAGATGACAAGGTAATCCAATCGCTTTACAAGTTGGGTCTCCCGACCGAGATCTGTGATCTCAGATTTGCCCCTGACGGCAAACAGGCTATAGCAGCATATGAGGAATGGCGGCCGGAAATCGTCATTCTGGATCATGGACTGCCACTCTGCAATGGCTATCAACTCCTTCCATATATCAGGAAATCGCCCCCGTCCTTTAACCCTCCTGAACCTATGCAGACCGAATCCCTCAAATGCGCCGATCATGGCACTCAACCGCCCTCCTGCTCGGCTAACCATTTCTGCATAAGAATCAGCAGGGAGAGCAAGCCAATGACCCCGCCATTTTCATCAAGCACCGGAATCTCGCGAATGTTTTTATCGATCATCTTCGAAATAACCGTCGCAATTTCCTCATCCTCATTGGTGGTAATGACATGGGTGAACATGATGTCGCCCGAGGTCTCGGCGAGATGGAGCATCAGCAGTTTACTCACCCGGGAATCTGCGGCAACGTAATGGGAAAAGATGCTTTTGAACAGTCTTTTACGATTAACGAGACCCAGGAGACGACCCTGGTCATCAACGACACAGACGTGGTGCAGGGACGGGACATGAACAAAAGACCGAACGATTGAAGCAAGCTCAGCATCGCTGGTCACCTGTGAGGCGGTTTCATAGGGGCGAAAATCACGAACCAGTTTGCCGAACATGGCTTCCCTCCGTTTACGAGTCACTCCTAATTTTCGGGCAATGATACCGGCGGGGTGGCTTCCTGAACCACTGGGATCTCTCCAGCTTTGGTAATAGCCATCTTCACCGCCGGTGGGCCGAGAATCTGAACGATAAAAGTAGTGGCGGCAATGACGTTGAGGACAGTGACCCCCAGGGCATGACCAGCCGCACCTTGACTTGAAAAATGATCATAGACATGCAGAGAGAGCCCCAGGGCGACCCCCGCCTGGGAAAGCAGGGCAAGACCGAGATACTTACGGACCGTGGTCGCAGCACCAGAGATCTGACCGCCGATAAAGGCTCCAGTCCATTTACCCATGGTCCTTCCGAGAATATAGAGCAGTCCAACAACTCCCAGTTGCGGGAGAAGGTCAAGACGAAGCCGGGCTCCGACTAAGATGAAAAAAAAGGTATAGATCGGCGGGGTAAAAAGCTTCACTGACTCAAAGCTCTGTTCGTTCCGATGACGGTGCGTATTGGCCAGCCAGGCCCCGATAGCCATACTCACCATAATCAATGAGAGATCCATTTTGATGGCAAGGCCGGCGGCCAACAGGATCGCCCCTAGATTCAGAACCAGGCGATCTTCGTCTTTTTTGAGAAACGGCAGCAATTGGTCAAGACAGAAACCTGTTGCGCAACCCAGCAGCAAGGCACCCAAAATTTCACGTAAAGGTCCGAAGAACAAACCAACCGGCGTAATACTGTCGGCGGTGAGGAGGGCCTGGGCAACTGCAAAGGCAAAACCATAGAGAATCAAGGCCAATCCGTCATCCAGGGCGACGATGGCCAGGATGGTGGTGGTCAACGGCCCCCGACTCTTATACTCCCAGAGAACATCAACCGTAGCAGCCGGTGCGGTTGCGGAACTTAATGCACCAAGGAGAATGGCCAGGGCGGGATTGCCGGTCCACCACCAAACCAGGGTGGTAACTACGATCATGGCCAAGATACCTTCGCACAACAGAATGATAAAAAATTGCCGGCCGTAACGACGGAAGATTTCATACTTCAACTCCCCACCGACCATGAAACCAATCAAGGCAAGGGCAAAATTCACCAAAGGGGCAAAGGCATCTACCAGAGAAGAGGTGAGGATGTGAAGACCGGAATCGCCAAGGAACAGACCGGCGAAGATATAGCCCACCACCCGGGGGAGACCGATCAGGCCAGCCAGACGACCGATGGCCAGGGCCGCGACCAAGGCAAGGCCTAACAGAAGAAGCGTATTCATGGCTGGCTGGTACTGTTAAGAAAGATCACTGAAGCATATCCCCTGAATAAAAATATAATCCTGGATCCTGCTGGTTCTTGCTGCTCCCTCCAGAAGTTGTTTTCGGAGGGAACGCCAACCCGCTGACGATATGAAATGATACTGCATGAGAAGTATACTAAGCAAGGGAGTGAAAATATTCTGACTGAAGACGAGACAAGGACTGGCGCACCAGTGCCCTGCTCAAACCGGATGAGACCTTAAGGGTTGACCACCAAGACTTACCCACCGGAGTATAAATTCACTGATCCAGGGAGTATAATCCAAGGAAATTTATTTGAATTTGTACCCCTGTAATTAGGAGCATACATCCCTATGGGAGAAAACAAGCAGGAGATAAGACAGGTGGTCTCACCTCTTATCTGGGCAATGCACCAAACAGGTGAGACGCTCTGCTGCAATTATGAGTGCCGTTGGTGTTTACAGGCGCTCAAGGGTTGCCTTAACCGTGGGAAAGAGACTCATGTCAGTATGGGGCAAGAAGAGAGCGGCCATATAATGTTCCATAAAACGAGGATTTTCGCTGAGTTCCATATTAGTCATCAAGCGGCCCACATCACCCCGTTCCCGGAACCGACCGATGTCCACCAGACTGATCTGACAACCGGTGAGTGAGGCGTTGCCCAGGTAATAGAAACGCTCACGGTCGATATCAGGCAGCAAACCGATACAGATGGCCCGCTCCAGGTCGATATAAGCCCCAAAGTTACCGGCCAGGATCACCCGGTCCAGATCAGTGAAGGTCATGCCCACCGACTCCAGCAAAGTCAGGTATCCGGCGTACATGGCCCCCTTGGCCCGAATCAGATTGTCGAGATCAACTTCGTTGATGACGATATCGTCCCCGTTCATCGAATCCTTACCCCAGGCCAGGACATATTCATGACCATCCTTACCTTCTCGAATTCTCGAATGTTCTAAAGAACGTATAAACTTACCCTGCTGATCAATCACCCCGGCCTCAAGCAATTCGGAGACAATGCTGATCAACCCGGAACCGCAGATTCCGCAAGGCTTGGCCTGATCGATGGTCACGATCATCGGTTCGAGGGTTTCGGGATGAATATGAAAATTTTCAATGGCCCCGGTATTGGCCCGCATACCATGTTTGATCCCGCCCCCTTCAAAAGCAGGACCGGCCGAACAGGCGGCGCAGGCCATCCAATCCTGATTACCCACCACGATCTCGCCGTTGGTGCCGATATCGATGAACAGGGTCAGGGCCGGGCTTTTATGCATCTGACAGGCATGAACTCCGGCCACTATATCGCCGCCCACATAACTAGCCACGGACGGGTAGAGAAAGAGCCGAACCGACGGGTGAGCGTAGACCCCGATGGAAGCGGCCCGAGTCAATGGCATCTGACTTGAAGTAGGCACGTAGGGTGCCTCCCGGAGATACTTGGGATTGATCGCCAGGAGCAGCTGACTCATCACGGTGTTGCCGGCAGCCATGATATAGCTGATATCGCTGGGACTGATGATTACGCTCTTACAGACTGCCTCAATAACCTTGTTAATAGTGCGGACCACCTGTTCCTGCAGTTTGGCCAACCCGCCCGGCCGCTGGGAATAAATGATCCGGGAGATAACATCCTCCCCGTATCGGATCTGATCATTATAGGCGGTGGATTCGGCCATGATCTGACCGGTGTTGAGGTCCAGCAGCATCCCGCAGACTGTGGTCGTCCCGATATCGACGGCCAAACCGTACAAGCGGTCCGTGGTATTCCCGGCCTCCACGGCAATGATCCGATCCGGTTCCTCGGAGCGTTTCCCACGGAGCATCAGTACGGTCACCTCCCAGTTTTTCTCACGTAAGACAAAGGGAAGTTCCTGGAGGAGCTGGGGGTGGTCGAAGGTCGGTTCGACGCAGTCGTAGCAGCCCTTACGGATGGCCCGCAACAGGCGTTGCAGGTCCGGGGTATTGTCATTTATGCTGGGCGGATCAAGGGTGAGGAATCGTTTTTCCACCGGTGGATCAAGGTGCCAATCACCCACCAATTCGCTCATGGTCCGAGCGGAGATGGCCCGGGTGGTTTTAGGCTTTCTTTTGAGGGATTGGCCATCTTTCTTGACCACATCAGGCACGCTGACCACCAGATCACCTGACACGGAACATTGGCAGGCCATGCGAAATCCATCCGGCCCCGGCGGAGGCCCGGTGACCCCGTCCTCACCTTGATCAATCTTGACCTTGCACTTACCGCAGACCCCGTCTCCACCGCAATAGGCATGGATGTAGACCCCGGCATTGGCGGCTGCGGTTAAAAGGTTGTCACCCTCTTCAACGATTATCTTGACGTTGTCGGGCTGAAAATGAATCTGATGGGACATACCGTAAGGCCTCATTTGAGATGGTCAAAAGCGTGCATCCGACCGGTGGTTTTGGTGGTTTTTAATGAATTAACTCTTCGTTTGCTGCTTCCCAGGCCGAACGAAAATATGTACCATAATCAGCCGATGATGGCAAAGGCAGAAAACAGGTGATACACCGTGGCACTTATCCAATTGTTTGACAGGATTGGGATATCTGCTATACACCCGGTTCAATCCTTTTCCCAACCGCCATCATGTTGTATGATATCTGCTGAAAGAAAAACATTCTCTTGAACAGAATAGTGATCCTCAATGACAGATAATAAGAACGATATTGGTTCCCTTGCTGCCCAGGCCTTGGGCTTTGTTCAGTTCGATGTCCGGCTGGGGGAAGTGGAGCACAATCTGCAACAGGTCCGCGACGGACTGGACCGTCTCCCCGACCAGGACAGTGCTCTAGTGGCCCTGCCCGAACTCTGGGCGGCAGGCTTTCACTATGGTCATCTCTCCGAACATGCTGCAAACACCCCGCAATTACTGGGTGAATTGACTACTCTCGCCAGTAATCACAACATCATCCTGGCCGGGTCGTTGCCGGAAGCAGATGGTGAAAGCATCTATAATACCCTGTTCCATGTCGGTCCAACCGGAGTGATCGGCCGATATCGCAAACAGCAGCTCTTCTCACCCATGGGAGAAAATGTCCATTTTACAGCTGGTCCTTCGGCCCCCCCAGTTTTGACTGAACTGGGACTTGTGGCCGGACTGGTCTGTTTTGATCTGCGCTTTCCGGAATTGACCCGGGGCCAGATATCCCTTGGCGCCCAACTTCTGGTGGTCAGTGGGCAGTGGCCCGCCGCCCGCCGTCACCACTGGCAGATACTTCTCCAGGCCAGGGCCATTGAGAATCAGGTCTTCGTCGTGGGATGCAACCGCTGCGGCACAACCGATCAAACCGAATTCGGCGGCCACTCCATGGTGGTCGGGCCGGACGGCACGGTTCTCCATGAGGCCGGTGATACCCCTGAAAATTATTTAGTACCCATCGAGACCGGACAGCTCGCCAGAAGTCGTAGACTGTTTACCGTTGCGGGCTGCGTCCCCTATCAAGGAATGGACGATGCGAAAATTGTCGACCGCCGGGAGCTGGCGGTTCTGGCCGGTCGATACCGGTCCCTCAGTCGACGAATCGTCTTTACCAACGGGTGTTTCGATATCCTGCACCGGGGACATGTATCGTATCTGGAAGAGGCCAGACGTCGGGGCGATTGCCTGGTGGTGGGTGTAAACAGTGATCGCTCGGTCCGCTCGCTCAAGGGTCCGGAGCGACCAGTTAATGATGAACTTTCCCGGGCCCGCGTGCTGGCCGCCCTGGGGTGTGTTGATCAGGTGGTGATCTTTGATACCGAAACACCCCATGAGTTAATCATTGAGCTGTCACCCGATGTGCTGATTAAGGGCGGTGATTGGCCGGTGTCCGAAATCGTCGGGGCCCCTGAGGTCCTGGCCCGGGGGGGGCACGTCATTTCCCTGCCTCTGGTCCGCGATTTTTCAACAACCGGGCTGATCGGTAAGATCCAAGAGCGTTCGAAAACATTGAAAAAGAAGAGGGAATCAACATGAACCAAGGGACACGGTGCGACACCATGAAGAAAACCTTATGCCTCGTTCTGTTGACGATCTTAGCCCCTGGGACTGCTGCCTTTGCCGGGAGCTGCCTGGAAGGTGATTGCCAGAATGGTACTGGTACCTTTCAATGGAATAACGGGGCCCGATTTACCGGGAGCTTTATCAATGCAACTCCGGACGGAAAAGGCACTTATTTCAACAAGGACGGCAACGAATATCTGGTGGAATACCAGGACGGCCGGGTGGTTTCTTCAAAGGCCGTATCAAAAGAAGAGATAGAACTAAAAAAACGCCACCGTGAGGCGATGAAGTACAATCAAGCCGGGGTTCTCTACCATCAGAAAAAAGATTTCGAATCAGCCATCTTTTTCTATAATCAGGCCATCACCCTGTGGCCCGACAATCCAGAATTTCATCATAACTACCGGCGGGCCAAGGCCGGAGAACGGTAGTTTTCAATTGGGGGAAACGAGCAAGTCATTCCTTCCGCCCACACAAATCAAACCACGTTACCGGCAAGCCTTCCCTCGCAATGCCCAACCCGCGGGCGAATGCAACGAGTTCATCCGCAGTACAGTTCACCGTTGATTGATCCCCTGCCGCGACCACTGCCGCTTCCTCACGCAGAAAGGAGAGGAAGGCCTCCCGCACCTCCTGCTGTAGCTCGGTCGTTTCCATTTTTTCCTTTTCACAAAACAGTCGAACGCGTTGCCAGTTGACAAAAGACCGGGCCAATCCCCGGAAGATCCGGGACCGGCGGTTGGCATGGGTGAGATCCCTGAGCAGGATCTCCCGGTAGCGTTTTACCGCCATTTCCTTGAGTTGCCCCTGCTCTTCCTCCGTTAACGTAAGCCCGGGACCTTCCGGGTCAGAGGTAAGATAATAAAATGCCCCATGGAGTGCCACTTCCGGGATTTCCCCGGAATTCCTGACGATGAGGAGTTCGTCGTGATAATCGGGATGCTCTGTCGCTCCAAGTGATTTCATGCGTTGTTCCAAAATCTTCGATAATGATGATTTTTTATTAAAGCACCTTCCCTTTTTTTCCGATGAGCATGGAAAAGGCAAGAAATATTTAGTTGCCGGTGAGGACTCTTTATTCCGGATGCCTCGCCGGGGATCACGATGCAAAGGAGAAAAAACGCCATGCGCTATGGAGCAAAAGAGGGAGGCGGGACCATGAAACGGTTCCTGATGCCGGTGCTGCTGGTTATGGTCTTCCTCTGGGCCAACCCGGCCGAAGCCCTCTGGCCCTGGTCCAGGTCAGAGGCGAAAAGGGATACCACCTGGTCCAGGCCCAATCAGGCCATGGCTTTACAGGCCGCTATCCAGGCCATGAGCGGTGAACTGATCGGCCATTTGAACGATCCAGATCCAGAATTCGGCGATCTCGGAGGGGGCTTGATTGCCTGCAGTTTTGTTGATCTACAACAACTCACTCGCTCCTCCTCGCTGGGACGATATCTGGCCGAACAACTCAAGGGAGAATTTCAGCGTCGCCAATACCGGGTCATCGATATTCGGAAAAGTCGCAGTATCATCATTGCCGAATCCCGTGGTGAGTACGGCCTCTCCCGTGATCCGAACGAGGTCGGCACTCCGGTGGCCGCCGATGCCATGATCACCGGCACCTATACCGTGCTGGCTCAGCAGATACTGGTCAATGCCAGCATTATTGATAATCGAAACGGGGTCCTTCGCTCCAGCGCCATGCTGGCCTTGCCCCGATGTGAGTTGATTGAGGCGATGCTGGCGGACCAGGCCACCCTGCCCCAAAAAACCGCCTCAGTACTCTATCTGAAACGGTTGGAACTTAAATAGAGCCCAGCGTTCATGACTCACCACCGTGACTCAGAAAAATTGACGGGATGGAACTATTCAGATGAAGTGCAGCTGGATAGTTACTAATCATCAAACATACATACTCAACCCAAGGGAGGGTTCCATGGTGAAATGGGGATTATTTCTTCTAATACTCTTGACAGGGATAACGGTTTTACCTGCGCCGGGAACAGGGTGGGCTGACCCGGGGGAAACCCGGAAGGGTTCAGCGGTGCCCGTCGATTTTCAGACCTTTGCCTATCAACCAGAGTCGGATCGCCCCCTGAATACGGAACTTTTAATTGCGGAACTTTCCCAACGGGCCGCCGGCAAGGTCTATTACCACCTCAGTGAGACCGCCGGAATAAATACCCCAGCCAGAATTGCCGTGGTCACCGGGGTCCCTTTGGCCGATTTCAAAAAACAAACCGAATTCGGCCGCCTCCTGGGCGAATATCTTCTCACCGACCTGGCAGATCGAGGTCTTGAGGTCACCGAACTGCGCCTTGGAAAGGACATCTCCATCCTCCCGCTCACCGGGGAATTTATCCTGACCAGGAATCCCGGGGAACTCGCCTCGGTTGCCCCGGAACTCGATTATGTGGTGGTCTCCACCTTCAGTAATACCCGAAAAACCTTGATCATCCAGGGACGTTTGGTCAGTCTCAAGGACGGTCTGATTAAAACCTCCTGGCGACAGACCCTGCCTTTGAACCGCGAAATTCTGGGGCTTTTTGTGCCACCAGAGCCCCCCTTTACCATTGCTGTTAAAGGCATCCGCTAAAGGAGAATGAATGTGTAAGCGAGGTTTCGCCGTTGTCCTGCTGATCGTTACTCTTCTGCTCCCGACTCTCTGTCCAGCTGATTCCGAGAAAGCCGGAGCCGAAATGATTGAAGAGGTTCTCCCGGTTGCCTTCGCCCCGGAGGAACCCTCCAATATATTTACCAGCCTTCACCAGGTGGTGGACTTGACCAGCCAGGAAGCCTTTGTCCGGTTTCGTGATTTTTTCGGCAAGAGCCAGGTGAGCCTCCGACCGTTTTATCTCCAGGATGCCTATTACAACGAGCAGGTTTCCCAGTTAGGTGCGGTTCTGGCTGACCAAGTAGGGGCCATAATCAGTAATGGCGCGGTGGCCAGAACAAACAACATTAAAAAAGAGGATCACCCCCAATGGATCAGGGGCAACCTCCAGGAGCTTGATGGATATCTGAGAATCCAGATCATCGGCAGTAATTATCTCGGGGAACAGCGTTCATGTGTGGTCAATTTTGAGATGTCCGAAGCCCTATATCGGGCATTACATACCAAGATTGCCTCCTTTGCAAGATAGGCCCAGGTACGATCATGGTTGAAGAAGAAGAAAAAAAATCACCGACCGACGAAGATTGGTTAAACGATTTTTCCACATCCGATGACGAGCTCGATTCGGCTAAAGAAAAGCCGGATGAGTTTGAGGAACTTTTTAAAAGTTTCGATACGCCGGTGAGTACGGAAGAGTCCGCCCAGGCCGGTCCCCCCGCCCCCCCGGAACCAGAAGCTGGAGATGCCGCTGGAGATGCCACCCCCCTCCAGCCCCAAGGAACTGTTGCAGAGGAAGGCGTAGGGATTGACCAGGCCAATATCGATGACCTGCTCAACAGCTTTGACCAGGAAGAAACCCCAACGGAAGTCCAGGCGATTGAAGACTCGGCAACCACGGAATCGGTGGAACTTGATCAGACAACTCTTGACGAACTACTCGGTTCCACGGGCTCCGAGACCCCAACCGCTCCAGAGGAACCGATTCCCTCTGCAACCAGTCCCGATAGTGATGATCTGGATCTGGAAGATCTTTTTAAAGAAGAACAACCGGCTGAAAATCCCCCAGCCGAATCGGCTCCTGCAACGGGCAGCAACGTTTTTGATTTCAATGATGATGATGAGTTTGACTTCGGAGAGGAGATTCCCGACATTCCTGATTCCGCCGAAGATGATGGATTCATGGCACCCCAGGATGCTGATGTATCCCTGGATTCCCTGTTTGAAGGTGTTGGGGAAAAAATCACCCAGGGGGGACAGTCCCCCGCTCCCTCCGATAATTCGAATGAGAGGACGGTTTTTGCTGAGCCACCCCTCCCCCGGAGGTCCAGACGTTCATTCCTGTCCCGCCTGGGAAGTGACACTATCCGCAAGATGGCGTTGCTTGTCTTAATCGTCCTGGTCCTTGGTGGGATTGCCGGGGTCACCCGAAAAATTCTAATGCGGCCTATTCCGCAACCGGCCATTCCCCTGGCGGACACCAATCTCCAACCCCCACTTGGTCAGGCTCCGGGCATGGTCCAGGAGACGACGGCCGCAACGGTCAAGAACAATCCTCCCGAACCCAAGGCCCTTGAGTTCATCGTGGCCGACATTACTCAGAAAGTAGCAATCAGACTCACGGCCGAAGACCCTGACGGCGATCCGATGACCTTCGAATTAACCCGTCAGCCTGAGTACGGCCGCTTGCAAGGAGAGGTCCCCGAGTTGATCTATATCCCTGGCGGCACCTTCACCGGCCGAGATCATTTTGAATATCGAGTGACTGACAACCGACAGGGAGTTGCCACCGCCACCGTGACCATTCGAGGCCAAGGCTTTGATCGACCTCGGGTTATCGAACCACTCCACCAACTGGTCCGGGCAAGCCACCTGCAAATAAAAACATCCAGCACCCAACCAGTGGTTCTGGACTGGCGCTCCATCTGGCAGCAATTAAATGAGACTCCCATGGATAACGTTACCGTGGAGGTCACGGCGAAAAATCTTACGGGAAAACTGATCAAAACGTCCCGGGACAGCCATCGATATGAACCGGATCCCTATCAGCAGGGTCTGGAAACGTTCACCTACCGCTTCAAGCAGCGGGGGGTGTTTTCCAAACCCGCCACTATCTCACTCATGGTTGAAAATGGTGACCCACCTCCCGAGCTGCAGGTTGTTGAACCGGATCAACGCGACTATGCCATCGGCGAAACGGTTACCATTGATGCCGGAGAGACCAAGGATGATCACCGGGATTCACTGGTCTTCATCTGGCAGCAACTGGCCGGGGTGCCGATCTATTTTACCAAACAGAACCTGGAGGGGTCGGTGGTCTCATTTTTAATTCCCTCATCCTTCTATACCATGGACTACCCCGATCCGGTGATCAGGATCACAGCCCGTGATGCCAGCGGGCAGACGGCCAGCCGCAATATCAAGATTCAGGTTTCAAAAACCCCCCATTTCCAGGCGACCCAATGGACTGGTCTGCACAATGGCGGCCTCCCGGAAAACCCTGACTGCCAGGATCGATATTGTCCAGGACAACGACTTTCCTGGACCGGAAAGGTTTTTTAGGGCCTTCATCTGCTTTCCAGTTGGACTAGGTTAGGGAGTAAAACGGAAACAACAGGGGTGGGTTCAATCAGGCCGATTCAACTTAAGTTCAGGAATCGGCATTCCTTGCGGTGACATCAATGCGGCCCTGAGCCATTGCCGCCGATGGTGGCGTTCTTCAAGGTCAATAAGGGACGGGGTTACCTCTTGAGAAGAGGTCCCCATTGTTGGCTGGAGAGATTCGCTGATTAGCTGGGGTTTTTTCATCTGCCCCATCCACAATTCATGATGACCACCAATCACTTCAAGCAATAATTCAAAAAAGCTGCGCCTTCATGGTCCGAATCACTTCACCATAATCGGGCTGGCCAAAGATGGCCGATCCGGCCACGAAAATATTCGCCCCGGCGGCAGCCACCTCTCCGATATTGCCGGGACCGATCCCGCCATCGACCTCAATACCCACCTGCAGGTTTCGGGCACCAATCTTTTCCTTGATCAAGCGTATTTTCTCCAAGGCCGATGGAATAAAAGACTGACCGCCGAAGCCTGGATTGACGCTCATCACCATGACCAGATCGATATCGTCCAGCAGCCAATCAAGGATCTCGATGGGGGTCGCCGGGTTGAAGACGATCCCCGCCTTTTTGCCGAGATCCCTGATCCTGGCCAGGGTCCGATGGAGATGGTAACCGGTTTCGGCGTGGACCGTGATCCAGTCGGCCCCGGCCGCGGCAAAGGCATCGATATACCGATCGGGATTTTCGATCATCAGATGGACATCCAGGGGTTTATCGGTGAGGGGGCGCAAGGCCTTCACCACCAGCGGACCGATGGTGATATTGGGGACAAAATGCCCATCCATCACGTCAATATGAACCACATCGGCCCCAGCCTGGAGCACCTTGGTGACATCATCCCCAAGCCGGCAAAAATCAGCCGACAGAATCGAAGGGGCAATCATAAATTCTTTCATAATCAGTTCTCCTCTTCGATGACCGGGGTAGCGCTCATGACGGCGGGACCTGGTTGTTCCAGAGATATTCCCCCGGAATTATCAACGGGGGTAGTTTGCGGTTCAATCTTCTCTAGAACCGGTTCAGGGTTCATCTCCAGAGGTGTCTCAGCAGATGAAGGCTCGGTCACGGTCGATTCAGCGGGGGCACCACTGGTTTCGGCGCCCAGGGTGACCATCACATAATGATCCGGCAGGATATATTTCCGGGCAACATTCAACACTTGCTGGGGAGTTACCTCTTCCAATGACTTCACATACCGATTCCCAAAATCCTGACCCAACCCGTAGGTTTCATTCAAGCCCATTTCCAAGGCCTGGGCCCCGTGGGTCTGAAGCCCCAGTTGATATTGACCAATTAACTGATTTCTGGCCCGATCCAGTTCTGCCGCACTGATCGGTTCCTGTCTCACCTTGTACAGTTCCTTCCAAAGTGCCTCAATGACTGGATCCCGCTTATCCGGGCTGGTCCCGATATAGATTCCGAAAGAGCCGGTATCCACCCCGAGCAAGGTGAAGGAGGAGAGACTATAGGCCATACTCCGCTTGTCCCTTAATTCGGTAAACAGTCGGCCGCTTTGGCCGCTCAACACGTTATCGATAATCTCCAGACAATACCGATCCTGATCGGTCAGGGTCGTTCCCAGAAAGCCGATGATAATATGGAGTTGCTCCCGATCCCGAACCTCCTTGATGATAACGGGGTGGGCCGGGGGGTCGGGCGGCAGGATGGTTTCTTCGGTGATTCCCGTCGTGGTCGGGAGGGCTTCGGCTGGAGACCAATCCGAGAAAAGTTTTTCGACCAGATCGCGAACCTCTTCGGCCTTGACTGCACCGGCAACGGTCAGCACTATCTTTTCCGGTCCAATGTGTGCTTGATAGATCTTCCTGAGCTGATCCGTGGAGAAGGACTGGATGGCGGCCTCTTCACCGGCGGGGTTTAGTCCATAGGGATGTCCTTGGAACAAAGCCCGGTTAAAGGTCAGAAAGGCCAGGGACGGGAGGGAATCCTGCTGCTGCTTGAGCTGGGATATCAACTCGGGCCGGATCTTTTCCGCCTCTTCAGGCGCAAAGGCCGGTTTTCGGATAATATCGTTGACCAGTTGCAGTCCCGGCTCCAGAAAGCGGGCGAGAAAATCAGCCTTGAGCCCAAAGGTGTTTTTGCCGTTAAAGCCCGAAATGATCCCGGCCATATCGGCAACCTTGATGGCCAGATCGCGGTAGGACAGCTCGCTAGTACCTTTGGGTAAAAGCTCGCTGATAAAGGCAAAAGCGCCACTGGTGGCCTCAGTTTCACTACGCAAGCCGCCCTCGAAAATGGCCCTGATGGCCACAGTTTCAACCCGTTGATCTTCCCGAACCAGCAGCCGCAAGCCGTTTGGGAACTTGAACTGATGAACCCCTGAGAGATAGGCGTTCGGCACCTGGGAAGTGGGCATCCCATGCCGAGCCATGTTTTCCGCCTCGCTGATGATCCTGGTGTAGTCCGCCTGATCAAGGGCTGCTTTTGCATCCTTGGGGATGATCATTCCGGTGATAAGGCGATTGCCGGAAAAATAGGTCATGGCTACCCGGATGATATCCTCCTGACTGACCGAACGAATTCTGGCCAGATAATCATCCTCCCGGGGATCCCCGGCCAGAAATTCAAAAGAGCCGAGAATTCTAGCCTGCCCCTCCACCCGTTCAAGACCAAAGACAAAGTCGCTTTCCAGGTTCCGCTTAACCCGGGCGAGCTCTTCGTCGTCCACGGGCAGATATTTCAGCTGGAAGATCTCCTGGAGAGCGGCGGCAAGGGTCTCCTTGATTTTATCGTTATCCAGGGTGGCACTCACCTCGAACAAGCCGGGATCGCGAGGGGTGAAGGCGCCGGCGGAAATCCGGTAAACCAGGCCCTTTTCATTGCGAAGCTGATTATAGAGCCGGGAGGTTTCACCCTGCCCGAGCAGCGTGGCGATCACATCCAAAACCGCAGAATCGGGATCCTTAAAGGCAGTGATCGGAAACGACATGATAAGGTGGGTCTGCTTGATATCTTCCGCCAAACTGAAAAACTGCGGGGTTTCCCGTTTCGGTTCGCTGGTCAGGATCGGCGGAGTATAGTTGCTGGAGGGCATATCTCCCATGAGCCCCTTGACCCGGCTATAGACCTGGCTGAAACGGACATCACCAACCACAACCACGGTCATGTTTTCCGGGGTATAGTGTTTTTTCACATAGCTCAGAATATCGTCACGGGTGAAAGAAGAAACGCTCTCCCGGGTGCCGATGATGGGTAAACGGTAGGGGTGGGTGGAGTAGGAATGAGACATCATCTCCTGATAGAGCTTAACCTGGGGACGATCATCCCGCATGGAGATCTCTTCCAGCACCACCTTCTTTTCCCGCTCCAATTCCTCAGAATCAAAGGTGGAGTTCAAAACGGCGTCGGTCAGCACGTCAAGGGCCAGGTCCCAGCTCCGGGATGATAAGGTGGCATGATATACCGTATACTCGTAATAGGTATACGCGTTAATCCGGCCACCGGCTTCCTCAATGGCCTCAGCCAAGGCCCCGGCCTTGCGGGTCGGGGTCCCTTTAAAGATCATATGCTCGATCAGATGGGTGATCCCCCCTTCATTTGGTTCCTCGTAAACACTACCCGCTTTGATCCAGATCTGGACGGTGGCGACCTTGGTCCCGGGGGTTTCTTTGACCAGCAGGCCCAGGCCGTTATCCAAGGTTGTTTTATGGAGGTTGGGAGCAAGTTCGATGGCTTTAGCGTGATTCATGAGACCCATTAACAAGAGAAGGTTGAAAAAAATAAAAAATCGACGAAAAAATATATAATTCATGGAGAAAGTAGTCCTGTTGCGGTTAATGAAGAACTCACTCGGAACGGCTGGGCCGGAACCTGCCCGCCACAAAGAGACCGGCACCAACCAGGATCATCAGCGAACTCAGAACCTGCCCCATGGTCATAGGACCCAGCACAAAGCCAAGCTGGAAATCGGGCTCTCGGAAAAACTCAACAAAGACCCTGAACAGGCCATAGAATACCAGGAAAATAGCGCAGAGCGTGCCGTGGGGCCACCGATGCCGATGGTGAAAGATCCGCAACACCCAGAGCAGGATAAAGAGGAGGACCCCTTCCAGGAAGAACTCATAGAGCTGTGAGGGATGGCGGGGAGACGACCCTCCTTCCGGAAAAACCATGGCCCAGGAGACATCACTCACCCGACCGTACAACTCACCATTAATGAAGTTACCCAGACGGCCGAGACCCAGCCCAATGGGCGCGGTGACCACATAGATATCCCCGCTCTCAAGATAATTAAGCTTGTTTTTCCAACAGTAGAACCAGCCCCCGAGAAAACAGGCGATCAAGGCGCCGTGGAAAGACATGCCGCCTTGCCAGATCGACAGGATCTCGGTGGGATGGGCGAAATAGAAGGAAAAATTATAGAACAGAACATAGCCGAGACGTCCTCCCAGAATCAGGCTGACAATCAGATAAAAATTTAAGTTCTCAAAATGTTCCTCCAGTTTTTTCAACGAATAGAGGCGGGTCTGATAACTGACGAGGATATGGACCGCAACAAAGCCAAGCACGTACATCAGGCCGTACCAGCGAATTTTGAGCGGCCCGAGTCGGATGAATACCGGATTGATGTATGGATATTGGATCATGTTATTCCAGAATTTTATTGAGTTTTTTGCCGGCTTTTTCGACGGTGTCACCGGCGTGATCAATGACGCTACTGGTTGATTTCTTCAACCTGTGTTTCAGACTGGCTTTAGCCCTGGGATTACTGAAGAGCGGCTGATCCTTCCAAAGATTGATTCCGCCCCAGAGGCCGATAATAAGCAGAATACAGAGGGCAAATACCAGGAGAGCATTTTTCTTTTTCATGGTTCCAGGCGGGATTTTCGAGAAATGATCCGATGAATAACATCCAAGGAGAACTTTGTATCTTCTTGACCTTAAACAAACAGCGCCGGACTGTCAACCGTGCAGGTTTCTCGACACCTCCCACTCGAGTAACTCCCTGGTCAGGTCGAAAACAGCCTTTTGATTTTTTTCAGGATCTGCCCCGAACTATTCAGGGAACTGATTGAATGGGTTTCCTGGATCCGACTGATTTCATCGGCCTTTAAAAATTGGCTTAGATCAGCACTCTTACCTTTGCGGGACTGGGAGGCAATGGTTGCCAATAAATGGGTATAGGCGTTGAGCCGGTTTGAAGTCTTCCGCAGGTTCTCGGTCTGAAAACGGGCAAAGCCGATTAGAATTTTGATCCCGATTGCCGGAAATTTTTTCAAGATCATTTTGAACCCGTTCTGGGGCAAAACCGCCAGGGTCACTTTGTCCCGGGCCCTTACGGTTGCTGAACGCGGAGTCCGGTCAAACATCGACATTTCGCCGATGGAATACCCGTGGGAAAGGGTCGTGATGACAATTTCATGGCCGGTGATAGATTTCTTGAGGATTTCCAGGACTCCTTCAACTACGAAACAAACATACTGCCCTTCATCACCCTCCCGAAAGAGAATTTCACCGGGATCCAATTCATAAAGGCTCATAACATTGATCAGCTTGGCCATTTCACTTTCGGTCAGCTCATCAAAGAACGGGATCTGCTCCAGGGCAAAGATCAGGGCCGTTTTATTTTTCCAGAGACTGGTTTTTTGCTCTTCCGGCACTGACTCTCCTCCGGGCGAGAATTTATTTTCATTTTCCATTTCAGGGGTTCCGAAAAAAATCAGGCACCTTTCTGACGAACCCGAAAATAAGCGAATCGCTTAAAAATACCAGATCTCGGCACGAAAGAACAATCATATAATAATTATGCTTTAAAAACTAAACTTTCTCGAACACAGCCCACCTTCTTTGCATCCAAGAAAGATCGAGCAATAGCCGATCAGTGAAGACCCAAGAGGATGGTTTGGAGAGTCTCGATCTGGTCTACACGGAGCATCTTCTTGATTTCACGACTAAAAAACTGATCGCCCCGCATCATGGTCATAACAGTCTTGAGCTTGTCCAGTACCTGCCGTTCCCCTTGGAAGATGAGCCGATATCGCTCAAGCAGCTCGACCAGATAAAATTGGAGCTCCTCAGCTCGACCGCGCTGATCGGGCTCAGCCGGGGCCAGGCCACGCATCCGCTGGAACAGAAGCGGATCGGCAATGGCTCCCCGACCAAACATCAGACCGGCACCACCGGTTTGGGCCAACACAGCCTGACCGGTTTCAGCCGTGTTCAAATCACCGTTGACAATGACCGGTAAAGACGTCGCCTCCACCAGCCTCTTGGAGATAGCATGGTCAGCCCATCCCCCGAATTTCTGGGTAACGGTACGGGGGTGGATTATCAGAAAATCTACCCCGCACTGGTCAAAAACAGGTAACAACGAAAAGATCTGCTCGGGATGATCATAGCCGGAACGAACCTTAACCGAAAAACTTGCTTCGGCCTGCTCCCGGACCGCCAACAGACGCTCCACCAAGCCGGTTGGATCTTTCAACAACGCCCCCCCCGCAGACTCCCGGCTCATCCGGCCATAGGGACAACCCAGATTGATATTCAAGTGGACGGCGCCTTCTTCCCTGGCAGCCCGGGCCGAAGCCGAAAGCCCAGCCACATCCCGCCCGATAAGCTGGACAACCAGAGGAACCTGCTCATCCTGACTGGCAGCCTCGAGCCGATCAACCGCAGAGAAGGGCTTTTTGGAGCCGGGACGGACCCTGATAAACTCGGTAAAAACCACATCGGGCCGGACCCACTTGACAAAAAGATCCCGTAAAGCCCGATTGGTCAAGCCCTGCATTGGGGCGAGCATTAATGGGGTGAGATCAGGAGACCAGGGCAGGAGGTGTTTCATTTGAGATGGAGTTCGGGCAGGGAGTAATAGGTGGACTTCCCGTGACCGTTCTGAACCAGAAGACGGGATTGAACCATTTTCCGGAGTCTGATCTTCACCGTGTTGCGGTTGGTGCTGGTTGCAGTGGCGATCCCTGAGATGGTGGCATTGCCGGACTCCTGAACAGCCCGGATGATCTCACGATGAGCCGGTGGCAATTTGAGCATGGTCTTCTCCCGACTGATCTTGCGGATCAACCCCTCCCTCATGTCGGTTAAGGCCTCAAGAAAAAGCTCCAGCCAGTCCTGATCAATTTCGGTGAGATAGCACCGAGAGCCATCACCTTCACGAACCACCCTGGTAAAGTCGGTTAATTTCTTTTCAAAATCCGCTTCAAGAGAACAAAAAGGTACAAAAGCGTAGTTATGACGCAACAGGGTCAATCGAATCAGCAACCAATTCAAGCGCTTATTGCCGACCGGAAATGGTTTCAAGGCCCAGAGATTACGGCTCAATACGGCCATAACCAGAATCGGGTGCACTCCGGCATTATCAATGGCGTCGGTTGCTTCACGCAACAGGAGGCCAATTGAATTGATCTGGAATGGGGTCGGCGGAGTCGCCTGCCCACCGGTGCCGATGAGCAGTGAATGAAGTTGCCGGGTATGACTTTCGCTCAAGCTGATCCGATCATAGGAAGTATTAACCAGATTCACCACGGCGTGGGCATTACTGATCGCCTCTCGGGCCTCGACCCCAAGCGCTTTTTCTTGACTGGTTTGGCGTCCGGCTAAAAATTCACCGGCCTGTCGATCACTGCAGGGATAACCGGCCATCCGGGCAGCTGCGGCCGCCGACTCCATGGCGGTAATCCGTCTTAGACTGGATAAGCGAGCCGGTACCAGTTGCCCTAGAGATTCCCACCGGCCTTTGAATTGATCAAATTCCGTTAACAGTTTTAGCGTGCGTGAAGAGAGACTGAGTTGCATAAAATCCTCTTTTTTTATCGTCGTTAAGGTCAGGACTGTTATAATAAAGAGGCTCGGATCCCGCAAGGTTTTTTGGGTCTTTTTCGGGTCGCAGCCCGGTGCGTGGGCAAAAAAACCACGTCAAATAAGGATTTTCATGAATGACCAAAATCAGCAAGAAAACGCCCCCCCGGAACCGAAGGGCAAGGAACTGGACCAGGAAACCCTGGCCCGGATCGCCGCATTCAGCTCTGCTACCGCTCCCACCCGTCGGAGCAACTTTGTTGAATTCTGGCACCTGATCAGGGTCCCAGCGGCAGCACTCATGGCCCTTTTTTTCTGCCTGCTCTTCGGCCTGATTTTCTACCAGGGGTCCACCCGTCTCC
Organism: Pseudomonadota bacterium; assembly: GCA_018814305.1. GTDB lineage: Bacteria > Desulfobacterota > Desulfobulbia > Desulfobulbales > JAGXFP01 > JAHJAA01. The sequence continues at coordinate 73,566 of JAHJAA010000089.1, forward strand.
GCCAAGAGGCTCCTGTGGTGGAGGATATCGAACTCCTTTCCGATCCCATGGAGCCGGAGTTCTACCAATCTCTAGATTTCTATCGGTGGCTCAATCAAGAACACCGTTCTCAACAACTGAACCAGCCCGGACCAGAAGATAATCAACCCCAATCGGACTCCCCCCAACCTGAGCTTTCGAAAAAACCCATGGTTGCTGCTGATCCCGCAACTCTGCTCCCAACAGCCTCGACCGAAGAGGGGACATCACGATGAACAATACGGTCCGCCTGCTCATACTTATTCTATTCTGTGTTGGGATTGCCCAAAGGGTACAGCCCGCCGATCCGGTTACCTGGCAAGGACTGAATTCTGAAGAACAGGGAATTTTGCGCCCATATTCCGGAAAATGGGTTTATCTTTCAAAAAAAGAACAGAATAAACTTCTGAAGAGTGCCCGGATATGGATGCAACTGGACCCGGACCAGCGAAACCTGGTCCGGCAAAGAAATAAACAGTGGCGGAACATTCCTACGAACCAGCGAGAGCAGACGATCCGCCAGTATCGCAGTTTCCAGGAGCTCTCTGCTCCGGAACAGCTCGAACTCAAATCAACGGCCGGTTGGTTCGCCAACCTCCCTCCAGAACAACAGCAAGCCCTCTTGAACCGTTGGAAAAATCCGCCCCCGCGCTAAGAACCTGTCGGACTTAGAGAATCGTAGCGAAAATATCTGCTCTTGATCTGTTTTTGGTAGGGATTATCTGATTTTTTTATCTCCTGGGTAGACCCAGTGAAGATCCTGGTCTTGCCCACCAGGAGCAAACGCCCTTCCAGTTGGAGGAATAATCGGGATGACGGGCGCTGTTTTGGATTCAGACCCGCTGGATATATGAAAATTCAAGGTATCGATAAAATAAAGTAACTATCCAGCTGCACTCCATCTGCGTACGATTCGGTCTTCCAGCATACCAATGTATAGCTGAAAGACCGAATCGTACACATCTGAAGCACATCCGTAGTCTACGCTTACCTGAATAGTTCCATTCCGGCGGGTTTGCTCGTTACCGGCATTATGCTGGATGGTTACAAAATAAAGAAAAAGCCCAGTCTTTTATGCAAAAAAAAAAGAGCAAATGGTCCCCTTCCATCTGCTCTTCATCTGTGCGGGATACCCTGCCAATTTTTTAGCCGAAAACTCTTGTCAGTTCCTCATGATGAATCAGTTTAATTTCTGTTCGCTCTTCCAACGTCTGTTGAATCAACCGACCAAGGCCGCAATAAATCCACTGATCAGAGCGGCCGGACCGTTGGTCAAAAGGGCACCGACCACCGAAGCCGTGGCCCACAGACCGATCAACCCGGAAACCGTGGCCATGCTGATCAAACTGATCTGAGAAAAGGTATCGATGCCACTTTCGGTGTTCACCTTGGTTGCGTTCCGGGTCTTAATGGCAGCAGTCATGGTCGTTCTCCTGAAGAGTTTAAGAGAGTTCGTTTTATTGCCTGTTACAAGCTTATAAACCAGTTACCGCAGAGAAGTATCCTTTAATGACCCCAACCGGACCGGCACTGACAACGGCTCCGACGAAACAGGCCACAGCCCACAAACCGATCAACAGGGAAGCGCCGCCAAAAAGAGCTACGGTTGCCTTACCGGTTGCATCCAGGGCCTGATCGTTTACGTTAACCTGAGTTTGGATCTTATTGATTGCTTTCATGGTCTCTCTCCCCTTTATATTTTCTTCGTTATGAACTTGATAGCCTTATTAACTTGGTGTTTCCTTTGTTCTCTTACTAATGCCAGTTCCGTGCCAAAACAAATAAAACTCGCTTTATCATAAAGATAGAAAATAACAGCACGACTCAGCCATCATTTCCATCTGCCAGCTTGGCATGGGAAAATGTCATTTTGACACAATAAACCTCTTACAAAATGGACAACCGGCTTGGTTTGGGTTTGAGAATAAAAAAAGGAAACGCGTTGAAATGAAGGGTGACAGCTTAAAGAAAGGACTGGAGAGCAGGGGATTGAGCGATTTCATCCAAACGGAATGAACGCCTACAGATGAATCGCCAGGTCGGCGAGTTCTTTTTCCACCAGAGCGGCCCAGCCCCGGTTGGCCTTGGGATTTGCCGGACTGGGATGACTGATCATCCCGACTTCCACCGGAAAATCCGCCAGGGCCTCCTTGGCCCGGGAGGCGGCAAACCGGCCCACCCCAATAACCCGGCGCGGGGCCATGGCCTGAACCATCCCGACCAATCCCTGGTCGCAGATCGAAAAGAGGGTTGCCTGTTCGTCCTTAAAGAGTTTATCCGGAGTCCGGTTCCGGCCACTTTCCTCCATAAAAACCAAAGGACAATAGTTAGCCACAAAAAATCGGTCAAAAAATCGATCCGGGCTTTGAAAACGATCCCGAGCCCACCCCCACAGGCGACGGCCACTGACCTCGCCCCTTGGGCATTGAAAGCCCAAAACCGGCCGTTTGGGATGCAGGGGCGACGGCATCGTGACTTCTGCCTCGATTCCCAGCCAATCCCGGACCATCTCGACATCTCCGAAGGGCACCCCGGTCTGGGCCATGCCGAAGGGGCCCGGATTCATCCCCAGAAGAATAATTTCAGGATGCCGGCCATAGCGCACGACATAGGCGTCATAAGGGGCTCGGGCGTACTCAAGGGGGTTATAGACAATGGCAACCGGTTCCCTGAAGCGGAGCGGGGCAAGATCAGTAACCAGTTGGGAGGTGACTTTTGCAAGGATGTGCATGTCCGGCATCCTGAGAAGTGGTCAAATACCCCGACATGGGCATCGATAAAGGGAGGAGTCCTGGGGATAATACATGATCCATCCCCCAAACCTCAAACGAACTGTTGCTTCAATCCTGGTTCCTTTACATCAGACCGAGTCGAGACTCGCTGATGAACCTCCCCATGGCTCGATCATGATCCCTGGTGTGCCCGACAAACCAATGAACCACAAAATACAGGAGATCGGAAATATCATTTTCGCTTTTGAGGGCCTTGAGCTTACTTTTAAGTTCCGAATATATTTTTTGGTGCTCTGCCCTCTGCTCTTCATAATCAGGATACTCATAGAGTTCCATCAACATTTCTTCACTTTTAAAATGAAATTTCGCATATTTTTTCAATTCATACAGAATTTTGATTAATGCAGGAGAGGTAGATTCAGCCTCCCTCAACTCAAAGACATTCCGCATTATCTGTAATAATCGAATATGCTGGGCATCAATCTCATCGACCCCGACCAAATAATGATCGGACCACTGAAGATCCAGTTCCATTGTTTGCTCTCCTTATCCTGTGGGTATCGAGCTTGTCGAATTTTTTGGGTGACACTAATTCAATACCCATCTGGACAATCTTTTCATCCTTTTTCCGTATCTCAACTGATTTATGTCTCCCTCTTCGCCCAGTTTATTAACAAAAAAAGTCTTTTCTTTCATGATAGGCCTTCGTTCAATAATTTTAGCAAATACAAGCGACACACGTCTCTTTGTAGGAATTTTCCTACAAAAAAATCAGCGATTAACCTATTGATCGCCTTGGCCATATCAGATATATTTTGCCGGTTTCCAATAGCCTCCCCTTTATGCGCTCTGATGAAGAATATTCATTAGCCTTCCACCAAGAGGCGCCAGAGAGAAAAATACCTTTATGAAACGATGAAGATAATTATTGAACTTGCAGCGGTACTCTTTCTGATCTCTACCACAGCGGCTTTTGCCGGGGCGTGGGGCTATGACGGACAAAACGGTGTCTACACCCCTGAAAAATGGGGGCATCTTTCCGAGGCGTGTAATGGGCAAAGCCAATCCCCCATCAACTTCGACCAACACGATCTGCTCCAGTTCAACTTCCACACCTTGAGCGCACACACTGTAAACGGCAAACATCACACCATGGAACTCCACTAAACGGCCGGGTTATCTCATACGGCTATGTAAAATAAATTACCCAAGCAGCACTGTTACCCGGGCCCGCCATCATCCTCCTGATGGCGGGCCAATTTATTATATGAGTCGCATGATCCTACTTTCATAAATTTTTTTCACCTCCTCTCTTTACAGAACAGGGCAAAGCAGGTTAATAAGCGGGAAACATTCACAGTGCGCCCGTAGCTCAGCTGGATAGAGCATCGGCCTTCGAAGCCGAGAGTCGCCCGTTCGAATCGGGCCGGGCGCTCCATTTATATCTCGATGTCTCTTGAACAACCAAAATCCTTCTTCCCTGATCATCCTATCAGTTCGCTAACCATACCCTCACCAACGACAAATCATCTTACTGCATAATTCTCATCCCTAAATCAATTGATTAAGGCCTTTTCCAGGAATCCGCCCCCTTTACGGCCAGGGAAAACCACGCTATAGTTAGCCATGGAAGGAGTCTCGAGTCCGTTCATTTCATTAAAAGGAAACCAGGGAGACGACCATGCGATTACTGACTTCCGCTTTTTTTCTGCTGACTCTCATTTTGGGCGGGAATCCCCTTCCTGCCGCGGCGAATTGTGTTGAAGGAGATTGTGTGAACGGTACCGGCACCATGACCACCCCGGACGGCCGGAGTTTTCAGGGCCAATGGACCGATGGTCGCTTGAACGGCCGGGGGGTAATGAAGAGTGGTGACGGCAGTCAATATACCGGTGACTTTATCGACGGCATCCGCCAGGGCACCGGTACCATGACCGGTCCGGATGACCTCCGCTATGAAGGCGAATGGCAAAAGGATCTCTTCCACGGTCAAGGGAAATATCACTCCCCCGAAGGTTGGAGCTATAACGGAGAATGGAATCAGGGCATCTTTGACGGCACCGGCACCTATCAATCTCCTGCCGGATGGAGCTATTCGGGTCAATGGAAGATGGGAAAAAAAGAAGGCCTCGGCACCTATACCGGGGCCAACGGCTCAATTTATCGCGGCGAATACCAAGACGACCAGCGCCACGGACTGGGAATCTACACCGCCCCCGACGGCTCAACCTATGACGGCGCCTACCGCCATGGCAAACGGGATGGCCACGGGATTTACACCGATGCCAAGGGCAACATCCTGGAAGGAGACTTCCGGAACGGCAAATACGTGGGCCGAGCAACGGACTGAAAATCCGTGTGTCCCTGGTTCGATTCCTGGTCCCGGCACCAACAACAAGAAGGGTTTACAGCTTTCCGGCTGTAAACCCTTCTTTCGTCTCTGGTCGTCCTCTGGTCGGTTTGAAAATTTCGTGTGCCGCTTTTCCCATCCCTCCTGAAAACCGCTCCTGAGATTGCTTTGAAAAATAACTCTCCGCAATCACCGACATGATTATACGCCTTTTACATTCAAAGTTGGACAGAGAAACAGAAAGACGTTCTATTTTGCCCGATGATTGGCTATTATTGACCCCTAACACCTATATATCGGTAAGTTTTGACTGAGATGACGGGTTTCTATCCTGGAAATATGGATGAAATCTTCAGCCAATTGAGTCAAGATAGTTTGGAAATATCTTCACCAAACATCGGGATGAAATAGTTGAGTATTGTGTCCCCGAAACTCTCCACAGGCATGAGTCAAAACGAGACTTGACCCCTTTTTCATTACAAAAGAGAAACTTTACAGCGAAGCCCAGGCAACCGGCTTTCGACCGGAAATTCTGGAAAAGGTAATCCAGCTCCTCAATTTACTGGAAGCCTTCCAGGGCCACCCGTTTCTGCAAGGCCGTCTGGTACTCAAAGGGGGAACCGCCCTAAATCTGTTTTATTTTGACGTGCCCAGGCTGTCGGTTGATATAGATCTTAACTATATCGGGGCAGTAAGCAGAGAAACCATGCTCGAAGAAAGACCAAAGCTTGAAGAAGCTGTTCAGGCTGTTTGTTCCAGGGAGGGATTCACAATCCGCCGTCTACCCACAGATCATGCCGGGGCCAAATGGCAATTACGTTATGAAAGCAGCATCGGCCAGCCTGGCAACCTGGAAGTAGATCTGAATTTCATGTTTCGTGTACCACTTTGGCCGATAAGTTTAATGGACTCAAAACAGGTAGGTTCTTATCAGGCCACTGCTGTGCCTATTCTGGATATTCATGAAATAGCCGCCGGTAAAATTGCAGCACTCCTTGCCAGACAGGCAAGCCGTGATCTTTTTGATGCCCATCTACTTTTAACCCAACAAGAATTAGATCCCCGGATGCTCCGGCTGGCTTTTGTTGTCTATGGAGCAATGAACCGAGTAGATTGGCGATCAGTATCCATTGATAATGTCAACTTCAATGCAAGGGAACTTGAGAACAGCCTAATTCCGGTACTGGCCGGGAATGCCCTTGGGGGTAACGATATTCATACCTGGACAAACTCTCTAGTGGATGAATGCAGAGCAGCGCTTTCCGTAGTTCTGCCTTTGGCGGAAAATGAAAGAGAATTTCTGGATGGATTGCTTGACCGTGGAAGGATCGATCCTTCATTGCTAACAGACGATCCTGCCATGACAGACCGGATAAATTCTCACCCTCTATTGGCCTGGAAGGCCTTGAATGTAAAGCAGCAAAATAGTATCTGAAATTGTTATTTCTCCTCGTTACAGTGTTCAAGCCAACCATTCAATTAAGGTCTCTTGGAGAGTTGGGGTACCCCCAAATTTCTCTTGTCGGTGCCAGACAAAAACGTGACGAGGTCAGTACATTGATCGCTAATGGTGTTGATCCCGTAGCTTCACATAAAACCAGAAGATCTGGTCATCCTTTACTGTAAGAGTGACAACTATTCTCGAGCTCTTTCGATAAGAGGCCCGGCAATACTTTCTGAAACGTTGATACATCAGATATTCCATCAACTTTGTGGAAATTTTGGGACGCTGAGCCGGTTGCTTGTAGTGCTAACAAGAAGAAGTAGAACTGATTGGCGATATTCATTTTGTAAGGTAAGTTGGGGTAAAAGTTGGTGAGCAGGGTAGGCAAAAAACAAAAGCGGACTTGCCCCCTCGCCATCATTTTGAAGTGTGTGTTGCGGGACGCTCTTAAATAACTAAACAACATGCGTGTTAAGATAAAGCCCAGACTCATGACTTCAATAGATTCAGGATGGGTAAGGAAAGGGATCAAGTTAATTAGTTATTTAAGAGCGTTATATATAATAATTACAAAAGGTTAAGCCTGGACATTGTAAACCAAAAAAAATAATCTTATAAGATAGGCAAAAAAGAAACCTCCTGTTAAGAAATAGGCGCCAACCAAAATCTCAAACAGGAGGTCTCAAATGTGTTGCGCTCTTAAATAACTAAACAACATGTGTGTTAAGATAAAGCCCAGACTCATGAAAAAAGGGTCAAGTCCGCTCTTGGCTTTTGTTGCAAAAATTCAATTATTCCGGGTTGATACGCTGGGGTCGGGCCACGCTAACTAATTGGATTTGGGGGCGCTGGGGTCGGGCCACGCTAACTAATTGTAATCATTTGTAATTACAATCTGAAATAGGAATTTTCAGGGGCTATAATGACGTTTTTAGGGCCAAAAACGCAAATATAGGCTGGGTGGGGTAAGGTCACTCAACCCCGTCTAATTTCATTAAAAGCAAACATACTCTTGAGCTGAAGGTATAATCAGACAGAGCGAATCGGCCCGGGATACCCTGCGACGATTGAATCAGCAGTTATCAAAGTAATGCCTTCCGTCATCGCCTGGGCGACCAGAATCCGGTCAAAGGGATCTTTATGGATGGGCGGCAGGGTGTCGATGGCAACGGCATGTTCGCTGGTAATCGGTAGCTCATTGTACCCGTTGTCCAGTAAAGATCGGCGTAAAACCCTTGCGTCTACATGAAAATCTGCCCGGCCAAGCCCAAGTTTGATGGCAATCTGAGCGCGGACTCAGAAAATGATGGGAATTTCGGTGATTTTGGACGAGATATGTGAAGGAAGAGAAACGGAGCCCCCTCATGTTTCTTGGCGGAAGCGTTTAGGGGGCTCCTACCCCTAAAAGGTAGAAGAAATAATA
>JAHJAA010000019.1 GCA_018814305.1 Pseudomonadota bacterium
GCGCCGCTTTAAAATAAATTATAACCGTGAAAACAAAGTGTTATTGATTTTTGTGCCTCATTCTTAATGTCCAAAGTTTGCGAAGCCACTAACAACAAACCTTGATTTTATTGGGGTTATAAACACTTCGGGAATTGCTGAAAGACAGTCATCATCTCTCGGCATTGACCCTGGTCATGGCCCCAATAACTCCATCTTGAATAATTGCACCGACAGCATCCTCAATCTCATTAAATCCACGAAGCAGTTCCGTTTGCTCCGAAAGATCGAACCTGGAAAGAACATAGGATGCAGCAGACATCTTTTCCCCAGGACGACCTATCCCAACCCTGACTCGGACAAATTCTTTGGTTCCCAAATGCTCAATAATCGACTTAATCCCATTATGCCCACCGGCACCACGATTAAAAACAATCTTTATCCGTCCTGTTACCAGGTCAAGATCATCATGAATCACGATGACGTGTTCGGCAGGTATCTTATAATATTCGGCAATCTGGTTAACGGCCAAACCACTTTTGTTCATATAGGTTAATGGTTTCACCAAGAGGACCGGAGCGTTGACAAGAGTGGTCTTGACAATTTCCGCCTCACACCTTGCCCCCTTAAAAGAAACCCCGGTCCGAGAAGCCAAATAATCAAGAAACATAAAGCCGATATTGTGCCTGGTATCTCTGTATTGACTCCCTGGATTTCCGAGGCCTATCAAAAGAAACATCATCACTCCATCTGCCCCAAAAATGAACCATTCAAGACGACGAATGGCAAAAAAAAAAGACCGGCCAGCCAGTAATTGGCTGCCTCCGGTCTTTTGAAAAAAAATAACTACAGCTCCTTGAGGGTCAGCAAAAAGCAGGACAACGAGTAAAAGCAATTAGAGGGCGGCATCCTCCGCCGGAGCTTGAGCAGCAGCCTTCGCGGTAGGATCGATCACATCAACAACTTCACGATGCGCCTCACTAATCAAGGTCATGTTTGCCGGTAACTCAATATCGGCAAAGGTCAATGCATCACCAATACCCAAATTGCTGACATCAACGGTGATTTGATCCGGAATATCGAGAATCGGACCTTTAATAGCTACGGACGTTTTGAAAATATTCATGTCCCCGCCGAGTTCAACCCCTTTTGCTTTGCCTTTAAAGACAATGGGAACGACCAGGGAGATGGCTTTTTCCATGGAAACTTCGCAAAAGTCAGCATGAAGAGGGGTTCCCATGACCGGATCAACTTGGACTTCCTTGACCAATACATGCCGGGTGGACAGGGAATCACCCTCCCCGACACCAAGATTAACAATGGCGTTTCTACGATTAATAAAAAACATCATTTTCATAAAATCACGGGTGTTCAATTCCAAAGAAACAGCATCGGTCCCGCCACCATAGAGGACTGCCGGGGTCTGTCCGGCACTTCTCAAAGTTCGGGCCGCACCCTTTCCGTGATTAGTTCGAATCTTTGCATTCAATTCAACCTGTAACATCTTTCAAGCCTCCTGACCATAAACCGCGTTCGAGTTCTCACCGGAGTTACTCTCCAAAGTGAATTTTATGAGTATTCCCAACGCCTTTGTCTGAAAAAACGGGTATAATATCTTGAAAATCCTTTCTTGTGAATGGAAATATATCTTTATTGAAAAATATTTCTTCACCTCGCAAAATACGAGATACTTTGACGCTATTCCTTTTTCACCGGGTGGTAAGATATTTGAACATATCCCCCAAGGGCCCCGATTATATCAATTAAACAAATAAGGAACTAACAGAATCTTCGGAATGGATTCGAGAAATAGCGTCAGCCAACAACGGGGCAACAGTTAATACCTTAATTTTTTTACAATTAAGAGCATCGCCACGTAAGGGGATGCTATTTGTAACCGCCAGTGTCTTGATCTGTGAGGCCTCGATTCGCTCGATTGCCGGTCCAGATAAAACACCATGGGTGCAACACGCGTAAACTTCCTTGGCACCGGCCTGCATCAGAATATCGGCTGCGGCACATAAGGTTCCGGCTGTATCAACCATGTCGTCCAAGAGGATGGTTCTTTTTCCTCTGACATCGCCGATCACATTCATTGCCTGAGCGACGTTCGCCCTTTCCCGCCGCTTGTCGATGATGGCCAGATCAGCGTCTAATCGTTTGGCATAGGCCCTCGTTCGTTCAACCCCACCCGCATCGGGAGAAACCATGATGATGTCATCACGAATCTCATCACGCATATATTTCATCAAAACCGGGGCCGCATAGAGATGATCGACGGGGATATTAAAAAAACCCTGGATCTGACCAGCATGCAGATCCATGGCGAGCACCCGCCTCACTCCGACGACCATCATCATTTCTGCAACAACTTTGGCAGTGATCGGTACCCGGGGAGCAACTTTTCGATCCTGGCGGGCATAACCATAATAGGGAACGACAGCAGTAATTCTCCTGGCTGAAGCCCGTCGTAAAGCATCGACCATGATGATCAATTCCATCAAACTGTCGTTCACTGGAGGACAGGTCGGCTGGATAACATAAACATCCGTACCTCTGACATTTTCACCAATTTCTACAAATATCTCACCATCGCTGAATGTTCTGACTTCCGCCTCGGAGAGTGGGAGACCAATATTCTGGCATATTTCTTCAGCCAGGGCCCTGTTGGCGTTGCCAGCAAATATCTTGATTTTATTCGACATAATACGCCCCACTCGTGAACATTAACCAGCATGGCTGGAGTAGAAAGACAAATCGGAACAAAGGCAAAAGACGCCCTTCGACATCTTCCTGAATCATCCCGCAGGTCGCTTTATTCATCCCGGATATCTGCCCAAATTCAAAAAAAATCAACAACCCAGCCAGGACGTGTAACGTACAAATGGCTGGGGCGGTAGGATTCGAACCTACGTACTGTGGGTCAAAGCCACATACCTGAACCACTCGGTTACGCCCCAACATTAAAGACTTAAGCCAAAAAAAAACACCACTAAAAATTCGAATATAATATTCAGGAATAAACCAAGACACCGTCCGACATTACTACCAATTTAAGATAAACTTATGGCAGAGGCTTGGTTAAATAAACCATTTTACCGAAATTACGGCAGCATATTTCAAATCCTGCAACAGCTCGATCATGATCAGGGAACACTCCGAAAACAGTAGGCCCACTCCCGGACATCAGAGACAAAAGAGCACCACATTTCTGCAACACTGCCTTAATTTCCCCCACCACTGAATGGTGAGGAATCGTCGCCTTTTCCAGATCATTAGCCATGACAGCCACATCAACCGGAAACTTTGGTATTTCCCGCAAATAAGTGGATGTAGAGGCTGGATAATCCCATTCGGGCGCTAAGATATAAGGATTGACCTTGGATGTCAACGCAAAAGTCTCAAAAGCCCATTTGGTCGAAACGGAAAATCCGGGATTTACCAGAACTATCTCATAATGACCTAACCCGGAAACCTGGGTAAGTCGGTCACCAACTCCTTGGGCATAGGCTACTGAGTAAGGCCTAATAAAAAAAGGGACATCAGCGCCAAGACGTTTACCCAAATCAGCAAGGGTATTTTCACTCAATCCACCCCCATGAAGCTGATTGAGGGCCAAAAGGACCGCGGCTCCATCGCTACTGCCACCACCAAGGCCGGCGGCTACCGGAATATTTTTTTCAAGTTGAATAGCAACGCCTTCCGGGATTCCGGTGTGGCGGTAAAAGAGTTTTGCAGCCTTCCAGACCAGATTTGATGAATCATCCGGAACTTCATTCCCTTTAAATTCAAACTGAATTCCTGAATCAATAGGCCAGAGACGGAGACGATCTGAAAGATCGACTTTGACCATCAATGATTGCAAATCATGATATCCGTCGGGGCGACGCCCCAAAATTTTCAAAAAAAGATTTATTTTGGCGGGTGCATCAAGAATAACTTCATCACGCTGATCACCGGGAGACAACATACTCCACCGACCTCACCTGCTCTATTAAGAAAAAAATGGAACGAATCTAATTAAAAAAACCGGATTCCTTTGTTAAGGAAATCCGGCCGGAAACATAAATACAATCTAAAACAAGACCCGGAAACGAATTTCGTTCCAACTCAACCAGCCATATTTACAAATCGCATCTTGAGGTCATACAAAACTGTTTCAAGGAGATTATCCTCGTCCTTAGTCAAGTTGCCTTGAGTCTTTTTTTGAAGAAGATTGAGGGTGTCGATGGTGTGTTTAGCCAGTACTATATCCTTCTGAATCTTTCCGGTGGAAGGATCGGCAAGTTCTCCAAAATGGAAAAGAGCTGCCGTGTTTAAGGACATGACAAATGCTGTAAAGGTAACCTCTGGCATAACGCACTTGCCATCTCTCAGCACCTGACCTTCGGGACATTTATTACATTCAGCGCCTTCAGAAGCCATCATCAAATCTCCACCTGGTTTTTTGTGCGATCAAATCACAGGAAGATCGAGAACCATTGCTTCATCAATATCCTTCAGATCCTGAACCGTGGCGAGTTGCTCCTTATTCAACAGAACATCTGTATTCAACAGAATAATATTAAGCCCCTGTTCCTCTTCACGTCCAACAGTCATTCGGGAGATATTTACCCCCATACTGCCGATGGTCGTCCCCAATGCTCCAATCACACCTGGCACGTCACGATTAGCTACAAAAAGCATCGGACCAGAAGGCAAAGCCTCTAAACGGAAGGTATTCAGACGAACCAGACGAGGCTCACTCTTACCAAATACCGTACCAGCCATGACATTTTCACCTTCTGAGGTTTTGACTCGAATCTCAAGAAGATTGGTGAAGTCATCAGAGCGACTGGATTTGGACTCCACGACCCTGATGCCCCTTTCTTTTGCAATTAAGGGGGCGTTGACATAGTTAACCGCATCTTTAAGGATGGGGGTAAAAAGCCCTTTCAGAAATGACACCGTAATTGGCCCAGTCTGCATATCGGCTAGATCCCCGGTAAACTCGAGACTTACTTCTTCTACTCCACCCTTGGCAATCTGCATATGCATAGCGCCAATCATCTCGGCAAGTTTGGTGTATGGACCGACCTTGGCCAAAACATCTGCGCTGACCGAAGGCACATTAACGGCATTGGTCACCGTACCCCTTAAAAGATAATCAGCCATCTGTTCGGCAATGGCCACCGCGACATTTTCCTGAGCTTCAGCAGTCGAGGCACCGAGGTGGGGAGTACAGATGAAATTACCCAACCCGAGCAAGGGGCAATTTTCAACTGTCGTCGGCTCAACGGCAAAAACATCAAGAGCAGCACCGGCAATTTCATTATTCTTCAAGGCCTCAAAAAGGGCCTCCTCATCAATGACACCTCCCCGGGCACAGTCAACGACCATAACATCGTTTTTCATCATCTTAAACTGTGCATGGGAAAGAACGTGCTTGGTCTCCTTGGTAAAAGGGACATGAATCGTGATGAAATCAGCACGCTGGCAAAGCTCATCAAGGGAGACTAATTCAACCCCAATCTTTTCTACAAGATCCTTGGGCATATGGGGGTCAAAGGCGATGACCTTCATCTTTAATCCTTGGGCCCGGTCGGCAACAATACTGCCGATTCGGCCGATTCCGACAATACCAAGGGTCTTGCCGGTTACTTCACGGCCAGAGAACTTTTTCTTTTCCCATTTCCCGGCCTTCATGGAAGCGGTGGCTTGGGGAATTTTGCGGCTCATGGCCATCATCATTGCAATGGAATGCTCAGCAGCGGTCGTGGAATTTCCATCCGGGGCATTCATTACCACAATACCCCGCTTACTGGCCTCCAGGATATCCACATTATCGAGACCGATACCGGCTCGCCCCACAACCTTAAGATTATGGGCGGCCTCGATGATTTCCGCTGTGACTCTTGTCGCGCTCCGGATAACCAGTCCATCGTACTGCGAAATTATTTTTTTCAACTCCTCCGGAGGCAAGCCGGTATTAATATCGACTTCCAACCCTGCATCCTTCAGTATTTTGGCACCGATGGGCGCAAGATTATCACTAATCAGAACTTTCATTGGATCTCCTTCGAGCGTTGCTGGATATAGGAATCAATAATAAATGTTTCCGGAGATTGGACTTTGGATTCCAGGATCGTAGTGAAATCAACCGGCAACTGATTTGTTTAAAAGATTTCATAAGAAAACATGGTGCTTATCTTCACAAGGCTTAACTTCAGCGAACAAAGCCGATCAGATATAATAGACGAACGTCAGATAACATTACAGGTTATTCATTATATAGACTCCCCCGACAACGACCTAGCTATAGTACGGAAAGGGGAAATATTATGCTAAGATCCAGGTTTGTCAAGAACTAATGAGGTTTAACGCAACCGGTCGATACACTCCACGTTAATTCAATGCATAAAAACAGATACAGAAATAAAGCACTAATTGAAACAAGATCGGGCAAAACAATAGATTTCATTTGGATACCAGCTAATTCCCCTTATGAACTCATCCCTCTGGCTCATCACGGAAACATGACGAAAAATCTGCCGGGCCGTCGGCATCATCTTCGGCTGTTTCGGGGATTGTTTGATTTCGGCACAGATCCATTGCGTCCTGGCATTTTTTTTTCAATAAACGTTCTGGGAATAAAGGAGATCCCAGATACCCAAGCAAGGTGTCCCGGACACGACTGAGAAGAATGGCAAGAACCTCTTCTTTTTCCAACTCAGCCACAAAATGCCTCTCCATCCTGAAGGGAAAAATCAATTCAGCACCCACAACTTCCCGAACTCGAACCAACATCTCAGGATCATCAACCATGTCGGCGCAAGCCAGGTCATCCGAAAGAGGAATAACGGCCTGCCCCTCAACAACAACCTGCCACCTATCACCGGCTAACAATTTTGATTTCTCGAAAATGGATAGATGAATTCCGTTATCCAAAGAATATTCGTCAATAAGTTCCATATAATGATTTCCTTATACCCTGACTCCACTTTTTTTAGTGCACTGCAACAGATATTTGAAAAACCCAGCAGTAGACTTGCCGCTTTCTATTCAAAAAGGTATAAATAACATCTTTTGTTCCAAACGACGAGACCATCCTTTGACTTGAGGTCATGATAAATTAATTACATCTTTCCCGACAAAGCACACCGACCACGACAACGCCTTGACCAAGAGTGAATATGTCCGTCAATAGTTACATGAACCCTTGGCCGGTCCTACCGTTAACCCAGCTTGTCTTGGTTCAACGTGAATCGATATTTTCCGGTGTCTGAGTTAACATACTCAGCCAAAGGAGAATTCAATGAAAAAGAGAAGACACAATTACACGCCTGAAGAAAAAGTAATCATACTCAAACGTCACTTGATCGATAA
>JAHJAA010000090.1 GCA_018814305.1 Pseudomonadota bacterium
ACCATGGTCCAGAGCCGCAACATAGTTGCTCACTTCACGCACATCATCTAACGGGACTCCCGGCTCCTGATCCAGCTCGAACAATAATAAATCCGAGAGAGATGATTGGGTTCCCTCTATCATTGAGGAAAGTACTGCCTCCTTACGAACATACATATAGAGAAACAGGGAGGTATCCGGCAAAAGTGATGACACACTGTCAAGTCTTCCCAACGCCAGCAAGGCCTGATCAAACTTGCCACGCAACTCAGGCTGCCAGTCAACAGGCGGTTTGGGCGGCAGCGGTGCGGGAACAAAGGCCTTTACCTTCTCCCCCACTGTCGATGTAGTCACATATCGTCCCTGCAATTTCCTTTTCATTTCGAATATCCAAACCTAAAATATAATTGATCTTTATTTTAGGTTTACCAGACAAACTAAAATAAGACAACAGGGGAAGAGTAAGATAAAAGCCGAAAAAGATGCCATATTTGTCCAGGGATACAATGTCGTTTGCTCTATCCATGAGTTGCAAATAACTCTATATTTGCGTTTTCGGCCTTAAAAACGTCAATATAGGCCCCAAAAAGACCTGTTCCAGATTATCCTTTCAAAGGATTTCAATTAGTTAGCGTGGCCCGACCCCAGCGCAAGTTTTAGACAACCATTGCAAATGATTTCAGTTAGTTAGCTTGGTCCGACCCCAGCTTTTAACTCCTTAAACAACAGCAAGTTTACAGCCAAGGGCTTTTGTTACTTTGCTGATTGTGGAGAATTTAGGATTGCTGTCTTCGGCAAGGGACTTGTAAAGGCTTGCGCGGGTAACGCCGGCTTTTTTTGCCACCTCAGACATGCCCATTGCTCTAGCAGCAGTATTCAAGGCATGGATAAAGTCGGATTCGTCGCCGGTGGCAGCGACCTCTTGCAGAAAATCACGGATCTCTTCTGGGGTATTCAGATGTTCTGAGATGTCAAAAGGTTGTGTTTTAAGGGTCATGTTTCAATCCTCTAGTTCTTCCAAAAGCTCGTTAGCCTTTGCAATGTTTTTGGCTTGGGTAGACTTGTTTCCTCCAGCCAAAAGTAAGACAACTTTATCATTCTGGGTGGTGAAGTAAATTCGCAGACCGGCGCCAAATATGAAACGCAACTCAAATAGGTTGGATCCGATTTGTTTAAAATCTCCGAAGTTGCCGTTCTCAACTCGGTTGAGACGGGCCAAGACCCTTATCCTTGTAAAAGAGTCTTTAAGTTTGACAAACCATTTGTCGTATTCTTTTGTGCTTCGGAGTTCGTATTTCATTCTTGAAGTGTATCTTGAGGGATACAGAATGTCAAGTATAGCCGTGGGGAGTAAAAGTATTTTTGACGGGATAAATTACAAATTTAGTATTATTGGGAATGGCGAAGAGCCCATTGAATTAGGCGCATGTTTTATGGTTGTTACTTAAGTAATTCCAGCTACTTGTCGTGGCCCGACCCCAGCGGGACCCCGCCGCCCCTACGCTGATCAACGCCAAAACACCCATTTGTCAAGCCTGATAATCATATAAAAGGCACCTCTCTCAGTCAGTCAGAGACCAACCTCTGATAGACTGAGAGGAAAGAGACCAATCTTTCAAGAGGAGGTGCCTTATGCAATTATACGCGGGAATCGATTTACATTCAAACAACAGTTACTTGGCAATCAGTGATGAAGAAGATAATCGTCATTACAAGAAGCGCCTCCCCAATCAAGCAGATGTTATCCTAGCAGAACTGGAAACCTATCGGAATGATTTAGTGGGAATCGTGGTTGAGTCCACATTTAACTGGTATTGGCTGGTGGATACCTTGATGGACAACGGATATGAAGTTCATCTGGCGAATCCGGCCGGGATGCAGAAGGACAAGGGCTTAAAACACAGCGATGACACTCATGACGCTTTCTGGCTGGCCCGTCTTCTGCGTCTCGGGATTCTTGCCGAGGGATACATTTATCCCAAGGAGTGGCGGCCGGTACGGGATCTGCTCCGCAAACGGGGGCATCTGGTACGATTGCGGACCTCTCTGATAAAAAGTCTCCAGGGGATTATCAGCCGCAACTGCGGACATAGTCTGCCTGGAAAAAAGATCAAACAGGTGAAAGTAAATCATATCACCCCATTGCTGGCATCCCAGGAAGATCTGGCCATGAGCGGAGCGATAAGCAAGGATTGCATTGACTATCTTTCAAAGAAGATCAGGGAGATTGAGGTAGCCGTGGAAGGCAGAGTGGAAATACGCAAGCAGTTCGCCGGGCTGCAGACGGTACCCGGCATCGGCAAGATTCTCTCGTTGGCTATCATGTTGGAAACTGGTGACATCGGCCGTTTTGTCAAGGTTGGCAACTTTTCCTCTTATTGCCGTAAGGTGCCGACCACCTGGACGAGCAACGGCAAGAAAAAGGGTAAAGGTAACAGTAAAAATGGCAACAGGTATCTGGCATGGGCCTTCTCCGAGGCGGCAGAGTTTTTCCGACGCTATGATGAGTCCGCCAGGGCTTTCTATAACAGGAAGGCCGCGAAAACCAATTTCATGGTTGCCCACACTGATGACTCGCTTCTTTTTAGTCATGCCTCTAAGCCATTGGGGTCGGACCAAGCCAAGTAGTTGACAATCCGTTTGATTAGCTTGAAAATTGTCTGTTTTTTAGCCTTAGAAGTACCTTTTCAGTATCAAAAAGAGCCCTCTAGGCCAAACCTATTTCCCGGCGAGTAAAGGGACCCATCTTTGCTTGACTCTTGCCCATATATTTTCCCCAGCCCTGATACATTACAGGGGACGTTACAGGTAACGTTCTTGATTTATTGACTTAGTGACTTAGGTTGATCTTCAGCTTCCATGCCCGGGGACCACTTCCAGATAGATTCCCCTCTTCCTCGCGCTTTGCATGTTCAAGCCTTGCCCCCCTCGCTTTTATCCTCGATCTGCCGGGCTAACTGCTCAAAATCTTCTATATCAGATTTTTGTGACTCAAGTTGCAAGCGGTTTGTATGGAAACGATCATACTCTGTTTCTGCCAAGTCCTTTGCTATTTGATGGGAAATTGTTCCGGCATGCGCCAGAATGTCGCGGTCATTCAGGTTTAAAAAACCGTCCAACTTGGCGAGCCAGTCACCCATGTGCATGGGAATATGGCGCATAGCCTGCCCCTCGGCAAAGACTAGGTATTGCTCAACCAGATTGTTTAAAGCCAGGAGTTCTTCTTCGTTTAAATAATTCTTGGCAACCGCCACATCCTGTTTACGCACCTTGGGGCCGCGCCAACTGGTCAGACCCATGTTAGGCTTGCTGTGATTGGCCCGGTCGTGGATGATCTCGGCGGCGGTCTGGCCGGTTATGGCCCAATGCATCTTGTTCTGCACGGTCTTGAAAAAATTGATGCTGATGTCGAGGGTCGGGTCATAGTCGATGGAGGTTGCGTAAATATCAGTGATCTTCCGGTAGAACCGCTTTTCAGAGGTCCGAATGTCCTGAATGCGGCGCAGCAGTTCGTCAAAATAATCGAAGGGCTGATCCGGGTTTTTTAGCCGTTCATCATCCAGGACAAAGCCCTTGACGATAAACTCCTTGATATGGCGAGTGGCCCATTGCCGGAAGCTGGTGGCGACATGGCTTTTGATCCGGTAGCCCACCGAAATGATGGCGTCCAGATTGTAGAATTTCTTTGTCCGCTTGACCTGGCGGCCCCCTTCGATTTGAACTTGTAAGGATTCCTTACAAGTTGACTCTTCCGCCAGTTCCCCTTCCGCATAGATGTTCTTCAGGTGCATGGTGATGTTCTGAGGTTTGACTTGGAACAACTCCGCCAGGTGCGCCTGGGTCAGCCAGACGGTTTCATCCTGAAGCTGGACCTCGATTTTGGTCTGGCCATCCTCTGGCTGATAGATCAGTATCCGAGAAGTTGTTTGCAGCCCCTTTTCTTTGCTCATGCCGCTAACGCCTCATTTAATTCTTCAATAATCACGGTCAACTCCTCACCAAAAAGCTGATGCACCTTGCCAAGGCCTCCTTGCTGGGGGCTGGGGTCAAATCTTTGACTGGGGGTCAAATCTTTATTCTTGACAAAAAAGCGACCGGGGCGCTGGTGTTTGTGCATTATCCCCCCACATTTCTAAAAACTAGAAATCAACTTACCCGACCAGAATGAAATATGAAAATAATTTGTCAGGCAGGAGGTGTTGAGAGGGGTCTGAGAGGGGTCAGGTCCGCTTTTGACTTTTGTTGAGAAAAATCTGTCTGATAAAAGGCAATATATCTCTTGATAATAATAATTATGAACAGATCAGTGTCGTCTCCCCAACCTCTGTAAAAACTCGTTGAAGCCAGAATCACGATGACTGGTAACAACCTCAAGCAACCATGGCAAAAAATGATTCGAATTCCCCACGCCGACCTAATTCGGAAATCAGTTCGCCAAACCCGGAATCATTGAGTTGAAAGCCCCCTTCATCATCAAACTCGAAAATATTGAAAAACAGATCCTCACCGTCCAGGTGGACTATAAAAACTAAATTTTCCCCGTCATGACTGAACAAGTCAACAAAGCTCCCTTTACTGGCATCGATATCCAAATACCAATCCTCGGGATCGGTTTCATCGTGTTTGCAGTCATAAATGGCCCTAAGTACCAAGGTCGTTAGAGCCATGATAAGAATACGGTGCTGTTCATCTGGAACAGAGTCGGAAAAGGTATGATTTGATTTTATTTTCATGATTTAAAGTTAAAAATTTTTCCCAAAAAAACCATCTCAGAATTAAATCACCTCTGTCAAACCCTGGTTCTTTTCCGGCAGAACACGGCATATAAATAGCTATAAGGGAAAACGCGTCATAAACGAAAAAAGCCCCTTGCTTGTACTGAGGGTTGTACCCTCACCATGCAAGAGGCCTTTCTCTAGACTGAACAAACAACCTATTTACAACAATTTACACAAAAAAATGGTGCCGAAGGCCGGAATCGAACCGGCACGGGTCTCCCCACTGCCCCCTCAAGACAGCGTGTCTACCAGTTCCACCACTTCGGCAATCTGGTGTGCAAATAAAGCAATACTCAGTTCAAAAAATTATGGCTTGGTCGGTTCCTGACCAGGAAAGCTTGCCGGGGCCTGGTCACTCTGCCCTGCTTCCTCTGAAGGAACCGGGACGGTAATCGGTCCCGTCTCCAACGGCTGCTCAATTGGCGCGGGAATGGCGGACGAACTTTTAACATTCGTCATCACCGACCCCGTACTTACGTGCGCTGAAAGATACGCCAAGGAAATCGCCGTAACCATGAAAAGAACAGCGGCACCGGTTGTTATCTTATTGAGCAGCGGAACAGGTCCCTCCGTCCCGAACACGGTATTGCCACCCCCGCCGAAGGTAGCACCGATATCGGCGCCTTTGCCATGCTGCAGCAGGACAATAACAATAAGAAAAAAACAAACCATGATGTGAACAAACGATATTATTGTAACCATTTTTCCCGTACGTCTTAAATAAAGAAGGCCTTCCCGACCTCGGAAGGCATCTGTGAATCACCGGTAATGAATGATCCGATCAAAGGACTCGGCCTTTAGAGCTGCGCCACCAACCAGGGCGCCATCAATATCCTCCTGACCCATCAGGACATCAACATTGTCAGGATTGACCGAGCCACCATACAATATTCTTATTTGAGTAGCAATATTTTTCTCAAAGAGGTCGGCAAGCACCGTCCGGACAAAGGCATGGGCCTCCTGGGCCTGCTCCACACTGGCTGTCTTCCCGGTCCCAATGGCCCAAACCGGCTCATAGGCAATGACCAGGGCGCCGGGGTCGGTAACTACCACCCCCGCCAGGCCGTTGCGAACCTGCCCCTCTAGCACGGACATGGTCTGCCCACCTTCCCGTTGACCCAGGGTTTCCCCGATACAGAAGACCGGGCTCAGGTTTTGCTCCATGGCCCCCAGCACTCGCTTATTCAATAAGGCATCATCTTCGCCAAACACATGCCGCCGCTCGGAGTGCCCGATAATCGCCATCCCACAGCCAAGATCCTTGAGCATCAACGGAGAAATTTCGCCGGTGAAGGCCCCCTTCTCTGCCCAACAGACATTCTGCGCCGCCAAAAGAACCCTGGAATCTCCAAGCACCTCGGCAACTGCACTTAAGGCCGTAAATGGTGGGGCGATCATCACCTCCCGTCCGACCAGATTGGTGCTTGATCGAACCACCGCGCCAGCCAACTCCCTGGCTTCGGCAAGAGTAGTATGCATCTTCCAGTTTCCGGCGATCAGGACTTTCCGTTCCGTCATTCGCACTACCCCCTGTTTTTTTCCTGCAGAGCAACAACCCCGGGAAGTTCCTTCCCCTCCATCAGCATCAAAAAGGCGCCGCCACCGGTTGAGATATAGGAGATATTATTGGATTCTCCAGCCCGATGGACCGCCACATCAGTATCGCCCCCACCCACAATGGTCAAGGCATGAGACGAGGCTACCTGCTGAACCATGGCCATGGTTCCACGGGAAAAGGCATCCATTTCAAAGGCACCCATGGGGCCATTCCAGATAATAGTTTTGGCACCCTCAAGGGCTTCTCCAAACAGCACGGTTGAGGCCGGGCCGATATCAAGGATCATCCAATCCTTGGGGACTTCCTGAACCGTGGTTCGTTTGGTTTCAGCCCGGGGATCAAATTTATCCGCCACAACACAGTCCACCGGCAAGTAGAACTTAACACCTTGCCGGGTCGCCTTTTCGAGGAGCTCGGCCGCGGTTTCCAGGAGATCATCTTCGACCTTGGACTGGCCCACCTCATACCCCATACTTTTTAAAAAGGTATTGGCCATGGCCCCACCGATGATCATCTTATCGACCCGATCCAACAGATTACGCAAGGCCCCGAGTTTACTCGACACCTTGGCCCCGCCGATAATAGCCAGCAGAGGTCGCATGGGATCGCTGACCGACCGATGGAAATAATCCATCTCCTTCTGCAGGAGAAAACCGGCGGCGGCATCCTTGATAAACTTCGGCACCCCGACCACCGAGGCATGGGCCCGATGAGCCACGGCAAAGGCATCGTTGATATAGACATCCGCTAACTCAGCGAGCTTTTTGGCAAAGTCCTCGTCATTCTGTTGTTCTTCCTTGTAAAAACGAAGATTCTCAAGCATCAGGACGTCACCGGGCCGCATCTCAGCAACCATCGCCTGGACTTCGGTCCCAATACAGTCGGGAGCCAGCTTGACATCTTTTTTAATCAATCGAGAAAGTCTTTTGGCGGCAGGGGCCATACTCAACCGAGGGACATGCTCTCCTTTGGGCCTTCCCATATGGGACATGATGATAACCCTGGCCTCTTCATCCAGGGCATGGTTGATGGTTGGCAACACTCCCCGGATTCGGATATCGTCGGTGATATTGCCCTGATCATCCATGGGAACGTTAAAATCGACCCTGACCAGCAGCCGCTTTCCTTTAATATCCAAGTCCTTAATATTCTTCAAGCAGAGACTCCTCACCATAATTAATGTATAACCCGGCCACTTTTTATATACGAAGCGGGTTTGTGACGATCACGAGCAAAGTGTCAGCGAGAGACAGAGGGCGTCATCTTCAGGATCAGTATAATAGCTGCGACGAACGTGTGTCACGTGAAAATCAAATTTTTCATACAGTAGTCGGGCCACAGTATTTTCTGCCCGAACCTCAAGATACCATCGACAGACCTGATCGTCGGTAAATCTGGTGATGGCGTGGGAGAGCAAAGCCGTTGCCAAACCGCGTCGCCGGTATTCCTGATGGACGGCAAGCTTTAAAATTTCTGCTTCATCAACGATCCGCCGCCCCAGAAGAAAAGCAAGGACCGGCCCCTCGGGAACCATACAACCGACCAAGCCCCAACCGCAAGGCTGAAAAACTTCCCCCTCCAGCTGGCCTTTAGTCCAGGGGGAGGGGGTCTGTTGTTCGATCAAAAAAACGGCAGGGAGATCATCAATAATTAGATCTCTAATCATTCCGGGACAGATCAAACCATCTGTTCGGCCACGGTCACGGTTCGATCACCAAGCATGTTGGCATAACTTCCCAGCTCATTATCGTACCAGCCGTAGATCACCGCCTGGGTAACCGGCACATCAAGCATCCCGCCATTCTCACAACCAGCCCCGGCTCGAGCCAGATTGACCCGGATATTAGCAGTTCTGGTGTGCGTTTCGGTACCCTCGATAATGGTCGCAGCAAAGGGCGTTCCGATGATATCGGAAGAGACGTTCTGTTTCTCCGAGTACTCCAAATAGGGCGAATTGGCGGCAAAATTACGATAAATTTCATTAATCCTGGCCCGCTTCAAGGGATTCTCCAGTTCATCCTGAATATTTAAAACCAGGACAATCAATGAACCGGTGGAGGTAGGAATCCGCACAGACTCAGCAATGAACCCGATACTTTTCATCTCCGGAATAACCAAGACCAGGGCCTTGGCCGCGCCGGTGGTCGTCAGGATAATATTATTCATGATCGACCGATCCTTCCTGAGATCGGTGGCCCCGGCCTTAGGCAGTCGGTCCAAAACCTGCTGACTGCCGGTGGCGGCATGGACCGTCACCATGGAGGCGCTCAGGAAATTCTCCGCCCCCAACTGATCGAGCAGGGGCTTTATCATAAATGAAAGGCAAGTGGTGGTACACGATGCCGCCGAGATTAAACAATGTTTCGAAGGGATATAATCCTCTTCATTAATGCCCATAACCGTGGTCACGGCATCCTCGGGCATGGCCAACCCCTTGGCCTTGATCTTAAAGGGGGCCGAAAGAATCGCCTTCTCAGCCCCGGCCTGGAGATGGCCCCGAAAAGCCCCTCTTGGGGCATCCGGCTCTGCGGTAGGGTCATTAAAAACTCCGGTGGTATCGACCACCAGTCGCACCCCGTTTTCCTTCCAGGCAATATCCTTGGGGTTTCTTGCTTCCCGGAGAATTTTCACAGGAACCCCGTTAACCGTCATGGTGCCCTCGGCTTCGTTCAGGTTTTCGATAACCCGCTGTGCCCGATAGCCATGGAGATAATTCCCCAACCAGCCATAAGTGGAGTCCCGCTCCATGGAGGCAGCAACATCCTGAAGCCCGGTGCCGATCTCACGTCCGAGATTCACCACGATGGAAGAGAAATGTTTCCGACCCACGTGATGCCATAACGAAAGCTTGCCGATCCGACCCATGCCGTTGATTCCTAGTATCATGCCCCGTTACTCCTTGTTTAAGCATTTATCATTTTCACCGAAGTTCCGACCCAAACAGCACCTGGCCGATTCTTCATGCACGAAAGTATCCCTGACCGCTTTAATCTACCACATGGTCAACCGAGTAAGAAAGTAGTGCCGCGACCATCAAAGTCAAGCAGTAGTAACATTTACCGACTGAAAGGGTTCGACCTCATCAGCTCGGTTTAATGATCATAAAAGCAACGTCATGATTTGAGGGGATGATTATAAGTAAGCAGGCCGAGTGAGGCAAGGAAAACTTACCGTCACCCATTCTACAAATCCGACTCCCTCACAGCCTCTCCATCGCTGGCATCGTCCGCTTCTTGCAGTAAACGAGGGATCTGGTCAACGGTTTTCAGTTGCTTGATAGCTCCGTCGGTCAATGGATCGATCTCGCCAAATTTCCGGGCCGTAACCAGCACCCGACTCTCCAGCGCCCCCACGGTCCGATTGTAGGCGGCAAGGGTCTTGACCAGACCTTTGCGAATTTCATCAAAATGATCGGTCATGGTCCGGATCCGTTCATACAATATCTTGCCCAGTTCTCCTACGGCCTGGGCGTGTTCGGCAACATTTTCCTGACGCCAGCCGTAGGAAACCGCCCTCAAAAGAGCGATCAAGGTGGTCGGGGTGGACAGGATCACTTTTCGGCTGACTCCAAATTCAATTAATTGAGGATCTTGTTCCAGGGCCGCGCTGAAAAAATTCTCCCCCGGTAAAAACATCACCACAAACTCGGGGCTCGGTTGAAATTGCTCCCAATAGGACTTAGCCGTCAACTGGGTCATATGATTGCGGACGTGGAGCGCATGCTCTTTCAGAAGATGATCTCTCCGGTCAGGGTCTTCCGTCTCCTGGGCCTCAAGATAGCTCAGGATTACAGCCTTGGAATCCACCACGATATTTTTATTGCCTGGCAGCTTGACAATCATATCCGGTCGTAGACGGCTTCCTGAATCTGCCGTTTCCTGCTGGACAAAATCACAATATTCGATCATTCCGGCAACTTCTACTACCCTGCGCAGTTGAATCTCTCCCCACCGGCCTCTAACCTTCGGAGTTCGTAGAGAGCTGGCCAGCTTAGCGGTTTCAGATTGCAAACGATTCTGGGCCCCAAGCATCAACCGAATCTGTTCGGTAAGACCGGCATTAGCCTCAGTACGTTCCTTTTCAATCTGGCGGATCTGAATATCCACTTTTTGTAATGATTCCTGGATCGGCTTGACCAACTCATTTATGGCCTGCTGCCGCAAGACAAGATCCGACCGGGAACGCTCCTGAATCCCCTCCATGCCGGCCCGAGCCATGGCCAGAAATGAATTGGCATTCTCCTTAAGCACTTCCTGCGAGAGGACCTTAAAGGTTTCACCCAACCGCCGGGTCTCCTCTTCCTGCTTCGCCCCCGCCCGCCGCTCCGCTTCAACCATTCTTGACTGAAGATCTTCTATCCGGGCTGCAAGGGCCATTTTCTCCCCGTGGAGCCGGGTGACCTCCCCCCCTTTTCCATCCTCAGTCACTCGCATTTCTGCCAACCTGGCAGCATGTCCTTGCAGGGTCGCCCGAAGAGCGGCAAGTTCACTCTCATATTCGCCCCGCAGATCCCGGAGAATCATGCCATACCGGATCCGGGCCCCCAACCACGCCACGCCGCCTCCTAAAATGGCGGCACCGCCGGTGGCAATTATCAGTATAGCGTTATTTTCCATACTCTCCCCACAGTACCCAATGAACACACCTCACACCTCACACCTCACACCTCACACCTCACACCTCACACCTCACACCTCACACCTCACACCTCACACCTCACACAAGATAATCCCTCTCTGCAAATAAATCAGGCGATTATTTTTCGAGATTCCAGTTGACAATTATGCTGAATAGGCTAAATTACCAGGTTTTATTGTGGCATATGGGCCTATAGCTCAGTTGGCTAGAGCCACCGGCTCATAACCGGTCGGTCCCTGGTTCGAGTCCAGGTGGGCCCACCATCTGGCCCCCGGCCAACCTGTCGAGGATGCCCGCTGTTACGGGGTCACCCTTCGTCGCGAAAGTACGATCATCTCCGGGTTTTCCGGGGGCAGGCAACAGAGAGCCTCTCTCACATTGAAAACGATCTCTATCATCATAGTGTTTAATAAATTTCTCCGGCCTTGGGACTGCAGGCAGCAAACCGTCCCAAACCTTCAAGGTGCATACGCTTCGGCGTAGCGCCTTTTTTTTTATATTTATTTGCCCCGCAAGAGGACCATGGGCGTTTCTCAACTAACCGTAAATCATTTACTCTCGATTCTTGAAAAAATTGCCGAACCGGGTCTGGCTGAAAGCTGGGATAATATCGGTTTAATGGTCGGCGCACCCGACCAAACGATTGACGGTATTCTCATTGCCCTTGACACCACCCCGGAGGTTCTTGCCGAAGCAGTAGCCACCGGCTGCAATATCATCGTTACCCACCATCCTCTGATTTTCAAGCCGATGCGCAGTATCAGAACCGATCTTGAATCGGGCCGCTTGATCAGTGCCGCCATCAAACAGGATTTGGCCATTATTGCCTGCCATACCAACCTGGATAAAGCAATCGGAGGAGTCAATGATGCTCTGGCAGCTGCCTTTAATTTACGCGACAGCGCCCCCCTCCTCCGGGAAATCGGTCAGCCCGAGGTCCCCGGGTTCGGAAGAATCGGAGATCTTCCCTCTCCGTTACCATTCCAGGAATTCATTAATCTTCTTCTCGACACCCTTGGACTTGATGGGGTCCGTTTCGCCGGCCCCTCTCCCAAGATTGTTTCCCGGGTAGCCCTCTGCGGAGGCAGTGGATCTGAACTGGCCGTCAACGCCCGGGAAGCAGCCGCCCAAGTTTATATTACCGGGGAAGTAAAACACTCCGACGCCCGCTGGGCCGAAGCCGCCCACTTTTGCATAATCGATGCCGGCCATTATGCCACAGAGAATGTCGTGGTCCCGACCTTGACGGACGCCATTGCCAAAGCGTGCCTGAACCATGGGCCAATGATCCCGGTACTGGCCACTACGACTCAAAAAAACCCTTTTCGACATTGTTTTCGATCTGAGGATATGAAGAATTAATCAGATATAATTTATTTATGATCGTACACCTTAAGGACGATCTAAGACATTAAACGAGGGAGAAGCAATTGAAGGAAGCGATAGAGAGTCTGAAGGCACTCCAGGAAGTCGATCTGGAGATCCGCAAAATTGAACA
This sequence comes from Pseudomonadota bacterium, assembly GCA_018814305.1. GTDB lineage: Bacteria > Desulfobacterota > Desulfobulbia > Desulfobulbales > JAGXFP01 > JAHJAA01. Next base: position 12,452 of record JAHJAA010000090.1, read on the forward strand.
AGAGATGGCCACCGATAATGCCGAAATTGAACGGCAGCAGGCCTCAATAGCAACCAGAAAGGTTGCCATTGAAGATTTAACCGCCAAAATTGAGCAGGGCGTTTTAACCCGCAGGTCTTTGGAAACGGCGGTTGAGGAGTCTCAAATCCTGATCAAGGACCGTCAGAACAAGTTGATGAACGTTCAGACGAACCGTGAATACCAATCAATCCTCAAAGAGATTGAAGACGCCAAGACCGCCAACCGCGAAAGGGAAGACGAACTTGTCCGCCTCATGGAGCAGGCTGAATTCTATCAGCAGAAAAAAGACGGCCAGGTTGCCCTCTGCAAAGCGGAAGAGACCACGCTGTCAGCTGATACGACCAAGTCCACCCAGGTCGCTGAAAAGTTGAGCAAGAAACGTGAAACGAAATTGAAAAATCGGGTAACAAAAGCCAAAAAGGTTCCTGCAAACCTTTTAAAAAAGTATGAGCTCATCCGGGAAAAAAGAGACGGAATTGCCATGGCCGGGGTCAATAACGGCGTATGCCATGGATGCTACATGAATGTCCCCCCCCAGCTCTATAATGAATTGTTACGGGAAGACAAACTGCACTCCTGCCCCACCTGCAACCGGATGCTGTTCTATCAACCGGGGCCTGAGAGCACAGAAAAGGAATGAAATAATTCTTTTTCTTATCTATTGAATACGATTTGGACTGGAGTGGGCGGATGATCGCTGTCCCAAAGGGATGGAGGAAAGTCCGGACTCCGCAGGACAGGATGGTTCGTAACGCGAACCGGAGAAACCCCGGGAAAGTGCCACAGAAAAGATACCGCCATGATCTGTTATGGTAAGGGTGAAATGGTAAGGTAAGAGCTTACCGCTTTCATGGCGACATGAAAGGCATGGCAAACCCCATCCGGAGCAAGACCAAATAGGGAAACATTCCACATCACAGATGTGGTGAAGGGCGGTCCGTCCAAGTTTTCGGGTAGGTTGCAAGAGGTGTTGGGCGACCGACATCCCAGATAAATGATCATCCCCCTGCAAAGGGGACAGAATCCGGCTTATAGCCCGCTCCAGTCCATTTTTTCTATCAACGGATTCAGGCCCCGCATCTTCGGGTTAGTGAAATGACCCCGTTCACTAAAACCCACCGGGAAATAAAGCACATACCCTATCAGTGTCCCTATGACCCACAACCAATCCTTCCCGCCTTGTGCAGCAGTGATTCCTGCCGGAGGATCCGGACTCAGGATGGCGGCGGATCTCCCCAAACAATATCTCCTCCTGGCCGGCAAACCTGTGCTGGTCCATACCTTAGAGGCCCTGGGGCAATGTCCCCTGCTCACTGAAATTGTCCTGGTTGTGCCGGAACCATTTCTTGATTATAGCCGGGAACTGGTTCAACGGTATAAACTGACCAGAGTGACTCAAATTGTACCTGGCGGGAGCCTTCGGCAGGATTCCGTCCTGGCCGGGGTCCGAGCCCTTTCCCCTGAAGCTGAATATGTTCTGGTCCATGACGGCGTCCGTCCCCTGGTCGACCCAAACCTCATAGCCAATTGCCTTCAGGAGGCGCAGCTCAAAGGGGCGGTCTTCGCTGCTATTCCAGTCAAGGATACCTTGAAATCGGTTTCAACCGATCAACGGGTTATGGCGACGGTGGATCGAGAGGGGTTATGGCAAGCGCAAACCCCCCAGGTGGCACGCCGCGACCTCCTGACCCGAGCCCTGGAAGCTGCCGAGAGGATAGGTTTCGAAGGCACCGATGAAGCGTCCCTGCTTGAACGACTTGGGATACCGGTCCATGTGGTATTGGGCTCTGTGAGAAATCTCAAGATAACCCACCCCGACGACCTCTACCTTGCCGAGGGCCTGCTCAGCAAACACGACCCAGGAGCCACCATGACGCACCATCGTATCGGGCACGGCTATGACGCCCATCGCCTGGTCAAGGACCGCCCGTTGATCTTGGGCGGGGTCACCATTCCCCACCCGACAGGACTTCTAGGCCACTCTGATGCCGATGTTCTACTCCATGCCTTGGGAGATGCCCTGCTTGGAGCAGCCGGTCTGGGTGACCTGGGTCGCCACTTTCCCGACACGGACCCCCACTACAAAGACGCGAATAGCCTGGAGTTGCTGGCCACGATTATGGCCATGGTTTCCACGGCTGGCTTTGGCTTGACCAATGCCGATATTACCGTTCAGGCTCAGCGCCCCCGTCTTTCCGCCCACTTCCCCGAGATGATTCTCCGAATCAGCAAAGCCTGCAGGGTTCTCCCGGAACAGATTAACCTGAAGGCGACCACAACCGAACGGATGGGATTCATCGGTCGAGAGGAAGGGATTGCCGCCCATGCCGTGGTCCTGCTCCACCAAACAGGTCCTTGAGATTTATTTCCTTCCCCCGTGATTCAGGTCACAAATAACCGAAAATCAAAAATGATTATGATCCTCAATGATTAGACTCTCGTTAAGGCACTTATCCTGTTTCTGCAGTGTTACCCGCAGGACAGGGTTAGATTTTCACAATCCCCATGGATACGAACCAACACCCTGTTCATGAATCAGGCCTCTCCAGCAGAAAACTCTTCTCGATCCGATGGGCGGCCCCCCGAGAAGAAAGCACGCTTGAAAACAGATGAAACCCGGCGACCTCAAACGGGGCTATCGTGATGGCCTGGTTCTGATCGCGATACTCCTCAAGAGCCCCTGGCGGAGTCCCCTTCAAGCGGGCTATGGTGATATGCGGGAAAAAACTGCGGCTCTCCCCAGCGATCCCCAATTGCCTTAAGGCCTGATCGATATTCAGTTTCAAAAGCAGCAAATAGTCATTTTCCTCTACACCGCCCCAGACCACATGCGGCATCCCCCGGGGAGGGAACCAACCGATACCTTTCATTCTGAGCTGAAAAGTCGGGGATTTCACCGTTGCCAAGCCATTTCCTATTGCCCGACTGATTTCAACCGGAACTTCCCCTAAAAACCGCATGGTCAGATGCCGTAACCTGCGTCCAACCCACCGCGCCCCGGGCAGACCAACACTGATTGAATCAAGGGCGTCCTGGGCTGCCTCGGATAACTCCAAGGCTATAAAGAGTCGTTGTAGCTTCACCAGACCATCCTCATTTATGGACCGACACTAACGATGACCCCACCTAACCCCCACAACCTACTCTTGCTCGGCCGAACGTATGCTGTGGGCCAGAGACACCTTCAAGGTTGCCGAAAGTTGACAAGCCCGCTTCAATAGAATAGCATTGTACGTTTCTTTTAACCATTAATCCCATTCTCATTCCATTTCAAAATTGACGGCTGCACATGAATAAATATCCTGGGAAAATCTGTATATCGATTGCCACCGCATCCGTTGCCGAAGCGCTTGCAACTGCTACTGCCGTCCAAGACCGCGCAGATCTTCTTGAAATCCGGCTGGACAGTTTAGATGCCCCTGAAATCGCACCCTTTCTATCCCAGTTATCCACCCCGGTGCTCTTTACCTGCCGGCCTGCTTGGGAGGGAGGGTTCTTCCAGGGAACCGAAGACCAACGACTCCACCTCCTCAGCCAGGCCATTGAGGCCGGTGCACCATATATCGATCTTGAATTGAACACCGATGAAGAGGCCCGAACGAAGATACTTTCAAAAGCCCACGAGACCTCAACCAAGGTGATCATTTCATGGCATGATTTCAAAACGACTCCTTCCAGCCAAGGACTTGCCTCGATCCTCCAGAAACAGTACCGAAGCGGGGCGGATATCGGAAAAATTGTCACCATGGCCAACAGCCCCCATGACATGTTACGGGTCTTTGACCTCTATCCCCTGGCGGCGGAAATGGGCTTTCCCCTCTGTGCCTTCAGCATGGGCAACAAGGGGGTGATCAGCCGACTCACCGCCCTGGAACTTGGAGGATACATGACCTACGGCGCCCCGGAGCCGGGAAAACAGGCCGCACCAGGCCAGTTATCGATTGACCAAATGCGAACGATTCTGGAGATTTTTCATGCCGACGATTAATGGTGAAACCGAACTTTATGGGATCATGGGGAAACCTGTAACCCACAGCCTCAGCCCGGCCATGCACAATCATGCCTTTACGGTTCTGGGACTGAATAAGGTATATCTCCCTTTTGAAGTTGACGATGTGGAGGCGGCCTTAAACGGATTTCGCGCCCTGGGGGTTCGCGGGGTCAGTGTAACTATTCCTTACAAGCAGAGCATCATACCTTTCCTGGATTCCATTGATCCGGTGGCTGAAAAAATTGGGGCAGTCAATACCCTGGTTTTGCGTGACCATAAAATTTACGGCCTGAATACCGACTGGATCGGAGCCAACCAGGCCCTGGAAGAGAAAACTCCCCTGGAAGGCAGTACCATCCTTCTCCTGGGGGCAGGAGGCTCAGCCCGGGCCATCGGTTTCGGCCTGAAAGATGCCGGGGCGACGATCATCCTGGCCAGTAGGACCCCAGCCACCGGCAAAGCCCTGGCCAAGAACCTTGGTTGTACCTGGCTCCCCCTGGATCAAGCCGGAACCGTTAATAGCGATGCCCTGATTAATGCAACATCCGTTGGGATGAATTCTGATGAATCACCCATGGCAGCAGAAGCCTTAGCGGGCATCCCGGTGGTCATGGATATCGTATATTCACCCCTTTCCACCAGGCTCCTGCAGGATGCACTCCAACAGGGCTGCCAGACCATCAATGGTCTGTCCATGCTCCTGTACCAAGGGGCAGCACAATTTAAACTGTGGACCGGGCTCGATGCTCCTCTGCCCATTATGGAAAAAGTGTTACGAGCCCAATTGGGATAAACAATCCTTGTTATTTATATCCAAATGATACGTATCTGAATTCGCGAGAAAATCATGAAAGAAATCAAACCCCTCAAGCATATCAACACCACCATCGAGGTCCCAGGTTCAAAGAGTATTACCCAGCGAGCCCTGATTGCCGCCGCTCTGGCAAAGGGCAGAAGCCGTCTGCGCGGCCCCCTGGCCAGTGAGGATACCCATTACACCATTGAAGCCCTGCGGAGCATGGGGATCAAAATTATCGATAAGGGTTCGGTCTGGACCGTATACGGGCAAAGCGGACGAGTCATAACCCCCAGGACCGCCATCTACCTTGGAAACAACGGGACTGCCACCCGTTTTCTGGCCTCTGTGGTCTCTCTGGGACATGGTATCTTTTCCATCACCGGGGATGCACGAATGGAGGAACGCCCCATAAAACCTCTAATTCAGGCCCTTGAGGGTTGGGGGGTTGCAATCCGCAGCTTGAAAAATTCCGGTTGTCCCCCGGTCGAGATCCGCGCCGAAGGCATTCGCGGAGGGAAAACCCTCCTCCCCGAAGGGAAAAGCAGCCAATATCTTTCTTCCCTTTTGTTGGTCGCGCCCTACGCGGCCCATCCGGCCATCCTTGATGTTGCGGGCGAAGTCTTGTCAAAGCCCTATGTCCGGATGACCCTGGCCGTGATGAAATCGTTCAGCGGCAAAGTCAAGGCAGCTGAGGCCCTAAACCATTTCGAGATTAAACCCGGCCGTTATAAAGCAAGAAATTACCAGATCGAGGGTGATGCTTCCAGCGCCTCGTATTTCTGGGCAGCAGCAGCGGTAACCGGAGGCCGGGTAACGATTGCCAATGTCCCGGAAAAATCTCTACAGGGTGATACGGAACTGATCAATATCCTGGCCCGGATGGGCTGCCGCGTGGAATACTCTCCCGAAGGGATCACCGTTGAAGGCCCGGAATGCCTCCAAGGCCTGGAAGTGGACATGGGCGACTGCCCCGATGTGGTTCCTACCTTGGCAGTGGTCGCTGCCAAGGCCAAGGGGCGAACGATCATTAAAAATATCGCGCACCTCCGCATTAAAGAGTGCGACAGACTTCAAGTCATGGCCCGGGAGCTTTCACGGCTCGGAGTTTCAACTCAAGAAAAAGAGGATCAACTGATCATTGACGGCAAAGGCCCGGACGGTTCCTTCACCGGCGCCACCATCGAAACCTATAAAGACCACCGGATAGCCATGAGTTTTGCCGTGGCCGGATTGTTCGTACCCGGTCTCCGGATTGCCGGTGAGGAATGCGTAGTGAAGTCGTTCCCGGATTTTTGGCGACGCTTTGAAGAACTGTACCGATAAACACCAAAGCGATTGAATCGTGCAGGTTTTTCCGGTTGGTGATCGATAATAATCGGCACAATATAAATAACGGGAAACAGCAGGAGGAGAAAAACTTGGAGGGGGGGGGGTAAGAACAGTTAGTCGCTGGACTGCCTTTCCTGTTGTTGTTTGTTGAATGCTTCCAGAAATTTACGAAGAATAATTAACTCATCGGGCTTAACTTCAAAAAATTCTACGCCGGAACAAAATGCCTCCAGCCCACAATCCTCAGTATGGGCAACCCGCCCACGCACTTCGAACAATTCATTTTTAAGGCCAATGGTAATCAAGAGCTCCTGACCCTTTTCAAAGCGGATATGGGTTTCTACCAAGATACCCTTCTCACTGACATTCAAGGTCCGGGCCATGGCACGCTCCTTCTTTGTGCCATGTTCATCAATAACAACATAGTCAAGAAGGTTCAGTGTATCTTTTCTATCACTGCCTCGTTTGTTTTCCACAGACATTAATTCCATCTCCGTTTACAAGGGGGAACCCAAGAATGGTTAAATCTAGTCCATCTCCCCCCAAAACTCAACAAAAAACATCATCGGATGATCTGTAACATTCTTAATAATTCCAACAAGTTTTACAGACAACATTAATTTGTCTTCATCAGCACCAACCCTACCGAGCCAAAAAATATATCAAATCGGTCCCCCACCGGTCCGATCAGCTCCATCCCTGGGAAGCCCTAATTCGTGGAGCACGGCCCAGCCAACGGGATCGCCCTCCCCTCCTTCATAGGAATCATCCCCTCGGATTGCAGAAAAATGATCCAAAAGGCGATTCGCCAATCGTTTCCCCAATTGAACGCCTTCCTGGTCAAATGAATTGATATTCCAAAAAAACCCCTGGAATGCGATCTTATTTTCATAGATCGCCAGCAGTTCCCCCATGGTTCGGGGGGTTAATCGTTCCGCCATCAGGATACTGCTGGGGCGATTCCCCGGAAATATCCGATTGGGATTTTCGCTGTCCTGACCACCAGCCAGGGCCAAGACCTGGGCAAAAAGGTTGGCCAGGAGTTTCTCCTGGGAGGTGGTGTTTTGAACGACCAGATCATCGCCATACTGGCTCTTTCTGAACCCGATAAATTCCACAGGAATCACCGAAGTCCCCTGATGGATCAGCTGATAAAAAGCATGCTGTCCATTGGTCCCAGGTTCACCCCAGACCACCGGGCCGGTCTGATAACTCACCGCCTGCCCCTGACGGTTGACTCTTTTACCGTTGCTTTCCATGTCGCATTGCTGCAGATGAGCCACAAACCGAATCAGCGCCTGGCTATACGGGAGGATTGCCAAGGTTTGATGCCCCAGAAAATTCCGATTCCAGACCCCAATCAGCGCAAGCAGGAGAGGAATATTACGGCGCACGTCCTTCTCTTCGGCTGCCAGATCGATTTCAGCCGCCCCACGCAACAGCTCTTTGAAATTATCGAATCCCAAAGAAAATCCCAACAAAACACCTCCGACCATTGAGGTCGTACTGTAACGACCGCCGATATAATCGTACATATAAAAAGATCGGAGGTATCGGGTCGGATCGTCCATTGGACTCTTCTCCCCGGTAACCGCCAGAAAATGATGACGTGGTTCGAGTCCCTCTTTTAGAAAAGCAGCCCTAACCAACTCTTCATTGGTCAAGGTTTCCAGCGTCGTCCCGCTTTTAGATACAACATTCACCAGAGTTCGACTCAAATCAAGCCCAACCAAAACCCCCGCTGCGTCGTCGGGATCCACGTTTGAGATAAAGTGGACCCGCCGACCAGTCTGCTGATAGGCTTTGAGAGCCAACGCGACTGCTCGGGGCCCGAGGTCCGAGCCGCCAATTCCAACATTGATCAAATCGGTAAAAGTTCCCCCCCGGCTGTTGGTCAACTGCCCATTATCCAATTCAGCAAGAAACTCTTGGAGCTTGTTCAGTTCTCCGGCAGCTGCTGCAGTAGCCGCAGGACAATACGGATTGGAGACAAAAAGATCACGCATTGCCGTATGAAGAACCTGTCGACATTCACTGTCAAAGCCCTCAATCCTGTTCAGCACCGCTCCCTGCTTCATGGACAAAAACTGCGTCACAACCCCACTTTGATCGGCCAGAGTCTGGAGCGCATCAAGAACTTCATCGTCCAGTCTTTGGGTCCCATAGGCGAGGGTGAAGTGACCGGATACACAGCTGCACCGGGTAAGGCGGTCAGGAGTTAAGGCTCCGGGAGTATTCAAATTGTAAGGGTTGGCCGCCAATTTCTGCAAGACGCCATACGCAGGCAATCGATTCAGATCAACAAAGCTCATCATTCACCTTGATAAAAGATTTTAAAAATGAATACGTACAGTATATAGCGAATTAACATGAATCCACACACAATATGTTGTAGTAATTTCTCAAATATGGCAAACTAATCATAATAATATACTCGAAAATGATGATTTTCCTCAAATCACTCATCCGGGTTTTTCCAAGGGAGCAATTCCCCAGAGCCAGAAGAGGCGTAATACGTGTTACTGGTAAATGAACAGGAACTCTTCCAAGCCTGCCGAGTCCTCTTCGGTCCTGATCTGGATATCAGCCGCGAATTCCTTAATTACCTGCAACCTTCAGGCATTAAAAGAGCGTACCGGGAAAAGGCCATGGAAACCCATCCCGACCGGGTCGTCCTCCTAGGGGAAAGGGCACTACAACAGTCCACGCGAGCCTTTCTCTCGGTCCAGACCGCCTATCAGCAATTACAGAACTTTCTGCAAGGCAGAGATATCCGAAAATCATTTGGGCCACACCCGGACTTTTATTCTCAAAATAACGGCTTCTGTAATCCTTCGCACCAGACCCAAACTAAACGCCATCGAAGGAAAAACGGCCACCAACCTTTTCATAAAGCAAACGGTTCCCGAGCCTTTTCATCGTCTCCACCTTTTAACCATCGGCCTGCCAAACCGGTTTCTCAAGAAGAGGGGACCAACCTCTACCACGGACCAATCCCCAATCGCCCTCTTCTTTTTGGTCATTTCCTCTATTACTCAGGCCTGATTGAGTGGCGAACCATCATCAAGGCTCTCCTTTGGCAACGGAACCAACGACCCCGATTAGGTGAATTAGGCGTTTCCCAAGGTTGGCTGAACAAAAACGCTATTGAGCGCATCTTACGCAACCGGCAAGGCCTCGCACTTTTCGGGCAGGCCGCCGTTGATATGGCACTGCTGACCCAACGGCAATTGGACGCTCTGGTGGAACGACAAAAACTCATGCAACGTCGATTCGGCAATTTTTTTATTGATCAAAAAATCTTTTCATCATCCATGCTCAACGAACTACTCATCGAACACCAACGCCACAACCGACGCCAAGCCGAATCCCGCCTAAAAAATCGATCTGCTGCGTAACCTGATGATTTTCAGTACTATTCTCTATCTTCTTATCGTTATTCTGTTGCTCTCTACTGCCCCCATGCAGGAGTCGGCCACCCTTCCACCGCTCCAGACTTTCATCCTGTTCACTCTCAAAATACTGCTCTTCGATCGAGCCCTCCGGCTCTATCTGGCCTGGAAAAAACCTACTCGGGCCACAGCCTATTTTAAGACCGAAAAATATTGCTCCATTGTGGTGATTATCCTTTTGGTCAGCGATCTTTATCTCTTGTCCCTGAGCCATTATCTAAAACTGCTTCCCGGTAGCAAGATATTACCTTCCCTGCCGGTAATCGCCGGCGTTGGAATTTATTTTCTCTACCAGGCTGTACTCAGAGCCCGTCTCAGAAAAAGCTATCAGCACATCTTCGGGGGCAACTCAACCGCTGTTCGTTTTATTGTTGATACGCTTAAAATTACTTTTTCCTTCATCCTTCCGTGGTTGTTTTTATCCCTTACCATGGATCTGATTCCACTGATTCCTGCGCCGAAACTCAAACAATTCTTGGAGCACTCCCTCTGGGCAGAACCAGCCTTAATCCTACTCATCACCCTTATCACCATAACTTTTCTGCCAACCATCATGGTCAGGCTCTGGGGTTGCAAACCTCTCCCGGACAATGATGCCCGGCGATTGATCGAATCTTGTTCGCGCCGGCAGGATGTTTCTTTCCAGGAAATCTGCACCTGGCCAATGTTTGAAAGACGAGTGCTCACCGCTGGAGTGATCGGTTTCATCAAACCCAGCCGATACCTGTTGATGACCCCGGCCTTGCTTGAGTCAGTAACCCCGGAGGAATTGGAAGGCGTCGTTTCCCATGAAATCGGCCATGTTAAAAAGGGCCACCTTCTACTCTATCTCTTGATTTTCATTGGCTTCATCATGATAAGCCAACTCCTTAGCCAACCCGTTGTCGGCCTGTTCATCAGATCCGCTTTTTTTCTTGAGCTGGCCGGGCGGTACAATGGGGATCCCGCCTCCCTACTCGTATTTATGACCGGTCTCCCGTTTATGCTTGGCGCCATCCTCTTTTTCCGCTATGTCTTCGGGTATTTCATGCGTAATTTTGAACGTCAGGCCGACCTCTATTCGTATGAGGTCCTGGGCAGCGCCGGACCCTTGATCAGAGTACTGGAAAAAATCGCCTGGCTCAGCGGGAATATCCGCAACGAGCCAAGCTGGCACCATTTCGGGATCGGCCAGAGAGTTGACTTTCTCCGTGAGTGTGAGCGAAACAGATCCACCGGCCGGCACCATAACTTCAAGGTTTATGGCTCCCTGACCCTTTACCTGACCGTGGTCCTCTTTGGATCATTCGCCTCAGTGCAGATCACCCCCCGACTTTTCTCGGCCGATCAAGGCCGTCAATATGCCGAAACCTTGATCGCCGGACGAATTCAAACAGACCCACACAATCCCCTTTGGCATCAGTTACAGGGCGATCTTTATGCCGGGCGCCATAAGTATCCTGAAGCAATGACGGCTTATGCAATCTGCCTAAAATTGGACCCTAAGAATCCAGAGGTCCTCAACAATCTGGCCTGGCTCCTCCTGACCGCCAGAGATCCCCAGTATCGTAACTACTCCCGAGCCCTGACCCTGGCACAAAATGCCGTAGAAATCCAAAACAAGGGATATATCCTTGATACCCTGGCCGAGGCTTACTGGTTGAACAACTTCCCTGAAAAGGCAGTAGAGATCGAAAGGGAAGCCATGACCGCTGACCCTGGCAATCGCGAATACTACAAACAACAGGAAAAGAAATTTCTCCAGAGCAACGAGAACTCATGACTCCTTTGACAAAACACGACAATACCAACCTCTCCCCCAAAACATCATGATCATAATCAACACGGGAAACGGCAAAGGCAAAACAACCGCTGCTTTTGGCCAGGCCTTACGGGCCTCCGGACAAAACCTGCGGGTGGTCATTATCCAGTTCATCAAGGGCGCCTGGCAAACCGGCGAAACCAAGGCAGTCCACCGGAATCTCCCCCACATCGAAATCCATATTTCAGGAACCGGCTTTACCTGGGAGGCGGAAAATAAACAGGAAGTCATTGAGGCTGGCCGAGAGGGCTGGAACCTTGCCCGGGGAAAAATCCTCTCCGGCAAGTATGATCTGGTGGTCTTGGACGAATTGACCTACCTCATTCAGTACGGGATCATTTCAGAAGCGGAGGTCCTTGGAGTTCTGGCCGAGCGCCCCCCGGGAACACATATCGTCATCACCGGCCGCGACGCCCCTCCTGGACTCATTGCAGTGGCAGATCTGGTCACCGAAATGAGGGAGATCAAGCATCCCTTCGCCCAAGGAACCAAGGGATGCCAAGGAATTGAATTCTGAGGGTCACCCTGGGCAAAAGACCTGCTGGGGCACATCTGAACAGTTACGGTTCGGTGGTTCTTATCCCCTCCGTGCGATCAGGCTTCTAAGTAACAAATATGCAACATTTTGATTTTGTTACTTTTAAAATAGAGGCCGGGCCCGCCCGGTTAGGAAGCTGGATAGTTACAAATTAGGGAGACTATCACGGAAGCGCTACAGTGGTCCGGAAATCGATCTCGCTTAAAGACGTAGCATTTTTGAGGGCAACCCCGATTTCACGACCAAACCGTTCAGCCTCCTCCATCTGCTCGCGATTGTGGCCGAACCGTTTATAGAATCGGCCGATGAAGCGATGCCGCTCAGGGGCCTTGCCGACAATTTTCAGGAAAACCCCGAAGGTCCGCCACGGTTCCCGGGCCGGATGGGAAAAAACTATCACATTGGGAACCAGCGCCCCGCACCGTACTAAAATTTTCCGCAAACCAAACCAATGAATCCGCCAATACCCACGACAGGATATCACCGGGAGAACCACCTGCTGTCCCAAAAATTTTGGCCCATACTTAGCCAGAAAATCCAAGACCGGCCCACTAGGATTATAGGACCAGGTCGGCCCCGCCAGGATAATCAGATCATAATGATCAGCAACCCGAGAATCCGGTTTTTTGATGGGTATTCGAACCCGAAATAGGGTCGTGACCATCATTGTGATGGTCTGGAGATAAGACCCAACCGGGAAACGGGGCGGAGCCACCGGCTTCAATTTTTCAAAGACAACCGCAACCCCTTCATCCTTGAGACCATTGGCCAGACAATGCAAAATGCCACTGGTCTGACCACTGAACGAATAATACAACATCAGAACTCGGGAATGCCGGTGGGTATGTAAGTTAGGTGTTTTCTTCATCTTGTGCGAATAAGACAGTCGTTGCAGGTGGGGATATTCCTTGAGCAGCGCTATGATCGATCAATCTAAGGGCTTTCATTCTGTTTTATTTTTCTCGTAATTCTGATACTGTAGATACAGTAAACGCCTGCCCTCTGCGGGCTGAAACAAAGCATCACCGCAAGGGAAAATCAGGGACCGGACTATCAACTGCACGGGTTAAGCCGTTTCCGGTGACGAATCGCTCCCAATAATACCGTTTACAGGGCATCGAGGCAAGCATCCGGCTTAATTAGTTTTCTTCCGAAATGTCTTTTCTTTTGGGATAAAAACTCCTTCTTTCCGGTTTGCCCTGAAGAATACGGCTCCTTGAAACCAGACGAACCTATGAATCCAAGCTGATCACCACAACTCTCTCTGGAGTAACTATGAGCACGAAACATCCTATTGTTATTATCGGCGGCGGCCTCTCTGGCCTGAGTGTCGCCCATTTCCTGAAGAAACAGCAACCGGACAGGGACCTGATCCTCTTCGAACAGCAACAACGCCCGGGAGGGGCCATCCAAACCTTTCGTCACGAAGCATATCAAGCGGAATGGGGCCCCCACGGCTTCCTGAACAACACACCCGAAAGCCAAGAGCTATTGACCGATACGGGCTTGGACACACTGATGCAAACTGCTCCCCTGGGCGATTTCAAAAGATTTCTCTGTCACCAGGGCCACCTCGAACCCCTCCCCCAAAGCCCCAAGATGCTCCTCACAACCCCCCTGCTCTCCCTTACCGGAAAATTACGGCTCCTCGCTGATCTCTGGACAAAACCACGACTTCAGGATCAAACCATCGCCGACTGGGCCAGGCACCGTTTTGGGCCAGGGGTCCTCCCCATGGTAGATGTAGCCGTAACCGGGACTTTCGCCGGAGATTATGAACGCTTGAGCATTGATGCGGTCATGCCGGGAGTGCGGCAATTGGAAAAGGAAACTGGGTCGGTTCTGCGTGGGTTGAAAAAGAAAAAGAAGATGGGGTCAGGAGAAAAAAAGCTCCCCTCAATGATTAATTTCCCCACCGGAATGGAGACCCTCATCACAACCTTGGCCGAAGGCCTCAACATTCACCTTTCAACCTCCATCAACAAAATCAATCATACCCCGGAAGGCTGGAGGATCAAATCGGACCAGGGTGAAGTGCTGGCAGCTAAACTGGTCGTCGCAACCCCGTTGAATCACGCCTTAAGCCTTTTGGCCCATCTGCTTCCGCCGCCGGTGGCGAGTATCCCGGTAGCCCGGATCAATAACATCATCCTCGCTTTTTCCGCCCAGGCCGAAATCCCCAGAGGGTTTGGATATCTGGCCCCGGAAGGTGAGCAACGTTTTGCCCTTGGGGCCATGTTTTCATCCCATATGTTTCCTGCCCGATGCCCAGAAGGCCAGCATCTGGTTGAAGCCCTGGTTGGCGGTAGACGCCATCCTGAGCGGTTGGAACTCTCCGACAACGAGTTAATTGATCGGGTCTGCGAAGATCTGGGCCAACTGATGAATCTTTCAGGCCCACCGGTCTTTGCCAGGGTTTTACGCCCCCAATCTGGTATTCCCCAACTTGAAATGGACCATCCGGCCTTGCTCCTCTGGCGGCGTCAACTGGAAGGAACGTTTCCGGGACTTTTGTTAAGCGGCTTCGGGTGGGACGGTATCGGAATGAATGAGATGATCAAGGCGGCGGCCCAAACAGCCAGAAAACTAACCGAAGAGCATGGCGGCACAACCGAGAGTGTTGCGGTAAAACCAGTCTACTTTTAAAAAAAGATGTCCATCAGGAAACAGCCCGGTTCTGATATCTCGAGTACGGTGGGGTTTAATGGCACTGCTGACGTAATTTATCCGTCAGTAACTCAATCTGCCCTCGGACACTGCCATCGCGCTGGACGGCATCGGTTATCACTCGAATTGAATGAACCACGGTGGAATGATCTCGATTAAACGCCTGGCCAATATCACCCAAGGCTTGATCAGTCATCTTTCGAGCCAGGTACATGGCTACCTGCCTGGGAAAGGTGATGGTTTTTTTCCGTGATTTCGAGCGGAGTTCATGGGTTGAGGTCTTGAATTGTTTTGCGATGAAATCACGAATGAACTCAGCATTTATCTGCTGATTCGTACACCCGAGAATGGAAGCCAGAACCTCCTGGACCATATCCATATTCGGCCTTACCCCGGTCAACCCTGATTTTGCTTTCAGCCCTACAATGGCGCTCTCAACTCTCCGAATATCCCCTTTGATCTGGGTAGCCAGATAGTTGATCAACTCATCATCAAGATCTATGGCACTGTTCCCGGCCTTCTTTCGAATAATATGGGTCCTGGTCTTCAGGTCCGGAGGATTAATGGTTGTAATCAATCCTCCGGATAGGCGCGACCGGAACTCAGGTTCAATATCAGGGATTTCACGGGGGGACATCTTACTGGTAAAGATGATGCGCTTATCCTTTTTCATAAGGGCATCCAAAGTCGCCGTAAGTTCTTCCTGAGTCTTGCTCCGACCAGCCAAGGAATGAACGTCTTCAACCAGAAGCACATCGCAATGGTTGTGATATTTTTCCTTAAAATCCTCCATGGTCTTTGATTGGATACTTCTCACCATTTCAGCGGTCAACTGCTGGGCGGTCACGTAATGCAAGCGGGTCCCGGGAGATTCGGACATTATTTTATGGGCGACGGCATGGGTCAGATGACTCTTGCCGAGCCCGGTCCCGGATTGAACAAAAACCGAACGACCGAGGGAAGGATCATCATTGGCCAAGGCCTCGCAGGCCGACTTGGCCATCAGGTTGGATTCCCCTACCATGAATTCGTCAAAGGTGAACCTTGGATGGAGAGCCCGGACCGTTGCCTTGATCTTCTTAGGAATACAGGGGAGGCGGAGTTGGGGGGTCTCTTCCCCTCCTGGCAACAGTGGCCTGGCGGGATCCTCACCGGCAACCTTAAACAGGATCTCCGTTTCGGGCGAGCCCAATTCAGTCAGACATCGCAAAAACAAGGGCTGCAGATTTTCCCGAACCCATGAGCAAAAAAATCGATCCGGACCGACCAACTCAAGACAGTCCTGATCGTCCCGGAGGCACTCAAGTGGTTCCACCCAAAGGGAGATTGTCCCGGGGAGGAGGTGTTCCGTTACTTTTTCTTTGATTTTTTCCCAGTTCATAGCCGCATGCATTTTAATGAAACGTATATGGTTGTCGAAAACCAGCCACAGGATCATATCGTGGTTAGTTTCCAAAGCTTCCCTGCGTAAAAGAACCGCGACGGAATTTCGTGAGTCTCGGTCTGCTCAATCGGTGACAAGGAACGTCAGGGGAAATAAATCTTGAAGGCCCTGCAAATCGTGTCATTCCTTTTAGAAAATAGGGGGGGTTCCGTCAAAAGCAGTCTGGGATGATTTTGCAGGAGGAGGTTTTTTTTTTCAACAAGACGTAAGTCTTTAATTGGCGGGCATAGTGCCTTGACAAAAAGAATAAAGCCCTAGTTCTACGATACTTTCCCAGGCACAAAGAAAAAGGTATATGATTATGTGGAGTTAAGGAGCCCTGTTTTAAGTTTTCAACAGGAAAGAAAATAGTTAAATGCCTCTTTTCCTCTCATTTCCTTCATTTTACTCCAAAATGCTCCATTTTAACTCCAACCCTTTGAACTTACTAAATAAAAAAAAATCATGAAAAATAATTGAAAAAACTGGCATGGAAATGAAAAGAAATTTCCGGCCAACAGGCTTATAATCTGCAATTGTCAAAAAGTTCAAAAACCCTCTATTATACCACAAAGTGGCATACCAATGCCTTGTCCCTGAAAACCATCGGTTTTCCCGGGGTCAGGAGCCTTTTCGATAGTAATTCTGAATATCACGATTCAAAAAACGATCGATCTTTTCACATGATTTCCGATGGGTTGCTCGAATATCCTTGATCCCAGCCCCGGCCAAAAGGGTACGAACTCGATTTCGAATCCGCCGCCACACCTGGCGTCGGTATTCGTTATGGGTATCGATAAGATCATCGGGCATTTCCGCAAGCCTCTTGGCCAGCCGAGGCAACTGCCACCGCGAAAAAAACAGCCCCGCCCCCACCGTCACCATCAAGACCCCGGCACAAGGAATCAACAAATGAACCAAACCGGCGCTCCTATTTAACAAGGAGGAAATCAACGTTGTCTCGGGAAACCCGGTGAGCCTCTGGAGAATCAAATCGGCAAAAAGAAAAAGAACACAGGCCAACCAGACCGAGACCTTGACGGTTTGGGCCAAGAGCCTGCGACCCAGGGTGGTGAATCCAGACATGGCCTCGGCTATCATTCTTAGTTCCTGGGCCTGCTTATCAACATGCTGGAGAATATGATTGATCCGAAGTTTTGGTGCGGCCAGAATACTCTCCTTCAATTCAGCCCGTTCATTGTCCCAGCCGGACATCACCGTTGAAGAACGGGTCAGGGCAGGTGAATAGGTCATAAAGATTCTGGGGATATCCTTCCGCCCCGTCATCTGAGAAAGGTTCCAGCACAAAGTCCCATAGGATCGGACCAGATCCGAGGGATTATCACACTCATCGATCCGGGAAAGCACAAAGGCCAGGCGATCTTCTCCGGCATTCTCCGGCAGGGTATTGCGAATGGTGTCATACACCTCCCCGATGGTCCCGGCCTTATGGGGATCAAACATCATCACCACCAGGTCGGCCAGATGGGCCAAATCCCCAATAACTCCGGCGTAATCATAACCCCGGTCCTTTTCCGACACCGCATCGAGCATCCCCGGACTGTCAATAATTGCCAGATGCTCAAGGAGCGGTGAATCAATCAGTTTCATCTGAAAATGGGCGGCAAACTGTTCCCCATGCTTTTTTAAAGGAGTAAACGGCAACCGCGCATCGTTGATCAAGGTTGGGCCGGGGATTTCCCTGACTTCCTCTCCTTTGGCCGGGGCAGTCAGGATCGTGAAGGAATCATCGGTGGGGGACTGTCCAGTCCGTTGAATATCCGCCGCAAACAGCTCGTTAATCAAAGTCGATTTTCCCGAGGAAAAATTGCCGATAATCAGAACTATGGACTTCCATTTCAACACAGATTCCAACGATTCCGGACTCGTTTTGTATCGAGTGAACAAAGGTCCCAGCCGGGCCAGGACCTTTTTCTGAATTTCCTGCTGCAGCTTGCGGGGATCGGTCATTTTTAGTCTCCTTAAAGAAATCGTCCCGGGGTATCTTCGTCCTTGCCGTTGGTCCCGGAAATGATTACGGTCAATCCACTTGTTCATCTTACAATATACGGTCGCTGCCTGATATATCCGCTGGTCATCGGGCCCCAAAAACTGACCTTTGGGAACCAATCAGGACGGCAGCCCCCGTGAAAATTTCTATTTTCACTAGAAATGATAACACGTTATACCTATAGTAGCAGTTTTCACAACTGAATTCCTGGTGATTCCATGACCCGTATCTTGCTGCGCAAAATGAAAAAAAATCAGACCGGCACCATCACGGCCGTCAAAGTCGGCGGTGAACTGGGCCGACGGGTCAGGGAAATGGGGCTGGTCCCCGGCACCCAGGTTACCATTCAGGGCCGGGCTCCCTTGAACGATCCGGTGGCCCTGAGGATCATGGGTGGAACCTTGACTTTGCGGAATAATGAGGCCGATTTTATTGAAGTGGAAGTCGAAAATGACACGGCCTGAACACCATTACCGGAATCCTGGAATATGACCCCACAATACACCATCGCCCTGGCCGGCAACCCCAACGCCGGCAAGACAACCCTCTTTAACCGCTTAACCGGGGCCCGCCAACATGTGGGCAACTATCCCGGAGTCACCGTTGAAAAAAAAGAAGGACTGTACCAGGTCGATGAAACCACCCAGGCCAACATTGTTGACCTGCCGGGAACCTATTCCCTGACTGCTTACTCAGTAGAAGAGGTGGTGGCCCGTGATTATCTGATCCATGAAATGCCACCGGCCGTTATCAATATCACCGATGCCGCCAACTTGGAACGCCACCTGTATCTGGCCAGCCAGTTTATGGAACTGGGGGTACCCATCGTGATCGCCCTCAATATGATCGATGTGGCCCGAGACCGGGGGATCACCATTGATGCAAAAAAACTGGCCGAACTGTTAACCGTTCCGGTGATCCCGATATCGGCCCGCTCCGGGGAAGGAGTTCCTGAATTGATGCTGGCTGCCGTCAAGGTTGCCCGTGAACAAAAAGTATGGCAGCCCTTGGTACTGTCCTATGGCGACGATATTGATGAAGCCCTCCTGGAAATGGAAGCGCTGATCCGGGCCGGATCCTTTCTGGCCGATCTCTATCCCCCCCGCTGGTTGGCTTTAAAATATCTTGAAAAAGACGAGCAGATTATCAGCAAGGGTGAAACCACTGCCGCCAAGACCGGCGCGGTTGAGCTCCACCAGCAACTCCTCACCAGGACACAATGGGTCAGTGATCACCTGATGGCCACCATGGAAACCTATCCAGAGGCGATGGTCGCCGATCACCGCTATGGCTATATTAAGTCCATCCTCCGGCAGGGGGTGATCAGCCGGGTCTATGATGAAAACCGGATCTATACCTCCGACCGGATCGACCGAGTACTGACCAATCGGATCCTGGGACCACTGATCATGCTGCTGGTGCTCCTCGGCCTCTATCATTTCACCTTTACCTATAGTGAACTACCGGTGACCTGGCTCGGCAATTTCTTTGACTGGCTGAGCGGGACGGTCAACCACCTGTTCCCAGACGGTCCCCTGAAATCACTCATCACCTCCGGGATCATTGCCGGGGTCGGCGGGGTCCTAGGCTTTGTCCCGATCATCATGTTCATGTTCTTCGGTATTGCCATTCTTGAAGACTCCGGGTATCTCGCCCGGGTCGCCTTCATGATGGACCGGATCTTCCGGATCTTCGGCCTGCACGGCAGTTCGGTCATGGCCTATATCATTTCCGGCGGCATCGCCGGAGGATGTGCCGTACCCGGGGTCATGGCTACCCGCACCCTCCGCTCTCCTCGGGAACGCATGGCCACGCTGCTGACGGCACCATTCATGAACTGCGGGGCCAAGCTCCCCGTCCTGGCCCTGTTAATCGGCACCTTTTTCACAAGGAACCAGGCCGGATTCATGTTCATGTTGACCCTTCTTTCCTGGATTGTCGCCCTGGTGGTAGCCAAATTCCTGCGGCTCACGGTTCTTAAGGGTGAGGCGACCCCGTTTGTCATGGAACTCCCACCCTACCGTCTGCCCACCTTCCGGGGCTTGGCGATCCATACCTGGGAGAAGACCTGGCAGTACATCAGAAAGGCCGGAACCGTGATCCTGGGCGCTTCAATCCTGCTCTGGGCCTCCATGACCTTTCCGGGACTTCCCCAAGCAGATCGGGACGTTTTCGAGGCCCAGCGGCAAGTAATCAAATCCGGCCAGCTGATTGCGATTGATCAGCAAAAACGGTTGGCGGTGGTGGACGGGGCTGAGGCAGAGCAGGCCCTGCTTAACTCTTTGGCAGGTCGCCTGGGAAGCGGTCTGGAATCAGTAAGCCGTCTGGCCGGGTTTGACTGGAGGACCAATATCGCCCTGGTCGGCGGGTTTGCCGCAAAAGAGATTATCATCTCCACCCTGGGAACCGCCTATTCACTAGGTGATGTCGACCCCAACTCCGACGATTCGCTGGCTCAAACCCTGGGCGCTTCACCCAACTGGGACCAGGTCAAGGCCCTGGCCCTGATCCTGTTCATCATGTTTTACTCCCCCTGCTTTGTCACCGTGGCCTGTATTATCCGCGAGGCCGGTTCCTGGAGGTGGGGGGTCTTTTCCATGATCTTTAACACCACCTTCGCCTTTCTGTTAGCAACCATAGTCTATCAGGCTGGCAAGGGACTGGGCTTGACCGGTTAAACCCAAAACTCTGCCCCTCGTAAAAATGCCGATTTCGTGGCATACTCTAATCTGGTCGTCATCTCAACTTCAGTCCCCTCTAAATAGAATCCTTTCAGGAACATTTAATTACCCATGTTTACTCCACTAGAAAATTGGCTGCGTACCCGTGGTATCCCCGCTGACATGATCACCATGGCGGACTACAGTATCGGCATCCTCATTCTGGCCATGTTCTTCGCCCTCTCAATGTTCTTGGCTCGGCGCCTCCTGGTGCCGTCGCTTGAAGCCCTGGTCCGCCGCAGCAGTAACCGCTGGGACGACACCCTGGCCCAACGAGGCTTCTTCCGCCGCTTGGGCGCTCTCCTTCCCCTGGTGATTCTCTTTGCCGCCGCTGATTTTGTTTTTACTGAGCAAATCCTGCTTGCCTCGATCATCAAACGGCTGACCCTGGCCGTCCTGGTGGCCTTCAGCATCCGAGGGATCATCAGCTTTCTGGATGCGGTATTAGACATTTACCACGCCAGCGACGATGCCCCTCGCCTGCCGGTCCGGGGTTTTCTTGAAGCAATGAAGATCGTTATAACCATCCTGGCGGTCATCTTCGTCATTGCCATTCTGATCGATCAGTCACCATGGGGGATCATGAGTCTTCTCGGCGGGCTCACCGCCGTTTTGATTCTCGTTTTCAAAGATACCCTCCTTGGCTTCGTGGCCAGCATCCAGATCTCGGCCAACGACATGGTCCGAGAAGGGGACTGGATCGAGATGCCTCAGTACGGCGCGGACGGCGATGTCATTGATGTCTCCATCCATACCGTCAAGGTCAGAAACTGGGACAAGACCATAACCACCATCCCCACCTATGCCCTGGTCTCGAACTCTTTTAAGAACTGGCGAGGGATGAGTGAATCAGGGGGCCGGCGAATCAAGCGGGCGCTCTATGTCGATATGAACTCCATCCGCTTCTGCAGCCCGGGAATGCTAGAAAAGTTTGCTCGGTTCAATCTCCTGAAAGAATATCTCTCTACTCGTCAGGTAGAGATCGACCTCTTTAACCAGGAAAATCAGCTCGACACCGCAACGGTTGTCAATGGCCGTCGTCAAACAAACATTGGAATCTTCCGCGCCTATATCGTGGCCTACCTCAAAGCGAACCCCAAGATCCACCAGGGCATGACCTTTCTGGTCCGTCATCTGCCGCCCGGCCCCCAGGGTCTGCCCATTGAAATCTACGTCTTCAGTAACGATCAGGTCTGGGCCAATTACGAGGCGATTCAGGCAGACATCTTCGATCACCTCCTGGCCGCCCTGCCGGAATTCGAGCTCAGGGTCTTTCAATATCCCACCGGTACCGACTTGAGCAAAGCACTTACCGGTACAACCATTTAAACGATGATACCCTGAACATTTTTAAGGTTGCCGAACCGGGAAGAATACGGTATAGAAAGTCCTTCAAAAGCACCCGTAGCTCAGCTGGATAGAGTACCTGACTACGAATCAGGCGGTCGCCCGTTCGAATCGGGCCGGGTGCTCCAAAAAAGACAAGGGATTCAGGCTTTTTGCCCGAATCCCTTTTTTCGTTTCCGGTCACGGTCCGGTCCTGGTATAAAATTGTATATTGGATTGCCTGTTTCAAAACAAATAGCTATAATCAAAGGTATTTCAAGGAGAAAAAATATTCGTGAATTCAGTGTGATTATAGAAAAAGACGAGGATGGCTATTTCGTCGCATCGGTCCCAGCCTTTCGAGGATGCCATACTCAAGCCAAGTCACTAGACACACTAATGAAGAGGGTCCGGGAAGCGATTGAACTGTGTCTGGAAGTAATACCATCATTCATGTGATCGACAGTCTTCTAAGAGATGCCAAGGCTAAAAAAGCCTATAGTGCCCACACATAAAGGAATGGAGGTACATTATGGGAACCGTGGAAACAAGAAACATAATTCATGACACGATCAATCACATGCCACCGGAAAAACTCGATGCCGTCCTTTCCTTCTTGGAAGATCTGAGACGAAGCAGCGAAGACGAAACCGCCATGCTGATGAGTGATCCCGGTTTTATGAAAGATTATCAAGATGCTAAAAAAGAGATACGTTCCGGCAAGACTGTGAGCCTCAAGGCAATCCGCCGGGATGTATGAAATTGAACTTGCCAAGAAGGCGGCCAAATTTTACCGGAAAGCTGACACTCAAACTGTACGCAGACTGAACGCCGCTTTTGACCAACTCGCTGAAGATCCCTTCCACCACTAGAATATCAAACCGTTGACCGGCGACCTGCAGGGCAGTTACCGGCTCAGGATCGGCAACATCCGGATCATCTATTCCTTCGACGATTCAATCAAGATCGTCTTCATCGAAGTGATCGGCTTTCGGGGAGATATCTACAAAAAGTAAGGATGTGGATGGTCTTCGGCTGCGGCTCCAGCCGCTGTGCGTCTTCCGTTCCCGCATCCTTCAGCCCTGCTTTATAGATCACCCCAAACCCCTCCAGGGAGTTCATGGTATGTGGTTGTCATATTTTGTGCAGGCTATGTCCGGCGGCTGCGCCATCAAATGCCGTCCCTGTCGGGCGCATAAAATGGGGTTATGTAAAGTGCGGTAGCAGATAAGCGAAGACTTCGAGCTCGGTACGGCTACCGCCGCCGCACTGTTACATAAAAATTTTATGCAACAGTGCAGAGCACAAAATCCGCCAACCACTGTCTGAATTAAGCACCCGCCCGGCCCAACCCGTCGGAGTCTCCTTCGTCGCTTACCGGCCCTCAAGGGCTCCCCAAATAGAAAAGGCGATTGAAGAGAAAATCCTCAGTCGCCTTGAATTAATTGAATATGTCTCCATTTGGTTGTTATGGTGTTTCAAGCGGCCGATAGTTAAAATCAATTTTTTCCAACAAATCATTCTCAAAAATTAGCTTGTAGTCTGAGTGTGTGTCTTGCGGGACGCTCCTAATGTGTCTTGCGTGTCTTGCGGGACGCTCCTAAGAAATTAAACAACTCAATTGAAACTCTTATTCATGGGTAGATTTCATATTCTTGGTGTGCTGGTTAGTTAGTTATTTAGGAGCGTCCCGCTTTAACACGCTTTAACATCCCGCTTTAAAGCACTGGTGCACCAACTCTCCGACTGCAAGCGCGGGAACACGCTCCTCATAAGTCGGTCGCTTATTTTTATAGATGATTCCGATCGGAATTCGATCACCCCATTCGAGTGCTCGAGAAAATGCCGTCAGGCGGTCTTCAGGGTCATACTCCGGTTCAAGGTGATAAACGCGCTTGCTATACCATTGGAAGGTATTCACCTTGTTGAAGCTAACGCATGGTTGAAGGATGTCGATCAAGGCAAAGCCCTTGTGGTTCATGGCCTCTATCATCATGGTCTTGAGATGCTCTGTGTCGCCTGTAAAGGCCCGGGCCGCGAAACTGCAGTCAAGCGCCACAGCAAGAGCCATAGGGTTAAATTGTCCCGAGAGCACTCCCCCGGGCATGTTTTTGGCCTTTGTCCCTTCGCTACTGGTGGGGGAAGGCTGTCCCTTGGTCAATCCATAGATCTGGTTATTATGCACGAAGAGTTTGACGTTAATGTTTCTGCGTATTGCCGCCATCAAATGATTGCCACCCTCGCCGTAACAATCGCCGTCGCCGGTGGTAACAATCACCGGCATGGTATGATTCGCGAGCCTGATGCCCGTTGCAACAGGCAAGGCTCGACCATGTAAGCCATTAAAGGTGTTGCATTTTGTGTAATGTGGCAGCTTTGCCGCCTGCCCAATCCCTGAGACCAGGGTTATCCGGTGAGGTTCGACTTGCAGCTCAACCAGCACATTCTTCAAGGTCTTCAAGATTGCAAAATTGCCGCATCCCGGACACCATGCAGGTTCCTGTCCTTTAAACGTTTCCAAGGTGACCATGAATTTCTCCTATGAGCTCTTCAATTGTAAAAGGCCTACCATCGTACCTGTGAATAAAAGCCTCAAACATAAAACCGGTTTCAGCACGCACTAAACGACTGAACTGTCCGGTGGCATTCAGCTCAATGCAGATGGGCAGAGCTGATTCCCGTAAAATCGAGAGGTAATCAAAACGAACACTATCAGGGAGGGGATAGATCTCGCAGAAGTGGAGCATTGCTATACTCATTGATGGTGCCAGCTGATCAACGGCTTCCTTCATGACGCCATAGGTTGATCCCCAACCGATGAGAAGCACCTGCGCCTCCGGGGCGCCGTAATATTCCGGCGACGCCACCTCACTCTTGATCTGCGACAGTTTCTTGAAAAGTCGTTTTTCAACCATATTCACCCTGGTTGCACCATCCTCGACAAGATGTCCTTCTTCATCATGTTCATCGCTGTCAACAACGACGACCTGACTGGCGTCTCCCGGCACGGCAAGAGGGGATATCCCCGAATCGGTAAAGAGATACCGTTTGTAGTCCTGCTGATTTTTAAAGACATCTCCCCGCAAGCGGTAATCGTGATACTGGTGGTGTTTTAGTTCACCAGGCTCAAAAGTCCACAGTGAGTCGGCAAGATAGGTGTCAAAGAGAATGAAGACGGGGATTTGGTACTTTTCCGCGATATCAAAGGCCTTGCTCGTCAGATAATAGGCCTGGCAGGGGGTTCCTGGTGCATAAATGACCCGGGGAAATTCTCCATGCCCGGCCGAGACGAGAAACTCAAGGTCTCCTTGCTCGGTCCGGGTTGGAAGACCGGTGGCCGGACCAGGGCGTTGTCCCATGGCGATAACGATTGGAGTTTCGGTCATCCCGGCCAGCGAAAGACCTTCCGTCATCAAGGCAAAACCTCCGCCGGAGGTTCCGGTCATCGCGCGGACCCCAGCATAAGAGGCCCCGAGTGCCATGTTGATTGCGGCAATCTCATCCTCAGCCTGTTCAACGACAACGCCGGACTCAACCGCCTTTGCGGCGAGATGATTCATGATACCGGTTGAGGGGGTCATGGGGTAGGCCGAATAAAATTTGCATCCCGAGGCGAGAGCCCCCGCGGCAATAGATTCAATTCCGCCAATCTGAAGCAGCTTCTTCTCTTCTTTGACGGTCATGACGAAAGGAAATTCTTTTTTATGTTGTTTTACATATTTGTACCCGGCCAAGGCTGCGTTTTTGTTTTCCTCAATAACGAGAGCGCCCCTCTCCTGAAAGGTGTCGCTGATGACCTTATTATAAAGGTCCAACTCCATCCCCAGTATGCCCAGCACCGCGCCGATAGCAACCGTGCTCACTGTAATCTTGTCTTTACCATGCTCGAGAGCCAGGTCCTCAAAGGGGATATCAAGAAAGTTATTACCTTCTCTGATGAACTTGCACATTGACGAGTCATACAAGATGGTGCCGTGTGAAGTAAGTTCATGTTCATGGGAATGTATGCTTTCCCGGTCAAGCGCTACCAGAATATCGATTTTGCTCCGTGAAGCGGAAATAGGCTTATTTGCAAGTCGAATCTGGTAAAAATTGTGCCCGCCGCGAACGCGTGATTCATAATCCTGATGAGAAAAGATATGAAAACCGGAGTCGGCGAACACGGTCACCAAGGTCTCACCAATGGTTTGGATACCCTGCCCTGCTTCACCGCCTATTTTGATGGTGTAATCCATAAGCTTTCCTCTCCTTTAATATTGCCAAAGATGCTCGTATCGTTAAAAGCGCAGGGGATAGCAGACGAGATACGTCAGTTGAAGGTTGACGAAATACTAGTACTGCTGCCCCTCGATATTTTTTTTGAGCTGAGCGATCTCAAGACCGAGGGAGACACACCGCTTACCTTCCATACAGGCATCGGCATCTGCTGGTTCCAGATGATGATTGAGTTCGTGGCTGCCTTTTTTAAGATCAAGCACCCATATCTTTTTTTTCTTGTCATGTTTTACCGCGAGATCAATACCGCATATGCCGATATCCGGATACAGCTCGGTGATTTTGTTGCACAGTGATTTTTCTGTATACATGGCAGTCTCCTTCCGTTTTTCTTATTTGGCCTATTTTATGGTCAAGGTTTTCATATAAGCGATCAGGTCCTTCATTTCTTGACCTTGAGGATCAATGGCAGTGCCACCCAAAGGTTTTTCGATACAGACATTGATGACTTCGGCCAAGTTCTTTTTCCCCATACCCATAATGGTGAAATGCCCACGCTCGAACAGGTCACTACCCAGGTTTTCACCGCCCGGGTGACAGGTCTTACAGGTTTTTCCGGTGGTACCTCCACCAAGGCTCGGGCTTTCAAAAAGAGCCTTGCCCTTATCAATGTTTGCCGCATATGCGAAGGATAAACCGCCTGCCATTGCCATTGCCATTGCCATTGCCAAAACGAACATCTTTTTCATTACGCGCTCCTTCTTTAATTAAAAATACTTGAGGGAAAAACTCTTTAAAAAACGGAAATCCGACACTCGTGTTTCTTTTGCATCAACTTGAGATGACGACCAATGCGCCGCTATTCAGCAGCCTTATTGATCACCTCATCCGCTTGTTTGACTTAACTTTACAGGTCGAGATACCCAACACCGCATACGGCGGGCACCAACCGATCAAACCGGTTGCTATTGGAATTATCCCCAGATAGGCCCATGGGGTTTTCAACCCCCAGAAAGCAAGAGAAATTATGATACCACCGACAACGACCCTGACTATGCGCTCAATACCGCCAATATTCCTCTTCATGATCTCTTCCCTTAGGTGAAATAATTCCTGCTTCGCTTCAAACCATTCATCAAAGCCTGCTACCATTTCTTTAATATTCCATGTAACAATCCAGACCCCAAGCCGCCACATTGACGGCAAATGCCGGATCCACTTGAATAGTGTTCATTTTCGCACGACCTTGGCATCGATGGTGGCAGGAGATTCGGCTGATTTTTATCCCTGCCGCAATTTAAACATCTTTCAACTTTTGTAGCGGAGAGACCGGTTTGAAAAACAACAGATGATGAATTACCTGAACAGTACCTTTTGGGTTTCCCGTGGCCATCGCAATAATCAGCCATACCTTTCCTCCCTTAATATTCATCCAGATGATACCATTCGGCGTTTTCGAGCCAATTTCCCGGTTCCGGTCTGACAACAAATTCGACAATATTTTCCATGATCCGAAAATGTTTTCGTTCCTCGCTGGCCAGGCTCAAGAATATCTGTTTTTCCTCTTGGTCTTCGGTCACGGCGGCCTTGTCCTGATAAAACTTCAGACTCATTTCCTCAATGGCCATTGCTTTTCGGTAGGCATCAATATCTGAAGAATCAAAGCAAAAATTGGCTTTGTCCCCCTTCATTCCGATAAAAACATTTTTCACATTCTCCAGAATTGTTGTTTCCCCAAGCGGAATATTTCCTGCTTGTTTCTGCATTTGGACGAGGATATTGAAATGCTTGACCTCTTCGTTTGCCAACATGGTCAGAATAGTTTTTATGCCTTCGATCCGGCAGTTTCCGGCAAGTTCACGATAATAGCTCTCTCCATCTTTATCCTTCGCCATATGATCAAATCATACCACTCCACAAACCATGCAAATTGCAGTACTCGCGGGCGGTGATCTTGGGCGCATCGATTTTGAATACGGCCTCAGGCGCCTTTCCAGGCCGAAGGAACTGCCGGTAGACCTTACCGTCATCAGTCATCACTTCAATCCATTCGATATGATGTTTATCTTCCATGGGATGAGCCACACTGCCGACCTTTACCTTGAAGCCGCCCTCTATTTTTTCGATCACCGGAATATGTTTTTCCTTTGCAGCATCAACGGTGTTCTCCTTAAACAATTTCATCGGTGCTTCGCAGCAGACCAGCTCACCCTCACCTTCATGCAGCATTTCAACGATATTCCCACAGATTTCACACTTATAGACTTGCATTTTTATGGTCATTACTCTTCCTCCTTTTGGAAAAAATTTTGCTCTGCAAATGAAGCGCCAAATTTAAAACAACCATCCAGGGATTTGTCGTCCGGATTCCAAAGGGTCCGGACTCCCTCGTTGATGACCTCAAAACCAGCCTCATTCAACCGACTGCTGATAATCTTTATGCCCTCGCCGCTCCAGCCATATGACCCGAAAGCCGCCGCCTTTTTCCCCTTGAACCCCAACCCCTTCATTTCCTCAAGAATGGCCGCCGCCGCCGATAGAATGCCGCGGTTGATAGTCGGAGACCCGACCAGAATCGCTTTCGATCTGAATACTTCCGTGATGATATCGTTCTTATCGCCTCGTCCTGCATTATAAAGCTTCACCGTCACCGCCGGATCAGCGGATCTGATTCCCGCGGCCAGGGCCTCGGCCATTTTTCTGGTACTGTCCCACATGGTGTCATAAATGACCGTAATCTGGTTCTCCCGGTATTCATTAGCCCAGGCCGCATATTGCGTGACTATCTGCAACGGGTCCTCACGCCAGATGATGCCATGGCTCGGACAGATCATTTTCACCGGCAGGTTCAGTCCAACAAACTCCTCGATCTTTCTGGCCACCTGCCTGCTGAAGGGGGTGAGGATATTGGCGTAGTATTTGATGCATTCCTGATACAACTCACAACGGTCAACCTGATCGTTATACATATGTTCAGAGGCCAGATGATGACCAAAGGCGTCATTGCTGAACAGAACCTGCTCGCCGGTCAGATAGCAAAACATACTATCCGGCCAATGCAGCATGGGTGCTTCAATGAAGATCAGCTCCTTGCCACCGAGGGAAAGACGATCACCGCTTTTAACTATCTGGAAATTCCAGTCCTGATGATAATGGCCCGTAAGTGATTTAACGGCGTTTGCCGTGCAGTAGATCGGCGTTCCAGGAATCGCCTTCATCAATTCGGGCAAGGCACCGCTGTGATCCGGTTCCGCGTGGTTGGCGATGATGTAGTCAATCTTTCCCAGCTCGACCTCATCGCCGAGGCGGCTGACAAATTCATCCGCAAAGGGTGCCCAGACCGTATCGATCAACGCGATTTTTTCATCCCGGACCAAATAGGAATTATAGGAAGAGCCCCGGTGGGTGGAATACTCCTCACCATGAAATTTTCTGATTTCCCAATCCTTTTTACCAACCCAGCTGATAGTTTCATTGATCGTAAAACTCATATTCCGCTCCTTTAGTACCCGGCTTCAAGTATTGGTCGAATCATTTGCCTGGGGGGAAGACAACTCTTTCGCCACCGACAGGCAAAAAAGAGTCCCTTTTCCCGGAAGAGGCTCCGACCAAACCCGCCCCTGGTGCTGCTCCGCTATCTTTTTGACAATCGATAACCCCAACCCGGTCCCGGCAATATTTCGGGATGAGGTCAGTCGGCTGAACTGTTTGAATAATCTGCCGGTTTCCGCCTGGTCGATCCCGATTCCGTTATCTTGAACGCAAAGGACATGGTGCTTCCCTTCATCCTTATACCTGAGGTCAATGGAGGATAAATCTTCTCCCCCGTATTGCAGGGCGTTATCGACCAGATTGCGCAAGGCCCGCATCAAGGCCAGTCGATCCGCCTTGATTGCCGGTGGATCACCGTAAAAGGTCAAGCTGGCTCGATGCTTGGCAAACCGGCCGATAAATTCGTCCTGGATTTCCTGAAAGAGGTCCATCAGAATGACTGTCTCAAATCGGAGGGCGGTCTCTCCGGTGCTGATGTACTCATTGATCTTATCAACCAGGGCAACAATATCCGCGGTGCCCTTCAGGATCAAATCACAGTACAGGCCGCCTTTTGGGCCAAGAATCTCCCGATAGCCTTCATGGAGCCGCTTGGTCAGACCGTGAACGGCCAAGGCCGGATTTTTTAAATCGTGGGAAATCGACCAGGCAAAGCTTTTGATCTTTTCGCCGACACTTTTGAGGACCAACTCGGCATTCTTGCTCTCGGTAATATCACTCAGCGCCAAAAAACACTGATTATCATCACCGGTTTCGCCCGGCAGAAAGGAACTTTTCAACTGGGCATAGAAGCGGTCGGCTTTGGCGGTTACCATCCTTATCACCTGATCCTGAGGGGCGCCGGTCTGGAAAATCCGCCGCAGGTAGGTAAAAAAGGCGTCTCGATCTTCCAGATCGATGAACTCAAAAAAAGAACCGTTTTGCAATCCCCCTCTTTCTCTCGCCAGCAGGTCGGCACCTGAGAGGTTCACTTCCTGGATGGTCCCTTTTCTATCAAGGGTGAAATAGCCGATCGGCGCGAAATCGTAAAGCGCAACATACCGGTCGTGGGCCGTCATCAGCTCACCCTGGATACGGATCAATTCCTCGTTCTGCATCTCCAATTCAATCTGGTGGACTTGCAGATCATGGGCCAGGGTGCGGACATCTGCCTCGGTCATTTGGGCGACATTCAGATTCCCTGCCTTCAATTTTGACTCAGCCTGTTTTCGAAGTTCTGGAGGATTTTTCAATAGATTCTCGAATTCAAAAGTTGTTGTTACTGTGATTGAAGGACGTTGGACTCGCAAAGTCCATCGTACCGTTTGAGATGGCTAATCTAAAATTTCGATCAATTAGGACGCCACCATCATCTCTCTCAGTTCCTCACCGGTCACACTTTCTTTTTCCGCCAGGAGTTTCGCCAGGCTATCCAACAGAGCCCGTCGATCCGTCAGGATTTTTATAACCCGCTGGTGGGCCTCCTCGACCAACCGGGTGACCTCGTCATCGATCTGGGCGGCCTTTTGTTCGCTGTAGCTCTTGCCGCTAGTAAAGCCTTCCGGGGCAAACATCGGCTGGCGCGGGCGTTCATAAGTGACCAACCCCAGGGCATCGCTCATGCCGTATTGGGTCACCATCGACCGGGCAATATCGGTGGCCCGCTGCAGATCGTTCTGGGCCCCGGTGGAGATTTCATTAAAGACCAGTTCCTCCGCCACCCGGCCACCCAGAAGAACGGCCAACCGGTCCAGGAGTTCGGCCCGGGTCATCAGGTAGCGGTCTTCGGTGGGTTGCTGCTGGGTATAACCAAGGGCGGCAATGCCCCGGGGAATAATTGAAATCTTATGGACCGGATCGGCATGCTCCACCGACTCTGCGACAATGGCGTGGCCGGACTCATGGAAGGTGACGATTTCCTTCTCCTGCCCATTCATCATCCGATTCTTTTTCTCCAGGCCCCCCACCACCCGGTCGATGGCCTCATCAAATTCCGCCGCCTCCACCGTTTCCTTATTCTTGCGGGCCGCCAGCAGGGCGGCCTCATTGACCAGATTGGCCAGATCCGCCCCGACAAAACCAGGGGTGCGCCCGGCAACCTTGCGGAGATCCACCTCGGGATCCAGCAGGACGTTTTGCGAATGAATTTTCAAGATGGCCTCCCGACCATTGATATCCGGGCGGTCCACCAGAACCTGGCGGTCAAAACGTCCAGGACGAAGCAGCGCGGGATCGAGAATCTCCGGCCGATTGGTGGCGGACATGATGATCACCCCTTTATTGGTTGCAAAGCCGTCCATCTCCACCAACAACTGGTTCAGGGTCTGTTCCCGTTCGTCATGCCCGCCCATTACATTCATCCCCCGGGCCTTGCCGAGGGCGTCCAGTTCATCGATAAAGATGATGCAGGGAGCCTGTTTGGCGGCCTGGGAGAAGAGATCACGGACCCGGGCCGCGCCGACCCCGACGAACATCTCGACAAACTCGGAGCCGCTGATACTGAAAAACGGCACCTTGGCCTCACCGGCCACCGCCCGGGCCAACAGGGTTTTGCCGGTGCCGGGCGGTCCGACCAGCAGCACCCCTTTGGGAATCCGACCACCCAGTTTCTGAAATTTTCCCGGATTACTGAGGAATTCCACAACTTCCTGAAGTTCTTCCTTGGCCTCATCAATGCCGGCCACATCGGCAAAGGAGACTTTGGTCTCGCTTTCGGCAAAGATCTTGGCCTTGTTCTTGCTGAACGACATCACCCCCATGCCGGATCCCATCTTTTTCATGAAAAAGCGCCAGATCAGAAAAAAGAGCGCCAGAGGGATGACCCAGGCCAGAATAAAACCGAGGAATTTACTGTCAGTTCGGCCAGTGTAGCTGATGGCATGCGCATCAAGATCCTTGACCAGGTCGGGGTCATAGACCCGGACCGTGGTGAAACCCTGCCCCGGTTTTTCCGGGAGGGTGCCGCTGATTGACTCCGGGCTGATGGTCAGGGCGCCCACCTTGCCTTCGGCGATGTACTGTTTGAACTGGCTGTACGGAATCGTCTCGACGTTCTGTGCCATAAAGAACTGCTGGAAGATGGTGATCACAATAAAAGGCAGCATAAAATACCAGATACTGAACCCGGATTTCGGCGGTCCGCCCCCCTGTGATGGGGGTGAGTCCGCGAGACCCATCCGGGAGCGGATCTGCTCAAGAATAGTTTTGGGCGCTTCTCTGTTGTCTTGTTCCGTCATTCTTTTTTCTCCGGTTGGGCGGAAAGTGACCGAACCCCCAGGGTCTCGATCAGTCGGTTGATGTCGGTGGTCTTCAGATTCATCCCGCCCTCCGACACCGGCAGCAGCATGATCCGCTTGCCCTGGATCGCCTCGGCGATCTTCAATTTGACGATCACCTCGCCACCCGAACCGGCCAGGGCCTTGTTCATCTCGAGAATTCCTTTGGCCTCGGCAATCCCTTCGGCCGTGATGGCCTCAGCCAGCAACTGCTGCTGTTCCAGGTAGACATCCGCCTCGATCTGATCCTTCTGGTACTGGCCGTCGGCGTCCGCCACCATCTGATTGACCACCCCCTTGGCCTCTTCCAGTTTGCGTTTGTACTCTTCCAGGGCCGCATGCTGGGCGGATTTATTCTTCTCCACCTGCTGATCGGCCACCTTCTTGTCTTCGATGGCCTTTTGATACTCTTTATTAAATCGATAGTCGTTGGTCAGGACCTTCTCGACCACGATCCCCATGGGGCCCAGGATCTCTTGCAGGGCCTTCTTGGCCTTTTCGGCTTGGCGCTCACGGGAATCGGCCACATAAAAGGCCTCGGTGGTCAGTTCGCCGAAGATGTCCCGCGGTTTACTGCGGGCCACGGTGCGGATGATCTTCCCCCGCAAGGTCGCGTCGTTCCTGGCCACATATTGAAGGATATAGGGGGCCTTGCTCGCATCGATGCGATAGGCGATGATCACATCGAGACTGATGTCGTTCCCATCGATGGTTTTAAAGAGCAGATCGTCCCTGGTTTTTCGATCCCCCCGGGTCTGGGAAAAGGTCATCTCCAGGTTCTGCAATTTGGTGTCAAAGACATCCCAGTCATTAATAAACGGCAGAAAAAAATAGGTGGCGCCGGGGGTATAAATCCGCTCTTCCACCCCCTTGGGGCCGAGCAGACCGATTTTACGGGTCCGCACTCCCACCTCAGTCTCGCCGGTGGTCCGAACCACACAGCCGACGTTTATTAAGAGGACCATCATCAAAGTGACCAGGATAAGTAAACGTTTCATTGGCCACCTCCCTTGCGAACATCAAACAGGTGCAGGGTGTTATCCAGATTAAGCGGGTTGACCCCGTCCGGACCGTCGCTGGGCAGGATGATAATATCCAGTCCCCTATAGACCTCGGCCATCTTCAACCCCACCATCCGTTCGGAACCGGCCCCTTGCAGGGCCTCATTCCTCAGGCGAACCCGTTCCGCCTCGGCCAACTGCACCTGGAGATCGGCCTCGGCCTTTTTCCGACGGACGTAGAGATCCTTCTCGGCAATCTTGCGGGTGACATAGGCCTTGCCCTTTTCCAACTCTACCGCGGCAATAACCACCCCTTCCTGAACGATTTTTTTCAATTCCGCCTCTTCCTTGGCCGCCCGGGCCGCCGACTGATTGGTAAAGACCATCTGGTCCTGGAGCTTCTTTTCCTCGATATTCTTCTGGATCTCCGGGCTGTAGATAAAGTAGCGAACCAGCACCTGATCCACCTCGATGCCCTTGCCGTTTAGTTCGCTATTGAGCCGGGCCTTGGCCTCCTCCGCCTTCTGAACCCGCTTGGGGCTGTTGTAAAACTCCTCGGTGGTCAATTTGCCCAGGGTCTCTTTCAAGGCCGGTTCAGCCTTGGGAATGATGCCGTTATCCTCATAGAGGGTCCCGGGACCGATAGTCGTAAAGACCAGATAGGGATCCTTGATGTGGTAGAGCATGGAGACATCCACATCCACGAAAAAACCGTCGGAGGTCTGGATATGGGCGGCCCGGTCCTTGCGGGCTTCCTTGGCAGCGGTTTCCGGTGAGTTGGTCAGTTCCAGCACCTGGATCCCCCTGGGCAGCAGGTACATCTGCTGCATGCCGAAGGGCAGCACCATGGTCAACCCCGCGTTGTACACCTGCTTCTGTACGCCCCGCTCAATACCGATCCGAACCACCTTGATCCCATATTCATCGGGCCGGACATAGACGAACAGCAAGATATAGGCAATCACCGCCAGGACGACCACGACGGCCAGGATGTTCAATGGGCCTGCCACCTTAGGCGGCATGGTGAACAAAATGAATCGATCTTTCAGTTTGTTGAGATAATCCAGAAATTCTTCCTTTTGGTTTACTGTCATGATTTGGTTCCCCCGGCTTCAGCCGATTTCGCTGGATAATCGGTTCATCTGCGGATTCGAAGGGCTGAGAACCCGTTCCAGAAACTTTTCAAACAGAATATTCATGGTTGATTCTTTAAAAAATGTCACAGTTGCCGGACACCTGATCATGTTGCCGAAGTGACTTCTTCCTCCTCCTCATCTTCTTCTCCCGAACCGACGGCTTCCTCGGAAATCTCCTGAGCTTCATGTTTGACCAGCATGATCGAACAGGGCATCTTTCTAACCAGTTCATCGTTACTGCGATTAAAGAAAAGATCTTCCAGGCGACCCTCGGTATGGGCGAGCATCACCACTAAATCGATGTCCTCTTCTTCGATGGTTTTCAGGATCTCCTCCGTAGGTTCACCTTCTCGGATAAATTCGATGATGGTCATGCCCCTGGTTTTCTCCGAGGCAACCAGCTCAGAGAGATCGCGCTTGGCGTTTTTCAGGATTTTTTCATACTCCTTGGCCAGTGACAATAATCCCATACTCCACCCCTTGAGACTGAAGGGATTGTGGATAGAATGGATGACATAGAGTTGGGCATCATACTTTCGGGCCAGGGAAATCCCTGTTTGAATCACCCCGCGAGATGACTGGATCATCCTGCTGACCACCAGAATTCGTTTATATTCGCTCATGATATTCCTCCAATATGTTTGCTTTTGTTGCTAAATAGAGCAAGAGGTATGCCAGGATTGGGCTTGTTCGGAGAAGAAAGATAAAACCTTTACTGACAAGGGATTTGATTGAGGAGAGGAGGCGGATAAAAGGACGGCCGGGAACCATATGCCCTCAACAGGCGGTGGACCCTCAGGATGTTGAGGGAAGATGGCAAAGCAATGGCGAAGCGGCTGCCGTAATCAACAGCCAGGAGGGATATGGTTCAAGGTGACCATAGAGTTTAAGACCCTGCAACCCTTAGCGCTTTTTTGCCTCAAACAACCAAACCTGCCAGCGCCACCGGTCTCGCCTGAATGTAAGGAGAAATTCTTGCTTGTGGCAGCGATGGGTGACATGCAGACCTGTCATGGAATATTCGATCGATTCGCGCTTGGCATTTTCCTTAACTGGTTTTTTTTTTATGAATAATTCGGCACCCTAAGGTTTATGTTGAACCTGAATTATTCCTTTTACGATGTATTATTAATATCTTAACTCGGCCCGACCCCGTTTTTGCCGTTTTTCATTCATCTTCTGGACGTTCCACCTGATCCCAGATGTTGAACACAGCCTCGGCGCAAAAAGTCGAAAGCTCTTCGAGGACGATTTTTACCGCGTGGTTGGCCGCCACAACGCCGCCATACGTATCGTCGCTTGCGGCGGGGACGATGGTGTCGAACTCCCGCCAGGCAAGCACGCGACGGGTTTTGTTGTCAACGAGATAGGACCGGAGGGTAAAATGCACCTGGCTTGGCTGGGTGAGGAACTCGTGCTGCAGTCGAATGATCTCGTTATCGAGCCGCAAATCACCGATCGCCGAGCTTGGGGTCAGAACCACGGCCCGGAATGCCCCGGAGTTTTCAATGGTGGTGACCAGCAGCGGCATGAGCATGCGGGCGGGAGAATCCACCCATTCGCTATGCGCGAAGTATTCGAATTTGTGAGTCTCGCGCATATAGATGATCCGCGGATTGTCAAAGCCGGCCGCTGCAACCGGAGGATTGATGATCAAGGTCGGCGCGGTCGCCGATGCCGCTGCCTTGGCTATCTCCGGCACGCTGTCCAGTGAATAAAAAGACGGATAAGGCGTTGTCGACGGGAGCAGGATGTTGCACCCGCCGACAACCAGCAGCGACAAACAGACGGTTACGATCCGGCACCGGTGAAGGATGAATTTTTTATTCATGGCTTTCTTGCTCCGAATCCTGTTTCTCCCGGCCCGTCCGGTACTGGTTTACGGCCGAAAAGCAGGCCGCGCGGGTCACGTTCGGTCTGCTCACTCAGACGCCGCAGCGAAATCGTCAGAGCGCTCAGTTCACCAAGCAGGCGTTCAAGTTCGGGCAGTGTTTCCGAGGATAAACGTTTTACTTCACCGCCAAGCGAGTCGACCGTTTTGCCGATGCCGGCACTCGTCAGGGTGACCTGGTCCCCCATTTTTGCCACCGCTTCAGCGCTGCGTCCGATATCATCGAGCACGGGCCCGATCCTGGCTGTTGCCTGGGAGGTGTTTTCGAAAGTGAGGGCGGCGTTGCTCATGGCCGCATCGAACTTGTCCTTACCCGCTGCGATGGTGTGGGCAGTGGTGGCGATGTCCGTGAGTGCGTTCTCAAATGCCGCCCGATTCTTATCGCTGAGAATCGAATTGATGTTGTTGGTGGTGCTGTCCAGTTTAGCAAGCACTGTGGAGAGGACATTTTCCAGGCGCTCACTGAGCGATGGTTCGGTTCGGATCTCCGGATACTCATTACCTGCGGTTGTGCGCAAAGGAGGGGAATTCAGCGCACCGCCGCTCAGTTCGACATAGGCAATGCCGGTCAGCCCTTGCGTGTTCAAAATCGCAATGGTGTCTTCCTTGATCGGCGTGCCATGCTCGATGGCGAAGAGCAGGTTCACCCGTTCCGGATTTTTATGGTCGAGCTGAATGTTCAACACCTTACCCACCTCGACGCCGTTGTATTTGACCGGCGCGTTTAAATTGAGGCCCGCAACCGATTCTTCCTCGACGGCACGATAGATATCGTACTTTTTTTGCATGGCCCCGCCTGAAGCAAGCCAAAGCACCCCCGCGATCAACGCCCCACCGAGAACAAGCACAAAGATGCCCACGATAGTATAGTTCACTTTCGTTTCCATGATGGCCTCCTTAAAACGGTGACGCCACTAGAGTTGGTATCTGCCCGGCCTGTTGCTGCGCCGCCCTTCCGCGCGGGCCGTCAAAAAATTGCCGGATGGCGGGAGTATCCATCTTCTGGAGTTCCGTCATGGAGCCGAGACCTTGGACCTTGCCTTCGGCAAGAACGGCGACACGATCGGTAACCTGCCACAACAGGTCGAGGTCGTGCGTGATCATAACGATGGTCAGACCGAAAAGATCGCGCAGTTTGCGCACCAGCTCATCAATGCCGGCGGCGCTGTCCGGGTCGAGGCCGGCGGTCGGTTCATCGAGAAACAGTAATTCCGGGTCGAGCGCCAGCGCCCGGGCCAGCGACGCACGTTTCATCATGCCGCCGCTGAGTTCGGAGGGATACTGCGCCCCGACCTCCGGCGCCAGACCGGTCAGGGAGAGTTTCCAGGCCGCGATTTCGTCAATCAAACCGTCTCGAAGTTGGGTATGTTCTCGCAGCGGCAAGCCGATATTTTCCTTCACCGTCAGCGAACCGAACAGGCCTCCCTGCTGGAACATCACCCCCCAGCGCAGGCGAAGCGCGCGGGCCTCGTCGGCCCCAAGCTTATGCAAATCGACACCGAGCACCTGGATAGTTCCCGAAGACGGACGTTGCAAAAGAATCATTTCCCGCAACAACGTTGATTTGCCGGAGCCACTGCCACCAATCAAGGCGAAAACTTCCGCTCGGCGAACGTCGAGATCGAGTTCGGAATGCACCAGATGATCGCCAAAACGAGTCGATACCTTGCGGAGTGAGATGACCGCTTCGTCGGGAATGATTTGGTTTTGCATATCAGATCCCCAGCGCACTGAAGGCAATCGAGAACAGGGCATCGACCACGATCACCAGGAAAATCGATTGCACGACGCTGCGCGTGGTCTGACGGCCGACGCTGTCAGCGCCCCCCTTGGTGCGAAAGCCTTGAAAGCAGCCGATTACGGTGATAATAGCGGCGAATGCCGGCGCCTTACCGATGCCGACCAGGTATGCCGTAACACTGATGGCTTTAGCAAAGCGGTGGATAAACTCGCTGAAGTCGACGCCGAGCTGGGCACGGGCCATGATCATCCCGCCGAATACGCCGAACACGTCAGCAAACACGGTCAGCAGCGGCAGCGCGATCACCAGCGCCATGATTTTCGGCAGCACCAGCAGTTCCAGCGGCTCGATGCCGATGGTACGCATGGCGTCGATCTCCTCGGTCACGGACATGGTTCCAATCTGGGCAGCATAGGCGGAGCCCGAGCGTCCGGCGATGATAATGGCGGTGATCAATGGCGCAAACTCTCGCAGCATCGACAAGCCCACAAGATCGACCACGAATATGTTGGCGCCGTAGCGTCTGAGCTGGTCGGCGCCCTGATAGGCAACCACGATTCCCAGCAGAAAGGAGAGGAGTCCGACAATGGGCAGCGCGTCGAATCCGGCGCTCCGAATGTTGAAGAGGATGGCGCGCCACCGGAATCGACTCGGGTGCGCGAGGCAGCCGCCAAAGGCACTGGCGCTGGCCCCGACGAAGCTGAACAGCGCCACGGTCTGCTCCATTCCGGCCATGGTGTTCCGGCCTATATGGGCAAACCCTGTCGGCGACTTGCTGGTGGCAGGCGCCGGCTGATCGGCCACATGCTCCGCCACGACTTCCAGCAGCCGGGCGAATTCCGAACGCAGGTTGTGCACCTCCACGACAGCACCCTGATCGCGCAGCCGGGCCAGAAATTTGTGCAGGATCCAGGCGCCCGCTGTATCAAGGGCCTCGATGCCCGCACCGTCGACATCCAGCGCTGTTTGTGCCGGAACGAACGCATCGAGTTGCGATTGAATCGCGTCGACCCCGTTCACGGTCCAGGCCCCGGACAACATAATTTCCCGGGAGGTCGGTTGAGCGATTGCGGGTGGTACCGATGATGGTTTCATGATCAGAAAAAGGTAATAGGTAATCTCTTTTTCGCTGGTGCCAATAATTCTCCCTGCGCCGGCACCCCGAAAATCCGCTCAATTCCTGACTGACGTAAATGCATAAGGGAAGCGCTCCAGTCCTATTTCACAACAACTTCGAAAAGGACTCGCATGTTCGCTTTTGCCGCTGTTGAGTACAGATCTTTCGGTGCCGTTTCATGGACTGCCGGACTTTTTTCGCCATAGCCGATCGTGGTGAGCCTTCCCGCCGTTATTACCCCTTCATTAACCAGGTATGCCTCGACGGCCTTGGCTCTTTGTTCACTCAACTTCTGGTTGTAGGCATCCGTGCCGGACGCAGAAGTATATCCGGCGATACGAACTTCGATTTTCGGATTTTCTATCAGGATCCGGATATTTCTTTTCAATTTGTCACGGGCATCTTGAGTCAGGGTTGACTTATCGAAATCAAAATGAATGTCCTCCAGGACCAGGACAACCACCTTCTCCTCAAGCATCGGCTCGGCGACAACGGCCACAACCTTTTCCTCGACCTTTGCTTCAGAGACCAGAATAACCACGGGCTCTTCAGGTTTCGGTTCCGGTTGGGGCGCAACATACTTCTTTTCTTCCGGTTCAGGTCTGACAGCCTCATCCTTCACAACCTGGGTCAGTACCGGTTTTGCTGGGCCACCGAAGGCAAAAGTTATCCCGACAGTAAGCCCGACATTATGATAGGTCTCCTGGAAAAACTCGGTAACCATAAAATCTCTAAGGTCGGCCCGTAAGAAGATATTGTCCGTCGACTGATATTTCGCTCCTACACCGGCATTCAGGGCAGTCATCTCCCCTGTCGATATCTTTGGGTTATAGTGGGCGCCTCCGTATCCGACAGCGGCAAAGGGGGTAAATTTACTATCGGGCAAGAAATGATAGATGGCGTCAGCATGGTAAAAGGTGAGATCTACACTTTTCATGGGACTTCCGAACTGTCCGGCATGAAGTCCCGTTTTCCCCCTGTCATCAACCTGACTATCGATGTATTCCACGACGCCTTCAACCCCCCAATGCTTGGTAAAATTATATCCAAGTCGTGCGCCTAAAACGGGTTGGTCTTTGAGATTCTGGTAATCCTCAAACCAATTGTATCCTCTGAATACACCTATTTCAGTGGACCCTGCCTTAATCTCGGTGTGGGCGGTTAAGGGCAGGAAAAAGACCAAAGTGGACACCATCAGTGCGGTTCGATATCTTGCTATCATTGTATATACTCCTTGTTGGTGTGTTGCTGTAGCCCCTCCGGCTTTTTTTAAAAAACCAGAGGGGTATCTCATACTAAAAGAACGGGGCGTTCCGACGCGGCAAAAAGGAGACAGTGTGAATGGAGATTATTTTTCTGTCTTCCTTTTTGCCCGTTTTAGTGCCTTAGTACTGAATTCCTGTCACAAAAAAGATGCCTGTTAAAAAAGTATTTTAAAATAAACAGGTTACACTCTACTGTTAAGGCACTTATACCCTTGTGGGTGCTCGACAGATGTCCCCTCCCTTACGGCGCTTTTGTAATGGTATCGGAAATTAAGGAGACTTGATCATCCATCGCATACAAACTCCCGGTAATATTCGCACCGGCAAGCACAATGATTTGCGACTTGGCGAAGATGTTCCCGTAGAAGATGGTACCCGCTCCAATTTCCGTTAGGCCAGCCGTCCTGAAAAAGATGTTCTTCGCTTGTGCTCCATTATCGAGGATAATGTTGCCGCCCGGCGCTCCGGTGGTAAGGGTGCCGCTTATCGAGAAAATGAAGACTGAATCCGGGTCCCCCTGGGCATCAAGATGGAGAGGACCGGTTGTAATTAAAACATTCTCAGCAGTTTTGTAGACCCCTCGAGTGAGAACCTGACCACCCAACTGAGTCGGGCAAACCTGAGTCGCAGCAAGTGGATTGGGATTTGGATCAGCAGCCAGGAAACTATCTGCGATATTCACGTCGGTTTTGGCCTGGGTCAGCATCGCACCCGTGGTTGTCCAGGCCGCTCCCACAACTGGCGTTGAATAGTGTAATGGATAGGGATATGGCGCCGGGTTCGCGTCATCAATTCCATATGACAAGCCATTGGTAAGCTCATCAAAGGCTCCAGGACTGGCACCGGTTGTAAATCCCGCATAATACGAGCGGGCCTGGTCGGTTATACCAAGATCCCCATTGCTGATCGCACTGCCTGTGGTTGTTGTGATTGTTTGGCTGGCCAGAATCACGAACCTTCCTGACTCGCCAAGGGATGGTGCTATTGGGTTTGCATCTAATGCGATTGTGGCTGTCACAGTCAAAGTGCCAGAGCCGGAGTTGGCGCCTAAGGTTGCTGTAATTTGTGCTGACCCGGATGACACGCCAGTGGCGACGCCGGTGGTCGACAGAACAGTGGCAACCAAGGTATTGTCCGAACTCCACTCCACCATATTGCTGATGTCGGCGGTGCTGTAATCAGAGTAGGTAGCAGTAGCAATAAAACTCTTCGTGAACCCTGGCTCTACCGTAGCTGTCGCCGGCGTTACTGCGATCGAATTTAAGGTTACGGTCGTCACAGTCAAGGTGCCATAGCCGGAGTTGGCGCCTAAGGTTGCCGTGATCTTTGCTGACCCGGATGACACGCCAGTGGCGACGCCGGTGGTCGACAGGACTGTGGCAACTGTGGTGTTGTCCGAACTCCACGCCACAAGATTGCTGATGTCGACGGTGTTACTATCAGAGTAAGTGCCCCAAGCAACAAACGGTTGGGTGAGGCCAGCCCCAACTGTGGCTGCTGCCGGCGTTACGGCAATTGAACTCAAGGTTGCGGCGGCTACGGTCAAGGTGCCAAAGCCGGAGGTAGCGCCTAAGGTTGCCGTGATCTTTGCTGATCCGGTTGACACACCAGTGGCGACACCAGTGGTCGACAACACCGTGGCAACCGCGGTGTTGTCTGAACTCCACGCCACGAGGTTGCTGATATCAGCTGTGTTACCATCAGAATAGGTGCCGGTAGCAACAAAACTCTTGGTAAGTCCTGCCTCTACTGTGGCCATCGCCGGAGTCACTGCGATTGAACTCAAGGTTGCAGCGGCTACGGTCAAGGTGCCGAAGCCGGAGGTGGTGCCTAAGGTTGCCGTGATCTTTGCTGATCCGGTTGACACACCAGTGGCGACGCCGGTGGTCGAAAGAACTGTGGCAACCGCGGTGTTATCTGAACTCCATACCACGGTATTGCTGATGTCATGGGTGGTGCCATTAGAGTAGGTGCCGGTAGCAACAAAACTCTTGGTGAGTCCTGGCACTACCGTGGCCGTTGCCGGAGTCACTGCGATTGAACTCAAGGTTGCGGCGACTACGGTCAAGGTGCCATAGCCGGAGGTGGCGCCTAAGGTTGCCGTGATCTTTGCTGATCCGGTTGACACACCAGTGGCGACGCCGGTGGTCGAAAGAACTGTGGCAACCGCGGTGTTATCTGAACTCCATACCACAGTATTGCTGATGTCATGGGTGGTGCCATCTGAGTAAGTGCCGGTAGCCACAAAACTCTTGGTGAGTCCTGGCACTACCGTGGCCGTTGCCGGAGTCACTGCGATAGAACTCAAAGTTGCAGTCGTTACGGTCAAGGTGCCAAAGCCGGAGGTAGCGCCCAAGGTTGCCGTGATCTTTGCTGATCCGGTTGACGCACCTGTGGCGACGCCGGTGGTCGAAAGAACTGTGGCAACCACGGTATTGTCTGAACTCCATACCACGGTATTGCTGAGATCATAGGTGGTACCATCAGAGTAAGTGCCGGTAGCCACAAAACTCTTGGTGAGTCCTGGCACTACCGTGGCCGTTGCCGGCGTCACTGCGATAGAACTCAAGGTTACGGTGGTTACGGTCAAGGTTGCTGAGGCAGTCGAGCCCTTGAAATCAGCAGTAATGACCGAGGTGCCGACAGCAACGCCGGTAGCAAGGCCGGTGGCACTACCGACCGTGGCAACGCTGGAGGTACCTGATGTCCAACTGGCTACGGCAGTAACATCCGAGGATGTCCCATCAGAATATGTGGCGGTCGCTATAAATTGTTGGGATATGCCCATCGGGATTGAGGATGTTGCAGGTGTTACCCCGATGGATACCAGAGTGGCTCCTTGTGGTTCATCCCAATGTTCTGTTCCTCCACCTCCACAGCCAGACACGAAAACCGCCAGCAATAATGCGATAAACCAAAGTTTGGAATAATCTTTACATCTATGCATAATGTTCTCCTCTACAATTCGTTAGTTAGTTCCCATCCAGAAACGGTCTTTTTGCCCGGTAGCTGCGTTGCCCAGTTGCCGAAAAATGCTCACGTACTCAAGTACGCTCCGTTTTTCGTCGCCCTCGCGTCTTGCTCTCGACCCAAAATCCTCGTTTCTGGATGGAAACTAGTTAGTGTCATTCCACGCAATATGCTGAAATAGTGACAACAAATTTATTGAAAAAGGGGACAACGTTTTTACCGCGTTGTCGTGTCCTTATTTATTCTTGCTTATTAGAACCTCTTTCCCGGTCAGGCCTCAAAAAAGCAGGGCCAATCCCAGCCCGGCTGTGGGGCCTGGAGGGTATTAATGAGCAAAATTGTTTCGAGCATCACAGTCCTCGATGGTCATGCTGGTGAT
Source organism: Pseudomonadota bacterium (assembly GCA_018814305.1). Classification (GTDB taxonomy): domain Bacteria; phylum Desulfobacterota; class Desulfobulbia; order Desulfobulbales; family JAGXFP01; genus JAHJAA01. Next base: position 57,051 of record JAHJAA010000090.1, read on the forward strand.
AATCACAATCAGCAGCCCTCAATCTGTTTCTTCACTTTTGGTTTCTTGACCGTTATGGGTTTCCCAACGGTTATATTGTTCACCACGCTTTTCACGCCCTGGACATCCTCTACATACTTGGCGACCAAATCCTTTTCGACCGAGGTTCTTGCCGTACCGGTCAAGGTTACCCGGCCGTCGTTCGTCGTGACCTTGGTGTGGTGGGCGCTGGTTGAGCGATGAAACACCAGGGTCGTCTTGACCAGGGCGGTGATGGATGCATCATCAATCGCCTCCACCACGTTCTCAATCTTATCGCCTACCTTATTGCCCACCGTCTCAACCTTTTCGCTGAGGGTTTTCTGTTCAGCAGTCCCGGCTGATTTTGCCACGGTCATCTTGTTTTCTACTCCTTTAACCCCTTCGACATCCTTAACGTGTTCGGTGGTCAGCTCTTTCTGGGCCTGGCTATTTGCCTCGCCTTCAAGAACCACGATGCCATCTTTGGTGGTAACCTCCGTCTTGGCGCTGACGTTCCGATGGAAAAGGAGGGTCGCTTTCACTTTCGTGGTGATCCACTCATCCGAATTCTCGGCAACGGGTTCACCTGCAAGTTCCAGCTGATTGACCACGCTTTTAACTCCGGGCAAACTCGCCACGGTCTCCTGGGCCAAGGATTTGTGGTCTACTTCAGCCACCGTCCCGGTCAAGACGACGATGCCATCTGTGGATTCGAGGGTAATGGCATCATCCTTGAGATATTTCCGAAAAACATAGGAATCCCTGGCGGATGATTCGATACGAGCATCCATATCGGTGGCGGACGCGGCCACCGGGACCGCCGTCACCAACAAAGCAACGGCAAACACCTGCAAAGCCACACGAGACAATATTTTCATTTGTTTTCTCCTTTTGTTGTTTGAAAGTTTTCATTCAGCAATAACGCCCTTTTTTCATTAATTGTATTAGGGTATTCGCAAGATGCGTGCCGCCGAGAGAGAGGAGATGCGAAAATGTGTAAATACCCTTGTTACCTTAGGGTCAGAGGAAGGAACAAGAAAAGAGCAGAAAGGTTGTGAAGCTGTTTGACCTCAGCATGTGACTGGGGCCTCAAAATATGGAGGGGCTGGTGGTGTTGATGGGGAGAAGATCGAAACGGTTTTACCTGATGAAAGTAAATATGCTCGGCCACCTGACGGTCCGGCAGAGTCTTGCTTTCCGCCTAGGAGCCTGTCGGACTTAGAGAATCGTAGCGAAAACTTGAGAAATTGAGACCAGATTTTCATGGATTTGAGGCGAATAGCAGAGCTATTTAACGAAAAACCATGGGAATATGGGCCGATTTCTCAAATTTGCAGTAGATTTATGTCTAAGTCCGACAGGCTCCTAGGGCAAAGCACAGGGATTCTTCCGTCTATCGATCTGTATATCGTTGCCCTGCCTAACCCAATTCTATCAGAACCCCAGAGACACCCCCAGGCCATAATATTGAACCTTATTGATGTACAACTGGGGGATCAAACCCTTCATAACAATCGCCTATGAGACGCAGACGACGCCGTCCCGGGTTGACAAGACCGAACTCGAGGCCGAACTTGACGCTGGTTGTGAATATTAATTTTTAGGAATTCGTATTATGAAAGTTGTGCCTTGCCCTGAGTTGCTTTTCACTGCCACCCGTCCACCATGAGCCTGGATAATGGCTTTAACAGAAGCAAGGCCAAGTCCGTGTCCTTGACTGCTTGATTTGCTTTGATGAAACGCATCAAAAATGTAAGGCAAATCATCTGAGCGCGGACTCAGAAAATGATGGGAATTTCGGTGATTTTGGACGAGATATGTGAAGGAAGAGAAACGGAGCCCCCTCATGTTTCTTGGCGGAAGCGTTTAGGGGGCTCCTACCCCTAAAAGGTAGAAGAAATAATA
>JAHJAA010000091.1 GCA_018814305.1 Pseudomonadota bacterium
ATGAAGAGCGTAAAAGCGTTGTTGAATTAGATGAATAACCATCAAAAGTCAACAAATTCAACAACGTCCTGCCCCCGCTCTAGGCACAATTTGTTTTTACATCAAACGACTGTGCCACTTCTTGGGGTTCTGGGATGTATGGAATATGCTGTAAACGGTCACCTGCTCAAAGGTGCATTCGTAAAAGAATGTGGGAAACCGCCTCACTAACGCCCGCCGAAACTCTTCGTGATCTACCGGGTAGAGATCCGGCGTACGACAAATTCCCTGAATACAAGCATCTAAACAGCTGAGAAACTCTTCCCCCAAACCAGGCCGACGATCTTCGTACCAACAATAAGCCTCATCTACATCCTGTTGCGCTTCTGGTGCGATTATTAGTTTAGCGGCCATAACGGCTTCGGGCCTTGAGTTTTACCTCGTCCCATGAAAGTCCAGAAGCCGGGTTGTTCATTAAGTTAGCCTTTCGTCGAGCCAATTCCTTCTTCTGCCATTCATAAACTGGAACCTCTGACGGTGTCGCTGCCAGATCATCCCAGAGATCTTCTACCAGTTGAAGCTTCTCTGGTGGACTCAGCTCAAAGACGGAAACAGTATTAGCACTCATCGCTACCTCCTCAGAAATGGAAAAAACAAGAACCACAGTGGCCCCTGCCTCAAACTGGCTACTTTTTCTTTATATTTGCCCCTATGTAGGGGGGGAGCAAACGGGAGCAGTCCACGATAAAACCTCCATTAAGGGTAACGGGGGGGCATCCTTAAATAATCAAATAACTTTATTAGGTGACAATTAACTTGGCCGGTTGACGACAAGCCGTCACGGATGAGAATATTGAATATAATAAACGATTAATGAAGACATACAAATATATCTCGTGAGGGGATGGGGACATCTTATACTCCTCCTGTCAATAGATAGAAAAATATCTTTAAAATCATTAGGTTGAAGGTTTTATGGCTTTCGCGGACGAACCACGCCCCCGTCCTTTTCATAAGGCATTGGGGCATCCATTAAAAGGCCCTTGTCAAGAGATAGTCCTTTCCCGTCTTTTGGAAAATCGGCCTAAACTGCCATTCTTTCGATCAAGGATGATTGAGAGGAAGATGGAGGGGCTTCGGATTTAGATGCATTGATAATAAAAACCCCACAGACCGCATATCGGAGCGATTTGTGGGGTTGAGGGATAGCCATGTAGGGTGCGTACCACGCACCATTTCTCTGTGGGTGGCGCGGGCTTGACTTGTTGACTTCCTCTTAAATCACTCCAATTTTTACGAAGCCTCTTCTTTTCTGGTACGTAATGCCGTACGGTATAGGGGGGAGGTGAAAATATTATGACAACACTCACGATTTTAGAAGCAAGAGTAAAACTTTATGGGTCAGTTGATACAGTCGCATCTGAGCATAAGCCGATCATAATAAAAGGCAAAAGAGCCAGTGCCGTATTAGTATCAGAGCATGATTGGGAGGCAATCCAAGAAACCCTTTACCTTACCTCAATACCGGGGATGAGGGAATCTATCAAAGAAGGTTTGGTGACTCCTGCTGGAGAATGTTCTGAGGAGTTGGATTGGTGAGTTGGAGATTCGTCTTCACCGAAATGGCTCAAAAAGATGCAAAAAAAATTAACCGAGCTGGTTTGAAGTTTAATGCAGAGGAGCTGCTTTCTATCATCAAGGAAAACCCTTTTCAGAATCAACCTTCATCCGAAAAACTTATTGGAGATTTAAGTGGGGCCTATTCCCGCAGGATCAACATTCAACACAGGTTGGTATATCAAATTCTTGTAGAAGAAAAGGTAGTAAAGGTTATTCGTATGTGGACCCATTATGAATAAATAAAGGGAAAATGATTTGCGATTTCCCTTCTTTTTTCTACTCCTTTCGGATAGCACATGTGGTTCGCTGAGCGCACCCTACTGTTGCTGTGGTCCCAGGCCGGGCTGCCAATAGCGCGGCTTGGTTGGTTCAAGAAGGTCTTGCGTCGGTCCGGGATTCACTATGTCTTTGTGGCGGAGGCCGGCGTGCATGACTCAGGACTCAAGAAAAGAGTTGTAACCGAACGGCTTATCTTTCATTGATTCGCATAACCAGAGGATAATCTTATGTATTATGGTAGAAAAAAAATGAGGGTTTCCTGTCTCATAATCTTTGCGGTGCTGTATTGTGTCCCGCCGGTGGCACTGGCGGGTTCCTTTGCCGATAACGGGAATGGAACTGTCACCGATAACGATACCGGTCTGGTCTGGCAGCAGCATGATGATGGGACAACCCGGCAATGGGAGGCTGCCATCAGCTACTGCAAGGTCTTTTCTCTGGCGGGAGCAGGTGACTGGCGTTTGCCTAATATCAAGGAGCTGCAGGCTATTATTGATGAATTCACTTACTCTCCGGCGATTGACCCGGCTTATTTTCCGGGGACAAATTTGTCCGGGTACTGGTCGTCTACGGCCAGCTCCTTCAGTAGCTCTCTCGCGTGGGGCGTCAATTTCAGCAATGGCTACGTTCACAACTACGATAAGTCCAACAACTACTACGTTCGGTGCGTTCGAGGCGGACAATGATCTGGTATTTTTGGCCATATCGTACCTCCATTATTAACGAATTGGTTTAGCTTTTAATATTTATTGGTACAAATCAAGCAGGGAGATGCGTGACAAAACAGAAAAGCAGAGAAGGAATACGCATCAAGTCCGCTTGGGTGACCTATCTGCAGAAGCAGATTGATACTTGATCTCACAGGTGTTAGTGTGTACAAGATAAGTGTACTCACTGACGATTCTGTAATTGAGGAGGCCCGATGATTGAGGTAAACGTGAAGGAAGCACGCAGTAATTTCAGCTTGCTTCTGAATAAGGTGGGGCACGGAGAGGAAGTGGTTGTTTTGAGGCATGGCAAAAAGGTCGCCTGTCTTGTCCCGCCGGAACCATCTGGCCGCCTACCCAGTCTGAAAGCGTTCCGGGAGCAGATTTCGCTTTCCGGGGAATCTTTGGGGCAGACAGTCATCAAACAACGAAACGAAGAACGGTTCTGATGGTCTACCTGGATACCAGTGTTCTTGCTGCCTACTACTGTCCGGAACCGATGAGCGATCAGGTTGAGAGTGTTATCCTGGCGGCGGACAGAACGGCAATCAGTTCCCTGAATGAGGTTGAGTTTGTTTCGGCGCTGGCCAGAAAAGTTCAAGAGAAGGAGTTGACCAACGAGGTTGCCAACCGGATCTTGAATGAATTTCAGTCCCATGTCGATCACTCACTCTACCATCGGTTCACCATCGAACATCATCACTACCAGAAGGCATTTCATTGGATCGCAGGGTTCAATACCCCCTTGCGAACCCTTGATGCTCTCCACCTGGCCCTCGCTGCAACTGAGTCTGCCGAATTGATGACTGCCGACAAGCAACTGGCCAAAGCGGCTAAATTTTTTGGCGTTAGCGCGGTCCTCATTGGCTGAAACTAAGGCGAGGAGATGCCCTTAAGATTTTAAGTTTTGTAACCGCAGAAGAGGGGATATTGTTTAATTGTTAATTTTGGCATGGTCCGTGAGGGATCCATCCACTATTTTCCTTCCACATTCGGGATGATATGGCTTTTAGAGTTGTCATAACCTGTCTAGCATTGATCAGTTCTTTCTTTGTTTGTGCCTCTGTTGAAGCAAACCTGATTATTCATTCCCAATCATCGGTAAAAGTTGAATTGATCGGGTTCGACGCCCTGGTCGATCAGGTTCTTTTTCAGGATGAAATCGCTGCTGATACTATGGTTGAGATCGTGACCTCGTATCGCGGTCTTGCCCTCCTGGTTTTCACTGGAGGTCAGAGCTATCCGATTCTTCTCGGAGCGAAGTCATTTACCCTCAAGATTGAAAATCCCACGGTCCCCCCGACGTTTATCGACAGTGGTGAAAACGATTTCTTTTACCGGGTTTTGGCTGGGGCTGATGCTCCCTCGAATGAAAAGTATCAATTCGCCAACCTGATGATCCAGGCGAAAAATCTGCTGGAATCAACTTCTGCCGTCAAAACCCTTGAGGAACTTGGTGCCAAGAAAAATGAGTTTCACGAGTTTGTCCAAAAGAATTACGTAAATCTTCGATCTAGTGATATGGTCAGGCGGTTGATTGCCCAGTATTTCATGATGCATGAGTATGTCGATTATCACGTGAAGGGTGCTCCAGCGACCGATATCAAAGTGAAGTATCAAAAAGAAGTCCTGGAGGGGGTGGGAAGCTGGTTGAAAACGTTACAACCCAATTTGCCGAGGTATGAAGTGTTGAACTATTGTGTCTCGCTCTATTACCAGAGAGGCATGGTTTCTCTGGCGTCCCGAATAATCGATGAGTTCAGCGATGCGGCCTTTTGTCCGGGGAGTGAGCAGAAGTCGTTCCTTTTTCCTGGTGCGCTGAAAATTACCGATGCGGGCGGAAAAGAGGAAAGAAAACTGGCTGACTTTGCCGGTGAAAAGTTCATTGCCTTTGTCTCGGATGATTGTCCCGTCTCCATGGTTGAGGCGGTGGTCAAGGCCAGAAGCCTGGCTCATCAGAAAGCAACGATTCCCCTGATTGTGGCCCCACTGCAAAAACTAACTGATACGCATTTGGCCATGGCCAAAATGATCTCGGGTAGTACCCTTCTGTTTATGAAGGATGAGGAGTGGCGCCAGAAGAATCTGGCAAATCGGCTTAAATTGCCTTTGATCATTTCGATCAAAAATAATTGAGAGGATGCTGGAGGGGACCTGGATTTTTATATATTGATAAAAAAATCCCCACAGACCGCATACCGGAGCGATTTGTGGGGTATAGGGATAGCAGAAAATCTTGATCCGCATCGAGCGGATTGTACTCACATGCCCATGCCGGCCTTGCCTTTTTGCTCCAGCTTCATCTTCTTCATCTCCCGCCTTTTCATGCGGATCATCTTGGTGTCCTGGTACATATCCTCGTAGGAGGCCTTGATGGCGGTCTCGAAATCGACAATTTCTCCCCCCTGTTTCCCGGTAAATTCCTCTGCGGCGGCCCGGTCGGCGAAGGCCCATTTGGCTCGGCCGGTCATGACCCCTTTGGCGGAACCGCCCAGCACCCAGGTTGCCTCTTCGGCGTCAATGAGTTCCTTTGAGTTATAATCACCGACCTTGATTGCCTGGGGCATTTTATCCATTTGGTTGGCCAGGTCGATGGACGCACAATGAAGGCTGCACAGGCCTTTGCTGCTGTTATCATCATAGGTAATCAGCATGCGGCTGTGGGCGAATTTCTGGCGGTCCATCCCGCAGTAGGCGCATGAGGTGTGCTGGGTGATATCGACCTGGGCCATGGCATAAGCCACGCCGCCGATGGAACAGAGCAGGGCACATACTAAGAGTATTTTTTTCATAATTTCTCCTTGGTCGAGTTGAATGGTTTTTTGAATTTTATAGATGAAACACCACGTTCACTCCATGATATGGGGAAACAACTGCCAAAAGCAATGGACAAATTGTCGCACCTGGTGCTTTGGTGTAGTTTTAAGAAAGGTTGCTTTACTCTTGCTTGAGCTGAGCCCATTTACCTCACCGCTCAATTCAGGAGAGTCTTTGGTGGGATTTAGTCACTGACCGCCCGGACAAAGGTGGGGCAGCTCATCTCCTGCCAACCGGCAAAGTTCATATGGATGGAGACAAACCATCCGGAGGTGTCGGAGCGGTGGTCACAGGACCAGAACCAGTCTTTTTCGGGATCGGTTACGGCATCACCTTGATCATTGGGGGAGGAGAGGAGCGTTGGTGCCAGGCTGCATAGTTCGTTGACCGTGGGCAGGCGCCAGTTGGAGTGTCCGCCAAAGTTTGTGCTGTTCAAGGTCTGGACGAAGGTTGTCGCCTCCGGGAGCGAAAGGGGGCGCGGGGATGCAGTTGCTTGCCAGATGAGCCCTGTGGCTCGGTCGGTAAGGGTGTTTCCCGGATCATTCATGATCAGGTCGGATCGGGGCCGGTGGACCGGCTGGAATCGATCATTAACCTGAAAGGCTTGCTGGGCATTTATTCCGGAAACCCTCAGCGGGGAACTTCTCAGGAGAGAGGACCTGGAGTTTGGGGGCTTGGCTAGGGCTTCGTTCTGCTTTTCTCTCTGCTCCCGGGAAGCATTGATTCGCAGGGTGTTGAGTTCCGTGAGCATTGTCGCGGCCTGGGGAAATCTCAGTTCGGGTTGGAGGCTGAGGGCCCGGGCGAAAAAACTGTCCCAGGGTTGATCATAGACGGGACTGACCATGCTCAGGGCAAAGTTTTTCATTCCGGGCAGTTCTCCGGTGAGCATCCGGTAGAGCAAGACCCCAACGGAATAGAGATCGGAGCGTTCATCGGCCTGTTCCGGGTGGTTAACCTGCTCCGGCGCTGAATAAAATGGTGAACCGATCCGAGCCCCTTCCGGCCGAATTGATCGCTCACCTCGGACTTTGGACAGACCGAAGTCGCAGATCTTTACGGTATCTTGGTCGGAAACCAGGATATTATAGGGCTTGATGTCCCGATGGATGATGCCCTCATGGTGCAGGCAGTCGAGGCCTTGGAGGATCTGGGTCCCGTATTGGATAACTTTTTTGGGGGGGATCAGGCGGGATCGGGCTTCCACCTGATAGGTTTCCCCGATCATGGTGCCCAGATTACGGCAGAGATAATCCATGGTGTAATACGGGGTCCCCCTTTCATCGTGGGCAAAATCCCAAACCCTGACCACATGGGGGCAGCGAGTTTCGGCCATGATTGCAGCCTCAGTCGTGAAGGATTCGGTAATCCTGGGCAGGCCAACCACCTGGATCATCACTTCCAGGGGGTCGAGGATTTTTAAGGCGACGATCTCCTGGGTATCCGGAGTGACGACCTTGTAAACCGAACCCATTCCTCCCTTGCCGAGTCTGGCCAGGACTACATACCGGCCGATCTTGTCGGGGAGTCCTCGTGGCATCAGAGCAGGGTCAATCGTTCGGCATTAAAATCTGGATAGTGGCGGTCTCTGAGCTTTTTTTGGGTTTCCCGGACATCGTAGGGGATGGATTTAAGAAGGATTGTTTCGGCCTCCGTATCCCAGATCAGATATTTAGCATGGATGTCGAGTCCGTCCCGGGGTTGACCGACACTGCCGGGGTTGATGATGTATCTGGTGTCAGGGGTCAGTTGGAAAAGGCCCGGTTGAAATTCCAGGGGTTGGGCAATTCCTCCCTGATCCTCATAGAGGGCAAACTCGTGGGTGTGCCCGAAAAAGCAGATTTTCTCAGGGAAGAAGGTGAATAATTTTCCCAAAAGGCGAGGGCTCGGGTCCATGAGGTAGGCGGTGGGTGAGGTGGGAGGACAGCCATGGACCAGGCGGGCCCCGTGGCTGCAAGCGAACTTCGGTAAAGCGGCAAGTCGATCAAGACTCCTCCGGTCCAGATCCTCAATATTCATGAGGAGTGATCTTCTGGGGCTTTGATTGAGCCGCTCCAGGTAGCCCGGCTTCACCAGCGCATATTCGTGGTTGCCTAATATCATGGTCAGCGTTCGGGAAAACAAAGCCCGGCAGACTTCCTGGGGATCCGGCCCATAACCGATGATATCGCCCAGGGAAAATATATGATCGATTCCCACCCGGTCCATGTCGGCAAGGACTTCGGTGAGTGCCTGGAAGTTGCTGTGGATGTCGGCGATTACCGCGATCTGCATGGAGTATTACCGATCTTCAAAGTTTGTCATGGGGTGAAGAGAGTATGCTATCCTGTTTGGTGTCATAGTTCAAGTGGCAGGTCAATCATGATTAACGTTTAAGCCGGGATAGTGGTCGTAAAGAATGAGATTGCCAAACCAGGGGGAATTGTCTAACATTACTTCATATTTATGGAATGAGATCGGAGTGCCAAAAAATTATTGAAGGGTTTCAGGATGAGTCTTCAGGAGAGTATTCAAGCGGACCTAAAGGTATCGATGAAGGCCAAGACCGAGGCCCGAACCTCCGCGCTTCGAGTGTTGATCGGTGAATTTCAGCGTCAACCCGGTAAAGAATTGTCGGATCAGGATGTGCAGGGAATAATAAAAAAATTGATTAAATCTGAGCAGGAAACCCTGGCCAGATCCGGTGGGCAGAGTTCGGATTATCTGGTCGTACTTGAGAGTTACCTGCCCCGACCGGTTGATGAGGATGAGATCCGACGATGGATCGGGGAGAATCTTGACCTGGCTGGCTTCGGCAATAAGATTCAGGCGATGAAGCCGATTATGGCCCATTTTGAGGGGGCGGCTGACGGGAATCTGGTTCGTAGGATATTGGAAAGCCTTTAAGGGCAACCCGGAAAGGTGCTCGCCAATAAGGTGACTGATAGTACTTGTGCTCCAAGTTCGCAGCAATAATGATACGTTTTGATTGCCGGTTTTGCTTGATCATATGATTGGATCCAAACGGGTATCAAATGGGGAAACGGGAGAAAGGGTTTGGGAAAGGTTGCTGATCTAAAATTGACCTTGGGTGAGACCACGATTCACGGTCTGGAGGCAGGGGCCGGACGGGATATTCTCCTGCTCCACGGGATGAAGTTCAAGTCGGAGACCTGGCGACAAACTGGAACCCTTGATCAGTTGGCAGATAACGGATTTCATCCCGTGGCCATTGATCTGCCGGGTTTTGGCAAGTCACCTGCCTCTGAAATGTCTCAGGTTGAGGTGATTCGCCAGGTCATCAATCAGAAGTCGTTGCATCAACCGGTCCTCTTGGGACCGTCAATGGGAGGCCGTGTCTGTCTTGAATTCTGCCTCGAACATCAGGATATGGTTGGTGGGCTGATTCTGGTCGGCGCGGTGGGTGTGCCGGAAATCCGTTCCCGGCTCAGGGAAATTGAGGTTCCGGTTCTTGCCGTCTGGGGAAGTGCGGACACTGTTTCGCCCCTCGAATACGGTCAGGTTTTGAAACGGGAGATTAAGGGATGTCGTCTCCTGGTGATCGATGGAGCGCCCCATCCCTGTTATCTGTATCATGGGGAGATCTTTCACCGGGAAATCATCGCTTTCCTGAAGGAACTATGAATGATTTGTCGGATCAGGATTTGTCTTCGTCGGAAAAAGACCTCTGTGATGGTTGCGGAAGGTTTTGGCCTGTGAATGAAATTAAGTCGACCTGTGGCAAGGGCTGGCTTTGCCCCCTCTGTCGGGCGGAGTTGGAGAGTTGCGGGTGTGAAGACGGGTCGGATCGGTGATGTCGGGGATGTTCCCCTGAAAGGCCCCGTACTGCTGAGCCAATCCGCTTAGATTGGCGGTGGTAAAAATACACCCGGAGACACCAATGAGGGGTCCCAGGGGTCGAATGATTTGTGTGTTTGAAATACCCGCTATAGTCCGCTATGCGGGTATTCTCGAGCATGTAGAGATGCGGCTTCTGGGACCCCTTATTTTTTGAGGCGTGCCGCGAGTTCCGTCACGGCCATGGCATAGCGATTTGAGTTGTTCCATTTGGTGATTGCCTGGAAGTTGGGATACCCGGCCAGGTACCGCGTGGAACCGTCCTCCTGCTCCAGGCCGACGATGGTGAGCTTTTGGTCGGCAACTGGTTGTGGCAGGTCGATCCCTTGGGTTTCCGCCACTTCCTGCCAATCCAGTAGTCCTTTTCTCCCTTTCTGGTAGGCCTTTTCCAGGTTTTCCCCCTTCAATGCCGGTCCCAGATCGATGGTGGTCGGCATGCCCGCAGTCCAGTTATAACTGTGCAGATAATTGGCAATACTGGCCAGGACGTCGGGGACCGAAGCCCAAACATCTCTTTTGCCGTCCTGGTCAAAATCTACCGCATATTCCCGGAAACTTGAGGGGATAAACTGGGTCTGCCCGAAGGCTCCGCCATACGACCCGGAGACCTGTTGGGGGTCAATGCCGTTTTCCCTGCAGAGCAGCAGGAAATCAATTAACTGTCCTCGATAAAATTTGCTGCGGCGGGGATAGGCGTCAAACATGGTATTCAAGGTCTGGAGCATATTAAACGAACCCTTGCTTTGGCCGTATCGACTTTCGATCCCCCAGATGGCCACGATGATTTCCCGTTCGACGCCGATCTCCTGTTCAACCCGGTCGAGAACTTTTTCATAGCGGGCCAGGTTTTTGCGGCCTTCACTGATGGCCTTGGCTGTTATAAACCGTGGATAATATTCGTGCCAGGGTCGGGCCTCCCATTGCTTGTCCATGAGTTCAAGGACTCTTCGGCGAATGGTGATCCCGGTAAATATTTTGGTCAACTCTTCTTCTAAGAATTTGTGGTCATTCTGGAGTTCCTGAAACAGCTCTTGGTAACGGGGGCTTGTGAGATCGATGAGTTGCCCATCCTCAACCAGGTCGGCGGCGGCCGGTTTCTGATCTTTGGCCAGGGCCGCTACTGTAAAGAGACAAAGGGGCAGGAGGAACATCAAGGTCATAAATCGGGGGGGCCTTCTGCGAAAGGTTGTTGATGGGGTGGTGGGGTGTCCGTTCATGGTAGAAAAATCTCCTTGAAGGCGCCGACGAAATCATCAGTCAGTTCGGCTGGGAGTCGGTTGATCCCGGCAGCTGCAGGTCTGCCGCCACCGGTGGGGAAACGCCGGCAGAGGTCGTCGGCCCCGGTTCGGCGGTTGATGGGGGCGCGAAGGCTGACCAGCCAGGTTCCGTCACCGTTGTCCACCAAGAGCGCATGGGCTTGGTCCTTCTGGTCTCTGGCCTGTTCATTCATAAAGACTCCTGCTACCCGGCGGCTCCACGACGCATCCGGCAGGCGGTAGATCCGGCCGGAGGGTCCTTTTTCAAAGGGGGCGGCCTCCCTTGCTTTTTCCATATCATCGTGAAATCCACGCCGGAGTTGTTGTAATAATTCCGAATCGGCCATGAAATCCAGAGGGTGAAGATAGGGTTTCAGGGCAGTATACAGGGCAGCGGGATGGAAATAAAGGTCTTCCACCGTTTTCCCATATCCGTTGTAATTCAATAATTCACCAAGTTCTCTGAGCAGATCGAGGTCGGTTGAGGAGAGCCTGAGGTCTGCGGCCGCTTCCTTGGCGGAACTGTGGAGGTTGTCGCCAAAGGCGCCCACTACGGCCCAGTCCCGGTATCGACCTTCGAGAAATTGGTCGACAATCAATGAAGTGCAGATTTCCGGATCGGGATTGATGTGGGTGGAGAGTTCGGTCGATATCGGTGGTTCCCCGCAGTAATGATGATCAAAATAAAGTGCTCGGTTACCTGACCCGGGAGTGAGGATTGTTTCCAGGGCGGTACGGTTGGTGTCCAGCGAGATATCAAAAACGGTAAGCTCACAGTCCCGGCAATCCGCTACCTTGGCCAACAGGTTGATGTTGCGTTTGACCCCGGTGATCAAAGTCGTTTCCTGGGGACAGGCCATCCGAAACTGGTGCAGGGCGCAGATCCCATCAGCATCCCCGTTAAAAACATCGATGGTCTGATTTTTCATAAAATTCCTCTTTTGTTTAGGAAATCATCAGCCCTGCTGGTGGATCCTAAAAAGTTTCAATGATCCAGCGAGAGCAAAGTATGGGGTGTTCATTTTCTTTGCTTGCCCAAAGAAAACGAACCAAAAGAAAGGGCACCCCGGTTATTCGTCGCGCCTATGGCTGGATTTCCTGTGCTCCTCGGCAGTGACGTGATGCTGAAAAACTCGCCCAATGGGCTCAACAGTTTCAGGGTCATCCGTCACTGACTGCGGTGCTCGGCTGCGTGACAGGGGAAAGCCGCCCTCTCAGGGGACTTGCTGAGGCCTCCCGCTGTGCGGGAGGAGATAAGCTCCTATTGCATTGTTCAACGAGCAGAGGTGCCGCAGATTTGTGCGGCTATGACCTTCCGCTATAGCCCTCTATGCGGATGGTCATAGCCGCGCGAAGATGTGGTGCCTCTGTTCGTTGAACTATAGGCCGCTTTGATTCAATTCCAACGCCTTGCCGATCCCGGTGAGGCTGAAGACCAAGAGGACACGTCGGTCCTCGGAGTCTTCGGTGGCGGTCAGTTTCATCTCCCAGCATTGAGGGGTGTAGATGAAGGAAAGCGATTCACCGGTTTTATGATTTTCCTGGAGGGAACGGGTGGTGGAATATCGTGTGGAGAATCGTTTTGACAGTCGCACCGTCGTGGCAAGGCTCAGGTCTCTGGAAACGTTTTTTTCGTAGGTGTAATCTATTGTCAAGCGGTTGCCGTTGGAGTCACGATAATTCCCGGTGAGTTCGTAGTGGGTGATCCCTTTGCCGTATACATTGAGTCCGGTCTGGTAGCGGAAGGATAAGGCCGATAGTGGGTACGCCTCCAGATCCAAGTCCAGATCGGTGAAAGGGCGGTGGTGGTCACCCGGGATGCTCAGATCCCGTCTTGCTTCGTTCAGGTCGAATTCCTGACTGAGTTTCAATGAACCGAAATGGCGACTAGCGAGAGAGGCGTTGGCCATTGTTTCGGTGAGCAGAAAATTATTGTTAAGCTGCCAGGATATATTGTTTTTGGGATTGATCCTATCCAGTTGGTCAAGGTCGGGTAGGTTGTTCTGGTCACCTGGGGCAATAAAGGTATACCCCAGACCAGGCCGGAAGGTATGGGTCAGGCTGGTGGGGATCTCAGTGTCGAAGACCAAGTCTCTGGCCAGAGTGGTGGCGGTGGTGAGCTTTAATTCCCAGCTGTTGCGGTTCCCGTTGCCCCCCGGGAGGGTCGTGGTGTCGCCTTCCTCCACCCGATAAAATGTTTCATGGAGACCGCCCTGGACAGCACCTTCCAGGTATCTGCCCATTGGGAGCGGGGTAATCAAGCGAGGGAAGATATCCAGTCGATGGATGAGGGTATCGTCAGATTGTCGGTACAGATCGTATTCTGAATCCCAACCGATACTCACCGGCAGATCTGCTATGGGATGCCGGTGACTTAATTTGATCCGGGGTAGGGTATGGGTTGCCGGGGCAAGGGAGGGAGCGTTGGCACCATTGGCAACATAGCGGGCTTCGATCCCGGCTGAGGTGTGATCTTTCTGACCGGCCAGTTGGATGATTGATTCCCGGAAGTTGAGACTTGCCTCTTGGATCCCTCGGTTGAAGGTATCGCGGAATTCCTGGTCGTTTTCTTCAAATCCGGCCATGCCGTCTCTGAATTCATGGAGATAATCCTGGTCTGAAACAAAGTCTAGATCAAGGTGCATGACCAGTCGTTCGGAGAAACCATGGTCCATTTTGCCTCCGAGCCAGTAGCGGTCCTGGCGGGTTCGCAAGACCCCGTCTCCGCGGTAATCATTACTGCCGCCAGCTGGGAGCGTGTCTTCGGTGCGATCTTGAAGGGTGGTGAAGATTACGGTTCCCTTGGTTGAAGGGCTGGCGATGAATCGGGCTTCCAGACCGGTAAAGCCACCTCGTTCGCTGAAAAAACCGGGATACAAAGTGAGATCGCTACTGGGGGAGACGGCGATAAAGAACGGGGTAATCAATCCGGAACCGTTACGGGTGGAGTGGGAGAATTCGGGGAACAGAAAACCTGTTTGGCGGGTGGTTTTGGCCGGCAGGGCCAGGAATGGAGTGTAGAGCACCGGGACGTCCCGGATGTCCAGGGTGGCGTGTTTCAGATAGGCCATGCCGTCAATGGTCACCTTGGCTTCACTGCAGTGGATCGACCAGTCCGGGGCGTGGTCGTCATGGGGGCGGCAGGCAGTGGCGGTGCCGTCATGAAAACGATAACTTGCCTCGCCGATTTTCTCTACCCGTTCACCGCTGAAACGGAGTTCGTGGTCGACCAGAAAGATGGTGGTGTTGGAGAGACTGCCGGTTCGTTGATTCAGGTTGATGGTGGCGGTGGAGGCCTCGACTTTACTGCCGCTATCTTCGAGGAAAACATGTCCTCTGGCGGTTATGGTGGCGTCCACGGGATAATAGGTAACCGACTCAGCCTTGATGGTTAAGGGGTCACCGGAACCGGTCAGGCTGTCGGTTCGAGAAATGACCACATCTCCTTCCGCTTCGAATCGTTCGGGGTTGGTATAGGAGGTCAGCCGATCGGCCGAAATAGTCCAGGGCCCCAGGGTTGAGTCAGCTGCGAAGGCCTGGCCGCAGGAGAGGATCATGGTGATCAGGCCGCCGATGAACAGACATGTTGGTTTCCAGAGCGGACCGCTGGGGCCAGGTCCAAAACCTGTTGGTATGGTGCGTGCGCGATCCTTCACTTTACTTGGTTGTCCTGGATGTTGGCATGGGTCGCGGAGCAAGACCGAGTGGGCCGGAATTGGCAAGACAGTTTTGGTTGCACCAATCATGCGAATGGAAGGCCAGGTGCCCCAGCGTTATTGCCGGGGCACCATTTCGGTCGATATAAATGTACCCTTCGGGAGTATCAAACCTTGATGAACCCGTAAAAAGCCTCGGGATGGCTAAGCAAGGCTCTAAGGAGTAGTGTGTTTTTGAGCGAGAGGGCATACAGGTGGTATGCCGAACGAACAAAAATACAGCCACCGCTCCGCTGTTACGACGGAGAAGATCGGACTTTTCGAAGTCTGGGTTATCTGCGACGCCATCAAATCTTGAGTATTGCTCCAGTGCTTCCCGAGGTGACCATCCGGGCATAGCGAGCCACATAGCCCGTGGTGATTTTCGGAGCTGGTGGTTGCCAGGTGGCCTTTCTTTTTTCCAGTTCCTCTGGGCTGACCTTGACCTCAATACTCCGCTGGGGAATGTCAATGGCAATCAGGTCTCCTTCGTTGACCAGGCCGATGGGACCACCGGTGGCCGCCTCCGGAGAGATGTGTCCGATACAGGCTCCCTGGGTTCCACCACTGAAGCGGCCATCGGTGATCAGGGCAACACTCTTGCCGAGACCCATGCCGATGATCGCCGAGGTGGGGGAAAGCATTTCAGGCATGCCGGGGCCGCCTTTGGGGCCACAGTTGCGGATGACGATGACGTCACCGGGATTAATGGCGCCTCCCAGGATGGCGGTTTGGGCCTCCTCCTCGGAATTGTATACCCGAGCCGGGCCCTCGTGGACCATCATTTCAGGGGACACAGCCGATTGTTTGACCACGGATCCGTCCGGGGCAAGATTGCCGTAAAGAATGGCAATGCCACCTTCACGGTGGTAGGGAGCGTCCACCGGTTTAATGGTTTCACGATTTCTGATCCGGGCGGTCTTCAGGTTTTCACCGAGGGTCTGGCCGGTGACGGTCATGGCATCCAGGTGAAGACCGTCCTTGGTAGCGAGCAGTTCCTTCATTACGGCCTGCACTCCCCCGGCCTCGTCCAGTTGCTGGAGGCTGTGGGATCCTCCAGGAATCAGGCTGCAGATATGCGGGGTTTTCATGCTCACTTCATTGAACATCTTCAGTGGCAAATCGATTCCGGCCTCGTGGGCAATGGCCGGGACATGCAGGACGGTGTTGGTGGAGCATCCCAAGGCCATATCAACGGCCATGGCGTTTTCAAAAGCCTTGGTGGTGGCGATATCCCTGGGACGAATGTCTTTTTCCAAAAGATTCATCACCGCCATGCCGGCCTGTTTGGCCAATCGAATCCGGGCGGAGGACACCGCCGGTAGAGTGCCGTTACCAGGCAGACCCAAGCCGATGGCCTCGGTCAAGCAGTTCATTGAGTTGGCAGTAAACATTCCAGCGCAAGAACCACAGCCGGGGCAGGCGGCATCTTCCAGTTCCAAAAGGTCCTCTTCGCTCATGGAGCCGGCCTTGACCCTGCCGACCCCTTCGAAGACACTGATCAAATGGACATCTTTGCCTTGAAAGCGCCCGGTGAGCATGGGGCCGCCACTGACCATCACTGCCGGGATATTGACCCTCAGCATGGCCATCAGCATACCCGGGGTGACTTTGTCGCAGTTGGGAATCAGCACCAAGCCGTCAAAGGGATGGGCCTGGGCCATGATTTCTACGGAATCAGCGATGATTTCCCGGCTGGCCAGAGAGTACTTCATCCCCTGATGGTTCATGGCAATGCCGTCGCAGACCCCGATGGTGCCGAATGCGATCGGGGTGCCCCCGGCCATTCGGATCCCGGTTTTCACGGCCTCGAGAATTCGGTCCAGGTGAATGTGGCCGGGGATGATTTCATTATGAGCATGCCCCACCCCGATGAGCGGTCGGCGGATTTCTTCATCGGTATACCCCATTGCCTTCATGAGGGAGCGGTGTGGCGCCCTTTCCAGCCCTTTTTTCATCAGATCACTGCGCATCGGTAATGCCTCCGGAGGTAAGAATACAAGCACGAGATCTTCCGATGGAGAAACGTCGGGATGATGAGGTAATCATCGGAGATCATGGGGTTTTCTTCGCTGAATCGAATCCCTCAATCTACGACCGGCCCTGATTCGTGTCAAGGCAAAACCTTTTTTGATAATCCACGGGAGTTGATAAGGGTATGATTTTCAAACATTTCTTGCCAATAAAAAGAAATAGTAATAAATAGGTCATGTACGAGAATGGCTTCATTTCTGGTTGGTTTTTTGCTACGTATGTTTTTCTCCGGTGAAATGTTCCTTTGAAAGTGCGCGATTGTTGCGCCTTGGGTCGGAAGCTTTTTTCTGAAGAATGGGGTGACGTTGGCCTGTAATACCTATTGAATATCTTTGCCCCTGGGTTTCAAGATGATCCTTTAAGGTGGGTAAAGTGTATCTGGTTTTTTGCCCAGTGATCTGTAGTCAACAGATCACTGTAGTTTCTATAAATCTTTAAAAACTGGTCGATTCTTGAATGGGTTATTTATTCGGACCGGTAAATTCCCGGCGGCTTGGCTTGTCGCTCGGGGTAGATCTGCTTCCTGCAAAAATCTGCAATTATGACTGTCTGTACTGTGAGGTGGGAAAGACCCTACGGTTGACCTGCGACAGGAGAGAGTATGTCCCAACCCGGGCGGTCATTGCGGAGCTGAAAGATTACCTGGCGGAAGTTACCTCTGGGCGCTTGGCTCGGCCGGACTATATAACGATTACTGCCTCGGGCGAACCGACCCTCCATGCAGGCATCGGCGAAGTAATCCGATTTATCAAGAGTGAAACGGATTTTCAGGTTGCAGTTTTGACCAATGGCTCAACCTTTGCCGATCTCCAGGTGCGGTTGGATCTCCTGGCAGCGGACCTGATCATACCTTCTTTAGATTCGGCCAGGTTGGAAAGTTTTGTCGAAGTGAACCGTCCGGCCCCATGTTGTGTCTCCCTGGAAGAGATGATTGGTGGTCTGGCGGATTTTGGCGAGGAGTTCGGCGGGGAGGTCTGGCTTGAAGTCCTCCTGGTCAAGGATGTGAATGATGGGGCCGCCGATCTTGAGCAGTTACGGGCAGCTGTGGCCCTGATCAAGCCTGATCGTCTGCAACTGAATACCGTGGTGCGACCTCCCGCCGAGGATCGCGCCAAACCCATGGAGCAGGGGCGGCTTTTGGAAATTGCCCGGAGTTTTTCCGGGACCTTTGTTGAGATTATCGCTGAATTTCCCGAAAATCGATTTCGCAAGGAGAGAGAAGCAGCAGGGTATGAAATTTTTGAGATGTTGCAACGGCGGCCCTGCACCCACCAGGATATCTGCCAGGCTCTTGGAATGGAGCCTTCAGCAGTAACCAAGATTATCAATGAGCTGTCGGAAACAGCCCGAATAAGAGAGACGATTTATGACGGAAGAACGTACTACCAATCCACCAAAAGATAATATTGAACCCAAAAAAAACGAACCTGCCGGGTCGGTTATTGCCCGTATTGGGCAATGGTTTTCCGGGGGACGAAAGAATTCTGAGGATAAACCAATGACTGAACCATCCGCACCCGAGGTGCGTGAAGAGAAGAAAGCTGAAACTGCTGAAGGGCGGTCGCCTGAGGGAGGGGCCCCTCGCCGTCGCCGATCCCGAAGACCCACTCGTTCAAAGCGTCCCAAGGAGATTAAACCGGATGCGGAGGTCGTTCTGGACGCGCCGGTGGAAGAAAAATCGATCCCTGCCGTGAAAAAGGAAAAATCACCAGCGGAGGAGAGCGAAGGCGATGACAGTGCCCCTGCCGCAAATGTGTTGCGCAAACTCCTGATCAATACAGATGAACCCGAGGAATGCAGGATCGCACTGTTGGAGAATGGTCGGATCGAGGCCTTTTTTGTTGAAACCGTCCTCCATACCCAGACCAAGGGTAATATTTATAAGGGGAAGATCGTCTCGGTCGAGCCCAGTCTACAGGCGGCTTTTGTTGACCTTGGCGAGGGGAAAAATGGCTTTCTGCCCTTTAATGAGATTCATCCTGAATATTATCATGGGGAGGTTGATCCCCAGGCCCATTGGAAAAGCCTGGATATGGAAAAGGTTCTGCGCAAGGGGAGTGAGGTCTTGGTTCAGGTGGTCAAGGAGGCCACCGGGAATAAGGGGGCCAATATGACCACCTATCTTTCTCTGCCCGGTCGGTATCTGGTTTTAATGCCGGGTAGTGACAGCGCCGGGATCTCCCGGAAGATTGAGAGCGAATCCCAAAGGACCAAGTTACGCAGTATGGTCGACAGTCTTACCTTGCCGGAAGGGATCGGGTATATCGTCAGGACCGCCAGTCGTGATATCACCAAGACCGCAGTGTCCCAGGATTTGAAATATCTTTTAAACCTATGGGAAGAGATCAAGGAGCGGGGCCAGAAACAGCCTACTCCATCCATAGTTTATCGGGAGCAGGATATTATCGCTCGTTTCCTGCGGGATCATTATACGCAGGATATTAAGGAGATCATGGTTGATAATGAGGAAGCCTTCCTCAAGGTGAAAAAATTTCTCAACCTGATCCCGACAGGGCAGAAAAAAACCGTGGCTCGCCTTCACAAGGGTACCCAGCCAATCTTTAACCATTATCAGGTTGAGGCCCAGATTGAACAGATCTTTCAGCCAACCGTCAGTTTGCCTTCCGGTGGTTCCATCGTCATCAATCCCACTGAAGCCCTGGTGGCTATTGACGTCAATTCGGGGAGGACTTCCAAGGATAAGAATTTTGATGAATCCATCTTTTTGGCCAACATGGAGGCTGCCGAAGAGCTGGCGCGACAACTCCGTCTCCGCGATCTGGGTGGACTGATTGTAGTGGATTTTATCGATATGCGTGATTCACGTCATATCCGTGAAGTGGAGAAAAAGGTCAAGACCAGTATGAAACAGGATAAAGCCCGGGTTGATATCAGCCGGATTTCCCGTTTTGGGCTCATGCAGATCTCCAGACAGAAACTGGCCTCACCGGTTCAGATGGGCAATTATAATGTTTGTGAGCATTGCAAGGGCCGGGGGGTTGTTCGCTCGGTGGAAACCCTTGCCCTGGTCTATCTGCGACTATTGCAAACGGAAGTGGTCCGGAAAAATGTCAAGCAGGTTACCTGTCGTCTACCCATTGCCGTGGCCCGCTATCTGTTGAACAAAAAGAGAGCGGATCTTCTGGAGATGGAGAACCGTTATCAGGTCATTATAGCTATTGAACCTGATCCGACCATGTCTCCCACAGACCAGAAGATCGAAACCATTCGCGGGTAAGACTGGAACAATGTGGTGCCTCACTGCTTCTTTCAGTTTTGCATAACAGCTTGATTTTAAGATTAAATAGGCGTATACTGTCTTTGTTGTTTTGAACTATTTCATGTGAACGGGCATGAGGGGGTTTAATTCAATTATCCCTGAGGGGGGAGGGTAGAACCTGGGGAAGGTTCTAGTTTAGGTACTATGTGATGGGAAGCCGGCAGCGGTTCCCATTGGTTCTTTTTCCACCTTTTCCTCCTTCAAATTTTTACAGTTAGTGTTTTCCCATCTGCTAGTGTCTGTGTTGGTCTTCAGGCCAAGCGGTTCAGGGAGTGTTGCGGGGGGACTCCTTTGAAATGAGTATGCGAATTTCATCCGGCGTTATAGGGCGATTGAAATGATGAACATGCGGTTCCTGAAGGGTCTGATTCTCCTTATCTCCACAGTTATTCTCATCCTGCCCCTCTATATTTATTTCTATCTCGATCCTTCTTTGAAAACTTTCACCATCGACGGAACTGAAGATGAAGCCGTTCGGGTTGCTTCCCATCTCGCTTCGATGCTTTATGGTGATAAGGAAATTTCCTCCGGTGCTTTACCTTCAGAAATGGCTGGGGGAATCGAAAAGGCCAGGACCGATTTTCATTTACTGAAAATTAAGATCTTTTCTGCCCTGGGAGAAGTGGTTTATTCTTCCGACAAGGAAGAAATCGGCACTGTTAATCGGAAAAGTTATTTTCATGAAGTGGTGGCCCTCGGGAATAATTTTTCGAAGGTGGTCAGGAAGGATACTCCAACGATGGAAGGGCAGATTGTCCATATGGATGTGGTGGAAACCTATGTGCCTTTCATGAGCAATGGTAAGTTTCTTGGGGCCTTTGAGGTCTACCTCGATGTTTCTGCAGAGATGGCTTCATTACAGGGGATGGTCAACCGGCTCTATACAACGACCTTGCCCATTGTTGGCGGTCTTTTTCTGTTCATGATTCTGATCATGGTGAAACTTCGGGACGGCTTTGTCCGGAGGTTGCAGACCGAGCGGCGGCTAAAGGAGAATGAGGAGCGTTACCGGTCCCTGTTCACCCATTCCAATGATGCCATTCTAATCAGCGACGCCAACGGGCAGATTCAGGAAGTCAACGAAGAGGCCGGGCACCTTCTGGGGTATGGCCCCGAAGGTCTTTTCGGGATGAATCTTCCGGAAATAATGAATGATCCGGAAGGAAGTGAATGGCCTGAACTCCTTCGTCAAACCATGGATCAGGATTATGCCCGATTTGCCTCCCAGGTAAAGACCGTAGAGGGTGGGGTTCTTGACGTTGAGATCAGGACTAGTGTTGTGAGTAAAAAGAGTGGACTTGTTCAGGTATTATTAAGAGATGTAACCGAACAAAAGAACAATGAACTTGAAATCAGCCGAAGCTACCAGACCCAGACCGTTTTGAACAAGTTGTTACATCTCTCCTTGGAAAATCTCAGCCTGGCTGAGACCCTTGAACTGTTTATCTATTACATTACTTCGTTTCCCTGGTTGGTTCTTGAGCCCAAAGGGGCGATATTTCTGGTCTCTGAAAAGCCCGGAAATCTGGAACTCATTGCCCACCGAGGGTTGAATGATGCCCTGACAACCATCTGTGCGACGGTGCCGTTCGGGAAGTGCCACTGCGGCAAATGCGCCTTGTCCGGAGAATTGGTTTTTTCTAACTGTCTGGACCATTACCATGACAACAGGTATGACGGGATCGCTCCCCACGGTCATTACTGTGTTCCCATTTTCTCCTCTGGGAAAAAACTGGTCGGGGTTTTTACCCTGTACATTAAGCCTCAGGCCAAGCGGGACCGGTTGGTAGAAGAGACCCTTGAGGCGGCGGCCAGCGTCGTCGCCGGGGTTATTCAGCGGAAACGGGCCGAGGAGGAGTTGCAGAAGGCCAAGGAAGTTCTTGAGATTCGAGTCCAGGAGAGGACCGTTGACCTGGAGGAGGCCAATGTCCAGTTGGAGCAGGAACTCCAGGAACGGCGGGAGGCCCAGAAGGCCCTGGCCAAGGCCAATCAGGACAAGGACGATCTCATCGTCAATCTTTTTGAAATCATGTATGAAATGTTGGCCAACCGCGACCATTCCACCTTTGAGCATGCCTTACGGGTCTCGGAAATCTCCCGGAAAATCGGGCTGGAGTTGGAGTTAAGCGAGGATGATCTGGAAATTCTCAAGCTTGGGTGTCTGGTTCATGATATCGGCAAGGTGGCCATCCCCGATGATGTTTTGTTAAAACCCGGGTTGTTTGACCGGATGGACCGGAGCATTATGCAGGTCCATACTTTGGTGGGAGCGAGTCTCTTTGCCAAACATCACCACGATTACCGGATCCGGCGGATCATTCTCCATCACCATGAGCGTCTAGATGGTTCCGGTTATCCGTATGGGTTGAAGGGTGACGAGATCGAGCTTCTGGAAAGGATCGTTGCCGTTGCCGACGTTTTTGAAGCCCTGGTTTCCCGGCGCCCATACAAACGACCCATGTCACGCCAGCGGGCGCTTGATATCCTCGCCTATGAGGCCCAGGAAGGGCGTCTTGATCCGATGATCGTCGAGGTCCTGGTCAAGGTCACCGAGACCTGGAGTCCCCTGGAAATATCCTGTGAATTCAGGGCGGATTACTCCAAGGATCTTGAAGTGTTCCGGCAGATGAGCTATTTCCGAGAGCCCTTGAGTGACTTCTATAATTATCGTTATCTGCTCTATCTTGATGATGCCAAGATGATTGGCAAGAATAATCGGGCCTATCATCTTATCCTGACCAATTTCCCGGAAATTAAGGATTTTAATCGGAGTATGGGGTTTGTTAAGACCGATCAGATTCTTGATGAGATTGGTCAGAAACTGCACCAGACCTCCGAGGATATCGGACTACGGTGTGCCAAGGAAGGCAACAACGTCATGCTGTTGCGCAAGGGTTCCGATTTTCTGATCTATACCGAATGCTCCGATGTGCTTTTGCAGGATCTTTTGGAAGAGATCGGGGTCCATCTGGATTCCGCGACCAGTGATTGGGGATTACAGTCGAAATATCATTATTTCAAGTTCGATAGTGACTATCCTGCGGAAAAGGCTCTGAACCAGATTTTCTCTATTCATTAATTGTCTGCCCAATAATAAAATTTTTTATCTGCCCGCGTACTTTAAAGTATCACGGGCAGACTTTTTTTATGTATTTCTCGACCCACGCAGCTCAAAGGGGGTGAATGCCCCCATGTTTGGTGAAAGGAAACAATTACTTGGTGGTATGGGTAAAGACTCCATCCCAATCGACGGGCGGCGGAGAAGTGAGGAATACCTGGCACCGCTCCTGGTAGAGGCTGTAGAGCCGGCGGTCGAGATGCTTTTCCCGTAACTGGGTAAACAGATCCAGGGCCTCCTGAAAGTGCTGGTGGCGGTATTTTTCAATGGCATTGCCATAAATTTCAAGTTCAGCCATCTTGTGTTGGTCTTCGGTGATGGCAAACAACCCATAGATCGTCAAGGGCTTCTCCCGCCCTTTGACCCTGACCAGATCCAGTTCCTGTAAGGCGAAAGTATCCGGGATATGGTTCTGCAGGGTTTCACTGATGACGATTCTGACCCCGTAATATTTGCTTAATCCTTCCAGGCGTGAGGCCAGGTTGACGTTGTCACCGATGATTGTGTAATCAAAAAGTTCGGTGGTCCCCATGTTCCCGACCCTTACCTGGCCAGCATGGAGGCCAATGCCGATATTGATTTCAAAACCGTACTTCTGCACGAATATCTTATTCAATTTCCCCAATTCTTCAAGCATCATAATCCCTGACTTGACTGCCTGCTTTTTGTGATCTTTCACATCGATTGGGGCATTCCAAAAGGCCATGATCGCGTCCCCGATGAATTTATCCAAGGTGCCGTTGTTTTCCATAATGACCCTGGTCATGGGGGTGAAATACTCCTGGAGCAGATGGATGACCTGGGTCGGGGTGAGGCGCTCGGAAAGTGAGGTGAACCCCCGGACATCTGAAAACATGATGCTGAGTTCTTTTTCTTCCCCGGCCAGGCTTAATTTTTCAGGGGATTCTGCGATTTGATCAACCACGCTCTTGGAGACATATCGAGAAAAGGCCTCACGGAAAAAGAGTTTTTCCTTTTCGGTCCGCCAGAATTTTAGCAAGGTGAGCAGCGAGAAGTTGCCCCCCAAGGTCATGAGGGGGAAAAGTGGCGAAATAAAGATCCGCGATTCGTTCATGAACCAGAATCCGCCCCACCAGATAGCAATCCCTGCTATTCCTGTAACCGGCAGGGTCCAGCGGGCGTCGGTTACAGTAATTAAGAGTGAGGTGATCAGTCCGCAGAGGATGACCAGGCAGAGCTCCAATCCTGGAGCCCAGTCCGGTCTGGAAAAAAAATCACCTCGAATTATATTGTCGATGATGGTGGCGTGGGCCTCAACCCCGGGGAATTGGTGGTCCAGGGGGGTGGCTCGAAGATCTTTGAGACCTGCGGCGGTGGTGCCGATCAGAACGATTTTCCCGGCCAGGGAGCCTTCGGGGAGCTGGTCTTCCAGGACGTCAGCTGCGGAAATATAGGGGAAGCTCCCCTGTTTCCCTCGAAAGTGGATGAGCATCCTGGCGCTTTTATCCACGGGGATGACAGTGGTACCGACCCTGATTGATTCAATCCCGCCGGGACTGGTTTTCAGGATGACCGGTGCCTTACCCAGTGCGGCCTTGAAGGTTGCCAGGGCGAGACTCGGGTAATAATGATTCTGCCAGGAGATCAGCAGAGGGGAACTGCGAATGATCCCGTCTTTATCCGGGTCTGTGTTGAAAAAACCTGAACCAGGCGCTGAAGAGAGCAGGGCGGGGAGTGGCGCTATTACATCGGTGGCTTTGAGCAGCCAATCTTCCGGTGGACCGGCCCCTGGAGTTTTGACCACGGCGAGATTGAACGGGGTAAGGCGCGGTTGATCAGAGGCGGGGAGGTCGGTCTGGCCGAATTGAAAAAAATAGCCCAGGACGTATGGTCCGTTTTTCAAGTTGTCGGCCAGGAGAATATCATTGTCCATCAAGGCCGATGGTAGTCCGGTGAAACCAACGTCCACTTGGAGATCCCTTTTCAATTCCTCCTGGATTCTAAGTGGCGAGGAGCGGTCCGGTTCGGCCAGCAGGATATCGACGCCGACTGAGGCTGCCCCGGCCTGGGTGAGTTTGGCCAGCAGCAGGGCAATCCGGTAGCGAGGCCAGGGCCATTGGCCGAATTTTTTAAGACTCGTTTCGTCAAGGTCAACGATAACCGGAACCCCGCTGGTCTCGGTGCCATGGACTCTGGTCAGGATGATGTCATAGAGTTTATTATCGAGGAATCGGCAAAACTCCGGTTGATGGACATAGGCAGCAGACAGGATGAAAGTCAGAAAAATTCCGGTGGCCAGGGTTGATAGGCTGATTTTCCTGCGGAATGATTTGAGCATAAAATTTTCCTTTGATAATTTATATTCCTTGTTAATATCACTTTATATGGGCAAGCTCAATGTTTCGTATTGACGAATTAAGTGGCGTTCGATCCCGGATGCCTGCAGTGAATTGAAAATGGAGAAAAATGATGAAGATAAAATTCCATTGGCTGTTGGTCCCGGTTTTTTTCGTTGTTCTCCCCTCAAGTGTTTTGGCCAGAGAACTTGTTGCCTATCTTCCGGACCTTATGAATGACCATCACTTGGTCCGAGCTGCAGAGGCCGGTCGAGATGAAGCCCGGTTCCGCCAAGATGCCGCAGTGGGTGGGTGGTACCCGAGCCTTGACCTGAGCGCCGACGGTGGTCGGGAATGGGTGACCCGGGTCGATGAATCGGAAATTGAGGAAAATACCAATTTTGCTTCCCTGCGGTTATCCCAGCTGGTAACCGACTTCGGGGCGACCTCGGGGCGGGTCAAGTTGGCCGATGCCACTTTTGAGCGAAGCAAGGTTGATATTGAGGCCGCCCGACAGAACATCTTGCTGCAGGGTATTTTTGCCTATCTCGGGGTGATCAAGGCTCGGGAAAAATTGGCCTATGCCGGAAAGTCCGAGGAGAATATCAGTAAGCAGACCGGTATGGAAGAGACCCTGGTCCAACGGGGCGCCGGGTTATCGTCGGATATTCTCCAGACCAAATCGCAACTGGCCCGAGCCCGGGCCTTGAGGGTCAGTGTGGAGGGGGAATTGGCCGAGGCGTTGAACCGTTTCCGGGCGGTTTTTGGGTTTACCCCCACCGACGATGAAATTAAATCCTTCCGCTTGCCCGCTGATCCTGCGGGAAGTCTGCCGACAAGTCTCGAGGCGGCGGCTGCCCGGGCCATGGAAAATAATCCCTCTATCCTGGCCGCCGAGCAGAACAATAAGGTCCTGAAATACGATGTTTCCGTCCAGTCATCCAGGTACTATCCCCGGTTGAGCCTGGTGGCCGAGCAGATCCGTAGGGAAAATGATCTTGGGGTCCATGGCGTTCGCTTGGAAGGGTTTGTTGGGGCTGAATTGACCTATAACCTGTTTCGGGGAGGCGGAGATCGGAATAGTGTGAAGGCCGCAGAGAAAAACCTGGTCTCCGCTGAAAGCATCCTGGCTAATACCAGGATGCAGGTTGAGGAGCGGGTGCGTAATGCCTGGCAGATTCTGCTTATTTCCCGTGAAAAGTACAAATATCTGAAAAACCAGGCGGCCATTGTCGGTGAGTTCCTCGAACTGGCTCGGAAGGAACGGAAACTGGGCAGCAGATCCCTGCTTGATGTGCTGACCGGCGAAGTGGAAGCGATCAATGCTCAAAGCCAGGCGGTGGCGGCTGAGGTCGAGACTGTCCAGGCGGTGTTTCAACTTTTTTTCACCATGGGTGATTTGAATATGGATCTAGTCAAGGCCCAATAATGATTGTGGTGCGAAAAAGGCACCAACCATTTGCGCAATATATGATAAAATATATGTAAAAGATGCCGGTTTCCAGGAAGATGTTTTTCCATGGACAACGTGGTTCGTCACGGAGGACTGGCAATAGGAACGTTGTGGAGGCACTATGGCAGAGAACGGGATGCAGCAGGCTTCGGTCGGGACGGTTGTGGTTGCCTCGGGGGCGGTATTTATTGAAAACGCCTCCGGTGAAATGAAGGCTCTTGCCCTGGGAAATCCGGTTTTTCGGGATAGTGTCGTGGTGACTCACGCCGGGGGCCAGGTTGAGATCAAATTTAATGACGGCACCGTGCTTTCTCAAGGGTCCGATAGCCGGATGACCGTGGATGATTATGTCTTCGAGCCGGAAGGTGGCTCCCCCTCCAATCTGCTTTTTCAAATGAGCCAGGGGGCCTTTCGGGTGATCACCGGGAAGATCGCCGAGCAGAATCCGGAAAATTTCAATGTCAAAACCCCGCTCTCCACCATCGGGATCCGGGGGACCGATTTCAGTATTGAAACCGGGCCTGACGGGGATCTGATTTTGGTCGGCAAGATTTCCGAAAATCACATTCTGGTGGTTGAGGACCTGTTTGGCACGGTTCGGTTTATCAATTTCGGCGGCATGCAGGTCATTGTTGATGATACGGATGGCATCCAGGAAGTCCGGGAGGCAACCCCGGAAGAAATCGACCGGATCCAATCTCAGGTGCCGATCAGTGCCTTTATTCCTTCCGACTCAAGTGATGACGACAGCGGTACGACTGGTGACCATAGTGAATTCAATTTCAACGGTCAGGGTGAAGAGGCTTTTACCGACAACTGGCAGGATTTGAACGGTGATTTCAGTCTGAATGCTCTGGTTGGGGACAACAATGACCCGTTCAACAATTTTGATGGTCGGGTGGATGGGTACAATCCCTTCGGAAATGAGCCTTACCTGGACGATTTTATTATCGCGGATGACCGACCGGAGGGTTTACTTCCAACAGGTGACGACTGGCTGCCTGAGTCGGAGGTGGTTGACCTGGTTATGGCCGGTGGCGACCAGGATGATATTCTGACCGGCGGAGCCGGCAACGACTTGATTACCGGTGGAGGGGGAAATGATCTTTTGACCGGCGGGGACGGCAATGACCTGCTCGATGGCCAGGACGGAGATGACCATTTGAGCGGGGGCTCCGGTGATGACGTGCTTCGGGGGGGAGGCGGCGCCGATTGGCTGGAAGGCGGCGACGGCAATGACTCCCTAGTGATCTGGGGTGTTTTTGGCTCGGGTGTCTACAGCGGTCAGGACGTGGGGCGCGGTGATCTTATTCTTGGTAATCAGTTCAGTCACCTGGCTCCGGGAGAAAGGGTTGATGGCGGGAGTGGATATGACACCTTGGTCACTTATGGCACCACTAATTATGCCAACACCACCCTTCTTGATATTGAGGCGGTGGAGATGCACTCCGACACTACCTTTGACGTAAACCAACTGAATGCCGCCGGGGTCGAGGTGATCTATGGTGAGGGGGGGGCGATCCTCCGATTTACCGGCAGCGGCACTGTTGACCTCTCGGGGATCGATATGTCCGGGGTCGCCGTGCTCGATATCGGTCCCGATGTAACCGTCCTGGTGTCCCAGGCCAATCTGGATGGGCTGACCACGATCACCGGTAGCGGTCATCTGATGCCTGGTCCTGGGATTTTCACCCTGGATTTTTCGGGTCTGACCATCGACGGGGCCATCGACACCTTTGAGAATGACGCGCCCTACGATATCACGATCTCCCAGACCACCGTGGCGGAAAACACCCCGGGAGCCCTTGGCGGCTCCTTGAGCGGTCTTGATCCCGACGACGGCGACAGTCATACCTTCACCTTGATCAACAACGCCGGCCTGTTCGAACTGGTCGGGAATCAATTGAAGCTGATGGATGGGGTTTCGCTTGATTACGAGAATCCGCCGGCCAACCTTACCATCACGGTTGAAGTGAAGGATCAGGATGGGGCGAGTTTTTCCCGGGATATTACCCTTGATATCGTTGACACCAACGATCCTCCCACCGAGATACTGCTCTCCAATGTATCGGTGGGCGAAAACAGTCCCGGGGCGGTGGTTGGTCAACTGGATGCGGTGGATCAGAACGCCTCCGACACCCATACCTTTACCATCATCTCCGGGGGTAGCGACTTTGAGATTGTCGGCGATCAGCTTCAGTTGAAGGATGGGGTTTCCCTGGATTTTGAGAACCCGCCGGGGGATCTGGATATCGTGGTTGAGGCCACCGACCCCTTCGGCGAATCAGTCCAGCAGACCGTGACGGTAGCGGTGGAAGACTTGAACGATGCCCCCACCTCACTCCTCCTTGATAATTCAAGCGTCAACGAAAACCAAGCCGGAGCCGTGATCGGTAATCTGACCACGATGGACGAGGATGCGGTGGACAGTCACTCCTATTCCATCGTTTCCGGCGATAGTGCGTTTGAGATTGTCGGCGATCAGTTGAAGCTTAAAGATGGCGTTACCCTGGATTATGAAAATCAACCGGCCAATCTTGATCTGGTGATCCAATCAACCGATTCCGGCGGCGAGTCGGTCCAACAGACCGTTACGGTTTCGGTGAACGATACCAATGATGCACCCACCAGCTTGTCCCTTGATCACCAGAGTGTCACTGAGAATGTGGCCGGGGCGGTGGTGGGAACCCTCTCCACCATGGATCCGGATGCGGTGGACCACCATACCTATTCAATTGTCTCCGGCGGCAGCAATTTCGAAATCGTCGGCGATCACCTGCAACTTAAGACCGGGGTCTCCCTGGACTATGAGCTTCCACCCCAGGATCTGACCATGATCATTTCCTCCACCGATCAGGGCGGAGCCAGGGTGGAGCAAAGTTTCACCGTGGATATTCTTGATGTTTACGAGGCCCCGGTCACTCCACCTCCGCCCATCATCCCCCCTCCACCCGCCAATAATGCCCCAACGGCAGTTGGCGACTCGGTGTCAACTTTGGCCGGGACCCCACTTTTGGCAATCAATGTCCTGGGTAATGATTCTGACCCTGATGGTGATATCATCAACGTCAGCGGGGTCAATACCACCGGGACCCTGGGAACCGTGGCCCAGGTCGGTAATACCTTTAACTATGATGGTTCCACCGCCTTTTTTACCCTGGCTTCAGGAAGTACGGCGGTGGACACCTTCACCTATACCATTGTCGACGTTGGAGGTCTCACTTCTACTTCTACAGTTTCGGTAACCGTGACCGGTGAAGCCCTTTACGGGACTGCCGGCCCGGACAACCTGACCGGAACGGCTGCCAATAACTATATTGATGGATTGGCCGGCAACGACTTCCTTGATGGGGGGCTTGGCGCCGATACCTTGCAGGGCGGGGCCGGCAATGATCTCCTGAACGGGAGCGATGGGAACGATACCCTCATGGGCGGTTCCGGGAGTGATTATCTGCAAGGAAGTCTTGGTAACGATTCACTGACCGGCGGCTTGGGTAAGGATATCTTTGCCTTTGCCGAGCTGGGCTCGGGCAATGCCGATGTAATCAACGATTTTTACATCAACAGCGCCACCTACACGACAAATACTCCCACCGCCTCATCATGGGCCTGGGGAGGGGCCACCTTGTTTAATGATCGAATTTCTATTTTGAGTGATTTGACGGGAAATCAACTTTCCCACACTACCGGACCGGGGGGGGCGTTAAAAACCGGGGTGGTGCTGACTTTTACCACAATTGCGAGTAATGGATTTATGACCGTCCCGGTCAATATGCCGGTCACGATGATACAGTATACATATGGCACTGCTATTACCCCGGGAATATTCAGTAATCCTAAGACGTTTTCAACCACAGTTAACTTTACCACCGGGACGATCCCCTCTACGGTGGTCCAGTTCACCACCTCCCATCCCTATGTCGCTTACAACAGCGCTGACGGCAAATTATATTATGATTCGGACGGCGGTATGTTGAATCTCAGTGCCACGGTTGCAACCTTGATGACCACAGGTGGCGGCCATCCCTCAGGAGTGGGCTTGAACTTTGCCATCGTCTGACCAGAGGAGTGGTGGAGGCGGGTTGGTAACAGTAGAACAGTCAGTTTCTTTTGGTGGAACGAGTAATTTGCGGGAGAGGGCTCCGGTGACCCTGTACCCAAGATGTTATGAGAATGATGACCTCCCTTGAACAATTGCGGACAAAACCCGCCCTGACTTTGTTGGCAACAAAGGGGCAGATCCCGCAGGCAAGAGGTTTGATTTTATCCAACGTAATCAGCAATTCCGATCATTTATCGTGGGGATGGTTCCCTGTTACGACGAGTCTCATCAGTTGATAACGGTCATCCTCCTGATTTCCTAGCCATGCCGATTGATTCATTCTTCCAGATCAGAGCTCAGGTTGTCCGGGGTGATGTTGCCGGTGGCCGGGATGCACTTTACGCCTTGCTCAAATCGAATCCCGATCTGAGTGAAGAGCCTTCGTTTCAGGCCCTGCTGGGCTTTGCCTTACTTCGGAATGACGAACGGGATCCCGGCTGTGAATTGATGAGCCGAGCCCGACAAACCCCTCCCACTGATCCCTCCGGTTTAGCCGATCTCGGTGGCGGACTTTATCTCCTTGGGAAATTTCGCAAGGCCCATGAATTCCTGACCCGAGCTGCAACCATGGTAGGGGCCGACGCCACTGTTTTCAGCCGTTTGGCCTTGGTAGAGCTTGCCCGGGGAGAGCTGGAGGTGGCGGAATCCCATTTACAAAAGGCAGTTGAACTTGACCCGGATCATCCCGGTCATTGGTTCAATCTTGCCAATCTTCACACCAATCGCGGCCATTTTGAACTGGCCCTCAGTCATGTTAGGGAGGCCCTGCAACGTGACCCGGCCATGGATAAGGCCCGGACCCTGCGCAATCAGCTCCTGGTCGGACTTGATCAGGCAGCAGAGTTGATCGAGGAACTGGAAGCGCAATTGAAGGAAGCTCCTGATTCCATTGACCTTCGGCAGCAGTTGGCCGAGCTCTTGGATGCAGATGGCCGTTATCCTGAGGCCTTGTCCCATTTGCGGGAAGCAATGGACCGCGACCCGAATAATGTTGCCCTGTTCCTTCAAATGGCCCGTTTGCACTCCAGTCGCCTCCGCCATCGGCTGGCGATCAAGGTCTTGATGCAGGCGGAGGAACTTGAGCCGGACAATCCAGACATTCAGGCCATGCTGGCCCGAAACCTGACCGAGGCCGGTGACCTTGAGCGGGCCGCCGATATTGCCCAGGAGTTGCTGAGTAAAAATCCCCAGGGATATCAGGCCTTGCTTACCAGTGCTCTGGTGAGGATCGCGGCCGATGACGGAATTGGAGCGGAAGAGGAACTGCGCCTGGCCATTGAACTTCGTCCAGATGGTGTCGAGGCCTATTGTAATCTGGCCCATCTCTTGATCCAGAATGGTCGGTTGGATGAGGCGGTTACTTTGTATAAAAAGGCAGCCGCCTTGAATCCCACCGTCCTAGCCAATTTGATTGAAGCTCGTTCCTATCCCGATGATCCGCGGGTGGTCGAGCTGATGCGGAAGATGGCGGATAATCCTCTATTGCCGAAGGGGCCACGGATTGCCATGTCCTTTGCCTTAACCAAGCTCTTTGATCAGCAGCGGGATTACGAAAGGGCCTTTCACTATGCCGGGCAGGCCAATGAGTTCTCCGGCAAGACGATTGTTCACCGGGGGAATTTTCATCATCGGCTGGTGAGGCTTCTAGAGCAACATTTTACTCCCGAGTATCATGGCCGGTTACGGGGCGTCGGTTCTCGGTCGGAGCGCCCGGTATTCGTGGTCGGCATGCCCCGTTCCGGAACGACTTTGACCGAACAGATGCTTTGCACACACCCGGAGGTGTTCGGGGCCGGGGAACTGGGCTATATCCCGACCATCACCCGTTTGATGCCCAAGGTTGTCGCAAAAAAAGTGCCCTATCCGTTCTGCCTGGGTGGGTTGCAACGGTGGATGCTTGCCCATGCCGCCTCCAACTATCTGCAGAAGATTGACAAGTTGGACCATACTGCCAGTCGGGTGGTTGATAAGATGCCCCATAATTTCTTGAATCTGGGCTTGATCAACCTGATCTTCCCCCGGGCGCGGATAATCCATGTGCAGCGGGATCTTCGGGATGTGGCTATCTCAAATTATTTCACCAACTTCAAGCACAAGCATGGTGGGATGAGCTATGCCTTCGATCTCAAAAATATCGGGCGTGAACTAAACGATTACCGACTGGTCATGGATCACTGGCGAGAAATTCTGCCTCCCGGGGTGATGCTTGAGTTCCATTACGAGGATCTGGTGGAAGATCCGGAAAGAATCG
Organism: Pseudomonadota bacterium; assembly: GCA_018814305.1. Lineage (GTDB taxonomy): Bacteria > Desulfobacterota > Desulfobulbia > Desulfobulbales > JAGXFP01 > JAHJAA01. Next base: position 32,723 of record JAHJAA010000091.1, read on the forward strand.
GCCGGCAGTTGATTGAGTTCATCGGTCTGGATTGGGACCCGGCCATGCTCGACTTTCACCGGACCGAGCGGCCGATCAAAACCGCCAGTGTCTGGCAGGTTCGCCAGCCCCTCTACAAAAGTTCTAAAGAACGGTGGCGTAACTATGAACAGTTCCTGGCGCCCCTGGACGAGATTTTAGCTGAGTATCCCCCTCTGTTCGGCTAAAAGGGTGTCAGTGTTTAAATCACTTAGCTCAATTGAATCCTTTTGAAAAACCTGAAAGTTCTTTGCAGGAAAATGAATCTCTTGTAGAAAAAGGCCATGAAAGAATTTTGGAGAAGACTCGCTCAGCGACCGTTGTTGACCTTTGAGGTTGTGCTGGCCACCTTGTTTATCACCATCCTTTCCCTGGCCTCGCCGCTCTTTGTCATTCAGATCTTAAACCGCTTCGTTACCTATGGGTTCAGCGGAACCTTGATTACCCTGACTCTGGGGATGTTGGTGGCGGTGGTCCTCCAGTTTGTGCTGCGGGTGATCAGGACTCGACTGGCCGCCCTGATCAGCATTCGACCGGACCTGAATCTGGCCCAGCGGTTATTAAATACCTTGACTCGGTCCAAATCCCTCCCGCTCTCCAATATCCCGAAACCCCGCCTCCATGAAGTTGCCAATGCCCTGCAGCAGATCAGAAACGCCTACAATGCCGCCGGAATCACGGCGATTCTCGATGCCCCCTTTGGTCTGCTCTTTGTGGGGGCGGCCTTCTATTTGAGTCCGGTTCTGGCCCTGATCTCCCTGGCTGGAATTGTCTTTAGTCTGGTTGCGGCCAGTATCGCCATGGTGTACTCCCGGCGGGTGGCTGAGCCGCTGCAGAATGCCGTCCTTGCCCATCGCGGGCAGATGATGTCCCTGGTGAACAGCCCTGACTCGGTTCGGGCCTTCCAGGGAGAGGCCTTTATCAAGCAATCCTGGGAGGATCAGGCCGGGCTCGTCTCCCGGTTGTTTCAACGGGACGCCGGGATTAAGGAGTTCAATCAGTCCCTGACCATGAGTTTGAATGTGTTGATGACCGTGGCCCTGTATGCGATAGGGGCCATGCAGGTGGTTCGGGGTGAACTCTCGGTTGGAGGTCTGATCGGTGCCAATATCCTGGCAGGGCGGGCCTTTTCTTCCACCACCCGATTTGTCCAGACCGTCTATCTGATCAATAAGGCCGAGCGGGCCTTTGGTGAGCTGAAAAAAATATTCCGCTTGCCGGTGGAGCGGGGTGGTGGCACGACCCTGAGCGCCTATCGTGGCAATCTGGAAGTGAGTAATGTCTTCTTCGCCTACCCAGGGAATCCGGTTTCTCTCTTTGAGCGGGTGCAGTTCCGGTTGCAGGGAGGGCAGAGTCTGGGAGTCATTGGGTATAATGGTTCAGGAAAGTCTACTCTGGCCCGTCTGCTGGTTGGATTAATCGAACCGGGGCGGGGCGAGGTTATGGTGGATGGGGTCAGTCTGAGGCAAGTCGCCCCCCATTGGTGGCGGAAGCAGATCTGTTACCTCCCCCAGGAACCTTCGTTTTTAAACGGGACAATCCGGGAGTGTATTACCATGGTCAATTCGGAAATTGATGATGGTGCCCTGGCTGAGATTGTCCGAATGTCCGGGCTCCGTTCCTTTCTTGATCGGAGTCCCAAGGGTATGGAGACCCCGGTTGTTAATGGCGGCAGTGAGCTGCCTGTGGGGATTCGGCGGCGGCTGGCTCTGGCCCGTTCCCTGGCCGTGGACGGCAAGTTGGTGATCTTTGATGAACCCACCGAGGGGCTTGATGAAGAAGGGTGCCAGGCGGTCTATCAGGTCTTAAATCATCTGATCCGGTCAGGTAAGACCATTGTGGTGGTGAGCCGTGATCCGAAGATTTTAAAAGGGGTCGATTTTGTGCTGGACGTGGGGGTGAAACCGATTCCTCGTCTGATTGTGGCGAAAGGTCAGGGCTCGGGGCGGTTGGTCGAGCTGGATAAGAAAGCAACGGTGGTGGCATGAGCGACATACTCGAGATCAAATCACCGCAGCAGGTTATTGAGGAGGAGTCATCCCGGTGGAGCCATTTCTTTCTGGTGGCCTGTCTGGCCATGTGTTGCGGATTCCTTGGCTGGGCCTGGATCGGTAAACTCGATATTGTCAGCATGGCCGACGGGAGGGTGGTGCCAAGTTCCAAGGTCAAGGATATCCAGCATCTCGAGGGTGGAATCGTCGGTGAGATTCTGGTCCGGGAGGGAACCGAGGTTACGGCGGATCAGCCCTTGTTAATTCTGGAAGGGACGGCCAACGAGGCCAACGTTAAGGAAATTGAGATGCGGATTGTGGCCCTGAGAGTGGATATTGCCCGGCTCCAGGCCATGCTTGACGATCTTGCCAAGCCCGTTTTTCCCGAGGAACTGGTCAAGAGTCATGGCCGATTGATTGAGCAGGCCGCTGAACTTTTTGGTTTGCAGTTGACCAAGTTCAAGAGTGATCAGGCCGGTCGGGAAGAGACCGTCAACCAGCGCCGGGAAGAGGTCAATGCCCTGGAAACCCGGATTGCCAATAATCAGATTAGCCTGGAGCTTTTACGGAAACAGATTGGGATAAGCGAAGAACTGCTCAAGGACCAGTTGGCCACCGAATACAAACACCTGAGTCTGCTGCGGGAAGAGGCCGGACTCAAAACCCGGCTCGATGAGGATCGCTCCATGCTGCGTAAGGGGTTGTCCCAGTTGGAGGAGGCCGAGGAGAGTTTGCGCTGGATTCGCTTATCCTTTCGGGAAAAGGTGGGCGAGGAGTTGAAGCTGGCCCGCCAGGAGTTGGGAGAGTTTGGTGAACGCCTTAAAAAATTCAAGGACAGCCAGCGAAGGACGGTTATTCGTTCCCCAGTGGCAGGGATTGTCAAAACCCTCTATGTTAACACCGTGGGCGGAGTGGTGGCCGCAGGGCAGATTGTCCTCTCCATCGTCCCTACTGATGATACCCTGGTGGTGGAGGCGCGACTGCCTGTCCAGGATATCGGCTATGTTCAGGAGGGACAGGAGGCGGTGGTCAAGCTTGCCTCCCATGATTCCAGACGGTTCGGGACCTTGAAGGGGATCGTGGTCGGGGTCAGTCCCGATGCGGTGACCACTTCCGATGGCCGGACCTTCTACCCGGTTCGGATCAAGACCGAGCGCGATCATTTTGCCTGGCGCGACGCCCGCTATCAACTGGTGCCGGGAATGCAGCTGTTGGCCTATATCCATACCGGAAAACGCACGGTCCTTGAGTATCTGCTCGATCCCTATGTTGATTCCATGGGCCAGGCCCTGCAAGAGCGATAATCGCTTAACCCTGGATTCTGGCGTTTATTCATGCCGGTAGTTCTCGATCACTTCTGCGGGCAATCTTTTTTTCGTTCGGTCCACCCGCCTCTCTGATTCATCTCCATTAGAGGCACGTTTCAGTGGCTGTTGCCAAAAACGCAGTCAGTTCTTCCTGGTCGTAAAAGGCCTGTTCAAAAAAGAGGCCTGAAGGTGGGGCGGTGAATCTGGTCGGCACTTCCAGCGGGTTGTTCAGGAATTCACTGATCTGATCAGGGGTGAGGTTGCCCCGCCCCACTTCAATGAGCACCCCAGCCATCTTCCGCACCATCTTCCAGAGGAAGTGCGAACCGACGACCCGTAATCGCAGGATCTCTCCGTCATTGTAGAGAAACACCCCGTTGAGCATGACCTTGGTTGATTTCTTGAGTTCCTGTTTTTCAGCAAAGGAGGCGAAGTCGTGCATGCCGGTAAAGCGTCGGCCGGCGTCGGCCATGGCCTCCAGGTTTAAAGGCTCCCTGATCCACCAGACATATTTTTTGTGAAAGGCATTCTTGCGAAGGGCGAACTGGTAAAGATAACTCCGACCGATACAGTTATGACGGGCATGGAAGCGGGGAGAACATCCGGTAACGTCCAGGACCACAATGGCCGCCGGTAGCAGTTCGTTGAATTTTTCTAGGATTTCGAAGGGCGGCAGCACGGTGTTTGTTTCCAGATGGGCCGTATAGGACAAGGCATGAACCCCTGCGTCGGTGCGGCCATGCCCCTGGATGTCCAGATTGAGGTCGTGAAAAATCTCAGTTCCAGCCTTAAGCAGGCTGCCCTGGATGGTTCTGGCATCATCCTGCTTCTGCCAGCCACTGAAGCCGTTACCGTCGTACTCCAGGGTCAGCCGATATCGGTGCCGTTTGCTCGCCGTGATGTTTTTTTTCATAGTGTCTGGCATCCTTTCAGTTTTTGAAGGGGATTGATTCGAGGAGGGTAGCGGGGAAGGAACCAGTCAGCAAGAATTATTTTGTCCCGTTGAATTGATCAGGTGCCATCGTTCGAATCAACGGGTCTTGAAAAAATAATTACAAAATATCCATTGAATCAGTCAACCTGTGTGATAACAATTAAGTATGATGGCGTCGTAAAAAGTCGCTCTACTGCGTCGTAGCGGGTTCACGAAATGCTCGACATACCATATGTATGCCTCCGCTTTCGCGACACCACTACTCCTTGTATACCAACTTTTTACTTAGCCATCTCGAACCAGTACTATGGACTTTTTACGAGTCCATCAAGTATGACAGAAGAGCTACTCTATTAAAAAACGGTCCTGGCATGTCCTCACTCGGGGAATCCTGGCTCCGAATGGTGTTGAGGTGTGCTGGTGGAAAGTATTCATTTTGAGGATTTTGTGGTTGGTCAAGGGCCGAAGTTATTGTTCCTTCTTCTGCTTGTGGTAGCTGGGATCATCGTTTATCTCTCGGTAAGCCGGTTTGTTTTGATGTTGTACCGGCGAAATGCCATATCTGAGTCTTTTTCCCAGGTTTTTAAGAACATCACAAAATTTATAATTCTCGTGACGGTTTTTCTTTTTACCCTGCAACAATTGGGAGTGACGATATCGACCATCGTGGCCTCGCTTTTGACCATGGCGGCAATGATTGCCATTGGCTTCATCGCCGTCTGGAGTGTCCTCAGTAATTTCCTTTGTTCTTTTCTGGTGATTCTGTTCACCCCTTTTCGGATTGGCGATGAAATTGAAATAACCGAGGTTGTCGGCGGCCCCGGGCTTCGTGGTCGAGTGGTTGATTTCAATATGATGTACACCGCCATCCTTGAAAGCGGTGTTATCCCTGAGGAAGAGCGGGCTCTCATCCGCATCCCCAACAACACTTTTTTTCAGAAGGCGATTAAACGTTGGAAAGGGGATGAGCGAAAGAGCATTGAAAAATATCTCCTGGATAAATCATTATCAAAGTAGAGTTGTTCTCGAGGGAATGGGGCGCAGAAAAAAATATCCTTTAACATGTCAGCCCATTTCGGATGACCCTTTTGATTGTTTGATGAGTTAAGGGTTCAGTTTGTTATAACGGTTTAGCTGTTGTCTCAGGGGAAATGAAACGCCTATGGAAAACTACAGCGGTCAGATCCAATCAGTCCGCGGCACAGTGGTGGATGTGCTTTTTGATCAGGAACCGGCACCGATCAACGGGTTGCTGTTTGCAGGTGTTGAGCAAAAGATAATCCTTGAGGTCATCGACCATATTGATGCCCACACCGCCCGCTGCATCGCTTTGACTCCCACGGCCGGATTGGGGCGGGGCGAGTCGGCCCAGGGGTCGGGGGCCCCGGTTATGGTGCCGGTGGGAGAGGAAAATCTGGGCCGGATGTTTAATGTGTTTGGTGAGACCATCGATCTCAGAACGGAACCGGTCGGCGACCAAAGAAAGTCGATCCATCAGCGGCCCATGGCATTAGCCGACCGGGTAACCCACGAAGAAATATTTCTTACTGGGATCAAGGCCATTGATCTGTTGACCCCCCTTGAGCGGGGCGGGAAAGCCGGCCTGTTCGGAGGCGCCGGGGTCGGCAAGACCGTGGTTATTACTGAACTGATCCATAATATGGTGGGTAAGCATCGCGGGGTCAGTGTATTTTGTGGGATCGGCGAGCGGTGCCGAGAGGGCGAAGAACTCTATCGTGAAATGGATGAAGCTGGGGTCTTGAAGAACACCGTCATGGTGTTCGGGCAGATGAATGAACCACCAGGGGCCCGTTTTCGGGTTGGTAGAAGCGCCCTGACCATGGCGGAGTTTTTTCGTGATGACCAGGGCAAGGACGTGTTGCTCCTGATCGATAATATTTTTCGGTTCATCCAGGCCGGCATGGAATTATCGGGACTGATGGGCCGTTTGCCTTCTCGCCTTGGGTATCAGCCCACCATGGCCACCGAACTTGCCGAGCTGGAAGAGCGGATCGCCAGTTCGAAAAAGGCAGCGATTACCTCAATTCAGGCAGTGTACGTCCCGGCGGATGATCTGACCGATCCGGCGGCGGTGCATACCTTTGGGCATCTTTCGGCAAGTATCGTTCTCTCCCGGAAATTGGCCTCTGAAGGGATCTATCCCGCCATTGATCCCCTGCAGTCCAAATCCATGATGCTCAATCCCGGGATTGTCGGCGAAAAACATTATACGGTTGCTCGGGAGGTCACAAAGACCCTGGCCACCTATGATGAGCTCAAGGATATCATTGCTATGCTGGGGATTGAGGAGTTGTCCCGAGACGATCGTCAGACCGTATTTCGCGCCCGGCGGCTGGAGCGGTTTCTGACCCAGCCGTTTTTTACCACCGGCCATTTCACTGGACTTGAGGGCCGTCTGGTTGAACTGGAAGATACCATTGACGGGTGCGAACGGATTATCAATGATGAGTTTGCCGAGCTCCCTGAAAGTGCGCTGTATATGATCGGCCCCATTGCCGAAGCAAAAAAATGATCATAGGTAACGCATCTTTGAACGCTCAGCCCTGCCCGCATAGTGTGGCTATAGCGGGCAGGGCTGAGCGTTCAAATCTACGCCACCTGTGATCATTTTTAAATTAGAAGGTTGTGTCCCATGATGATGTTAACCATTCAACTCCCGACCGACCGATTTCTTGAAAAGAAGGTTGGGAAGGTTAAGGGAGAAGGGCCTGCCGGGGAATTTTGTTTAAAACCGAAGCATCTTGATTATGCCACGGTCCTTAGCCCGGGGGTTTTGTCCTATGTAACTGCCGAGGGCCGGGAAGAGTATCTGGCCGTTGACCGTGGTATCTTAGTCAAACAGGGCGAGCAGATCATGGTTGCCACCCGACGGGCGGTGGCCGGTGAATTGGGTCAACTGACCGTAGAGATTGAGAAAATGCTCCAGGAAGGCGATGAGCGGGAAAAGCAGAACCGTTCTGCGGTGGCGAAACTTGAGGTGGGTTTTATTAAACGATTTCTTGAGTTCAGCCATCGATAAGCGGGCTTTTAACCATTTTGAAACCATCCATTTTTACGGTGGAGCGCTGTCTCTGCTATCGCGGGAGCACTCCCTATGCTTACCGGCAGTTAGGTGCAATTCCGCATAACTGTTTATCGGTGGCACTGAACCACCAAAGTGAATTCTCTTATGAAACGACAAGACGATTTCCCTAAACGTGTTGATGGTCGGGAGCAGAAGAAACTTGCCTCCCGTCAGGAAGGGAAAAAGGTCTGGTTTGGGTTGGGGATGTTCGGTATGGTCGGCTGGTCGGTGGCGCTGCCCACTGTGGCGGGTGGTTTTCTGGGGATCTGGCTTGATGCCCATTGGGTCGGCCGCTATTCCTGGACCTTGATGCTGATCCTCGGAGGACTGGGGTTTGGGTGTTATAATGCCTGGTATTGGATTCAGAAGGAAAGGCGGGATCCAGACAATTCGCTGAACTCAGGAGAAGGAAAATGATGGTCGGCTTGCCCTTGATTGGGGGACTTCTCGGCGGGATTATCGCCGGGCTCTATTATTTTTACGGGCTCTTGCTGACTGTCCGGCGGGTTCCGCTGAGTCCCCAGCCCAAGCGGCTTCTGTTCATGAGTTATCTGGGCCGGTTGGTCCCGGTGGTACTGGTCATGATGTTCCTGGCCCGGCGGGATCCGGGGGGATTCGTGGCCTTTATCCTCGGTTTTTTTCTGGCCCGGATGGTGCTGACCCGAAAGATCGCCCGGCAGAGAGGGTAAGGTCATGCATTTGAGCCCGGACTCCATCATCATTTTTCAGGTTGGCCTCGTGAAGGTTAATGGCACCTTGGTGTTTACCTGGCTGGTGATGCTCCTTCTCTCCTTTGGTTCATGGCTGGTAACCAGACGTCTGTCAACCGGGGCGGAGGTTTCCCGGTGGCAGAGTTTGCTCGAAAGTGTCGTCACCTTAATCCTTGGACAAATCAAAGATGTAACCAGGCAGGATCCCCGGCGTTTTCTTCCGTTTCTGGGCACCCTCTTTATTTTTGTAGGAACCTGTAATCTGTTGTCGGTGATTCCTGGATTTCTGCCGCCCACCGGGTCCCTGTCCACCACCACGGCCCTGGCCTTATCCGTTCTGGTGGCGGTACCCATCTATGGCATAGCCGATACCGGATTTGGCGTCTACCTGCAGAACTATGTCAGGCCGACTCCTCTGATGCTTCCGTTTAATATCACCGGTGAAATCAGCCGGACCCTGGCCTTGGCGGTGCGGTTATTCGGCAATGTCATGAGCGGCTCGATGATCGGTGGGATCCTGTTGGCCATAGCCCCGCTGTTTTTCCCGGTGATCATGCAACTCTTGGGGTTGCTCACCGGGATTGTTCAGGCCTATATCTTTGCCATTCTTGCCGCGGTCTATATCGCCGCCGGTTTAAAGATCCATGAAAGTCAGGTGTCGCCGGAAAACAATGCGACGCCGGAAACCCAATAAGGAGTGAAAAAATGGACAGTTTAGCACTTGTTGCGGTCGCCTCGATTATCTCCGCAGGGCTCTGTATCGGACTTGGCGCCATCGGTCCGGCTCTGGGGGAAGGGCGCGCCCTGGCCCAGGCCCTGGCCTCTATCGCCCAGCAACCCGATGAAACCAATACCATCACTCGAACCCTGTTTGTCGGACTAGCCATGGTCGAATCCACCGCGATCTATTGTTTCGTGGTCTCCATGATCCTGATCTTTGCCAATCCATTCTGGAACTATTTTTTAACCAGGGTAGGGGGATAATCAATGCTCATTGACTGGACCACAGTCATCTTTCAGCTCATTAATTTTTTGATACTGATTGTCCTGTTGAAACGGTTTCTCTATGGGCCGATTATTCGGGCCATGGATGAACGGGAGCGGACCATCGCCGCCCGGCTGGCCGAGGCCTCAAGGGCCGAACAGGAAGCGCAGGAACATGCCCGGGTTCTCGCTGCCGAACAAAAGGAGTTTGCCGATCGGCGGGCGGTATTGCATGATGAGGCCCAGCAGGAGCTCGATCGCTGGAAGGATCAAAGCCTGGATCGTCTGAAGGAGGAGGTAGCCGCCAAACAACAGAGCTGGCAACAGACCCTTGATGAAGAGCAGGAGACCTTTCGCAAAAAGTTGAAGGTCGTCATCGGTCAGCAGGTGTTCTCTGTTTCACGGAAGGTGCTGGCTGACTTGGCCGATAATCGTCTGGAAAGACGCCTCCTTGAGGTCTTTCTGGAAAAAATCAGCCGGGAAGCCGAGGGATTTTCCGGAGATCAGGGCTCAGTGACCATCCGCTCCGGCTTTCCCTTGGTGGATGAGGAGAAAAAACGCCTGGATGAGGGGCTCGATAAAATCTTTCCCGGCCATGGCGCGCTCGATTTTCAAGAGGATCCGGCCTTGGGGTTCGGGCTGCGATTATTGACTGGAGATCGGCAATGGGAATGGAATCTCAGTCGGTATCTTGATGATATGGAAGAAGATATTATCCAAACGCTACGCAGGTCCCCATGAATACTCCCAAAACCCTTACGGACGTCCTCGACGAAACCTCCAGTCAATTGACCAAAGATCTGGCCGCCTATGATGCCTCGGTTTCAAAAGAAGAAATCGGCCAGGTCTTTTCCGTGGGGCAGGGGATTGTCTGGGCCCATGGGCTGGCCTCGGTCAAATCTGAAGAACTGGTGGTTTTTCCCAGTGGGGTGCTGGGGGTGGTTCTAGACATTTTGCCGGACCGGACCGGGATCGTCCTGCTGGGGTATGACCAGGGTTTGGCTGCAGGCGATCAGGTTACCCGAACCGGGCGGATACTTGAGGTCCCGGTTACGGATTCATTGCTTGGCCGGATTGTCGATCCCTTGGGCAAAGCCCTCGACAATAAAGGAGCGGTTAAGGCAACCGATTACTTGCCGGTGCAGCGGGAGGCCCCGCCGATCATGGCCCGGGGGCCGGTTAACCGGCCTTTACAGACAGGGATCAAGGTGATTGACGCCCTGATCCCCATCGGTCGCGGACAGCGGGAGTTGATTCTGGGTGATCGGCAGACCGGCAAAACTGCGGTGGCCTTGGATACCATCATCAATCAGGCTGATAAAGATGTGATCTGTATATACTGTGCCATCGGGCAGCGCAGTTCAGCTGTGGCTAAATTGATAGCCCACCTTAAAGAGCACAAGGCGCTGGATTATTCCATCGTGATGGTGGCGGAGGGCAGTGATCCCCCTGGATTACAGTATATCGCCCCCTATGCCGCAACCTCCATGGCAGAATACTTCATGGCCCAGGGCCGGGATGTATTGGTGGTTTACGACGATCTCACCCGCCATGCCATCGCTTACCGGCAGATCTCTTTGCTGTTGCGGCGGCCGCCCGGGCGGGAGGCCTTCCCCGGGGATATCTTTTATATTCACAGCCGGCTACTGGAACGCTCCACCCGGTTGCGGGACGATGCCGGCGGCGGTTCCATCACCGCGCTGCCGATTATTGAAACTGAGGCCCAGAACCTTTCGGCCTATATCCCGACCAATCTCATCTCCATCACCGATGGACAGATCTATCTGTCGCCAGAGCTTTTTCAAAAGGGTTTTTTCCCGGCGGTGGAGGTGGGTAAATCCGTCTCTCGAGTCGGGGGTAAGGCGCAATTGACCGCCTACCGCAAGGTTGCCGGTGATCTCCGCCTGTCCTATTCCCAGTTTCAGGAATTGGAATCATTTGCCCGGTTCGGTACCCGCCTGGATGAGGCCACTCGTAAGACTTTGGCCCATGGCCGCTGCGTCCGGGAGGTGCTTAAGCAGCAACAGTTTTCCCCGATGCCCGCCTTCGACCAGGTGGCGATTCTCATGGCGACCAACCTGGGAATGCTCGATGCCATCCCTTTGGACGGGATCTCGGCGATTGAAAAGCGGATCAGTGATGAGTTGCGGAAGATTTCCGGCCTGAGTGAGCGGCTGAGTAGTGCCGCCAAGGATGATCCGGTTTGGAGTGAACTCCGGGAGATGCTGGCGAAGATCATTGCTGAGGTGCCCTCTCCTGTCGTTCCTGATTCTGAACCAGCGCTATCGGCGGAGGAGTAGCCGATGGAAACCATGGAGAGTCTCGGCAGGAAGATCAAGACATCCCATGATCTGTTGTCGGTGGTCAAGACCATGAAGAGTCTGGCTGCGGTGAATATTCGGCAGTATGAAGCTGCTGCTGAGGCCATGGATGGCTATATTGAGGTGATTGAAAAGGGCTGGCAGGTCTTTTTTAAAAACAGGCCGCTCTTGGGTCGACGAAAAAAGGTGTCCCAGTCGGTTTTTCTGGTCATCGGGTCGGATCAGGGGATGTGCGGTCAGTTCAATGAAAATATCATCCGCTATGCCCTGGCGGAGGCCGGTTCCGCCGGACTGACCGGCTTTGACAAGATATATTGGTCCGCCGGTGATCGTTTACGGGCCGGACTGGTGGAAGAGGTCCCTGTCCAGGAGCATTACGGGCTGCCGTCATCTCCGGGCGCCATCGGTGATCTGATGTATGAGATCATTGAAAAATTCGCGGACCTTCACGATAGTCAAGGAATTGAAACCTTTCATCTCTTCTATAACCGCCTGGAAAAGGGCGCCACCTATGATTCTACCACCGAAAGGGTTCTGCCTCTTGCTCCGCAATACGGTGATGAAAAACGTCGCGAGTCCTGGCCCAATCGATGTCTGCCGATGATTGGAGTTGAATCCTCTGTGTTTTTTGAGCAACTCTTTCAGCAGCACATCTTCGGGATGATCTTTAAGGCGTTTTCCCAATCCCTGGCCAGTGAGAACGCGGCCCGCCTCGCCGCCATGCAGGCTGCCGAAAAGAATATTCTGGAGATGGAAGAGCGGCTTCAGGGCCGGTTCCGAGAAACCAGGCAGAACACCATCACCGCCGAACTCCTGGATATCATTTCTGGGTTTGAGGCGTTATCACCCGCTTAGACTGATTTTGGAGTATCCATTTTTATGGTCATGACTGACGCAGAAAAGAGAAATCAGGGCCGAAATCAGTTCGGTACCTTCGGGGGGGTATTCACCCCGGCTATCCTGACCATTCTCGGCGTCATTATGTTCATGCGCGCCAATTTTGTGGTTGGGGAGGCCGGGATCATCGGTGCCGTCGCCATCCTGGTGATCGCCAAGTCGATCACCCTGATGTCCTCGCTCTCCATTGCAGCGGTCAGCACCAATATCCAGGTCCGGGGAGGTGGCTCCTATTTTCTGATTTCCAGAGTCCTGGGTGTCGAATTCGGGGGGGCCATCGGTATTGCCCTGTTCTTTGCCCTCTCCCTCTCCGTTCCATTTTACATCCTGGGTTTTGCCGAGGCGTTGACCACCTCGTACCCCCAGATTACCCCATATTTTCTGATGATCTGCCTGGCCACCGCCACGGCGCTCTTCCTGATTGCCTATTATGGCGCGGGGCTTGCTCTTAAGGCCCAGTTTGTGATTATGGCATTTTTGATGCTGGCTATAATCGCCTTTCTGGGCGGTGGGTTGCTGGATTTTTCCGTGGATCGGTTCGTCAATAATTTGTCTCCCGCTTATGGCCTTGATATTGGCCGTTCCGCAACCGGAGTTCGTTTCGGGTTCTGGATGGTCTTTGCCCTCTATTTTCCGGCGGTAACCGGGATTGACGCTGGGGTCAATATGAGCGGTGACTTGAAGGACCCCGGCGTCAGCATTCCCCGGGGAACTTTAGCGGCGGTCGCTGTCGGTTTTCTGGTCTATCTGGCTCAGATCATCATCTGTGGCGGGGCCTGGGATCGGGCCGATCTTATCCATAACCCCTTCGGGTTGCTCAAGGAAAACGCCCTGTTTGGCCTATCCTGGCTGGTGGTTTCCGGGGTGGTGGCCGCTACCCTTTCTTCGGCCCTGGGCAGTCTGTTGGGCGCCCCCCGGGTGCTCCAGGCGGTCTCTCGAGATCGGATTATGAAGTTTCTGATGTTTTATGCCAAGGGGGCCAAGAAGGGTGATGAGCCAAGGCGGGCGCTCATTCTGACCTACCTGATCACCGTTCTGGTGTTGCTCTGGGCCGGTAATGCCAGCGGCGGTGGGGCTTTGAATGCTATTGCTGCCATCATCACCATGTTTTTCCTGTACAGTTACGGGATGATCAATCTGGCGGCGTTCATCGAGGACTTCGGGGATAACCCCTCCTTCCGCCCCCGGTTCCGTTTTTATCACTGGTCATCGTCTCTCCTTGGTGCCCTGGCCTGCGTGGCGGTCTCGATCCTGATTAACTGGATCGCCTCCATCGCCGCAATTTGTATTATCATCATATTCTTTTGGCACATCAGGACCAGAAACCTTACCGCAGCCTTTGGCGACGCCCGGCGGGGTTTTGTTTATAACGCCATTCGAAAGAACCTTCTCCGGCTCAGCCGAATGCCTGAGGACACCAGAAATTGGCGACCGACCATGCTGGTCTTTTCCGGGATACCGGCCCTGCGCGAACCATTGGTGACCTATGCCATCTGGATTGCTGCCAAGCGGGGGCTCGTCTATCTGGCCGATATTTTGGAGGGTGATTTTATGGAACTTGCCCCCCGTCGACCGGGGGCGCTCCGCCAACTGGAGAAGTTCTGTCAGGAAAAGGAGATTGAGGCCTTTCCTGCAGTGGTCACCGCCGATACCATCGAACATGGGGTTTCCATGCTGCTGCAGGCCACGGAAACCGGGCCGATTCATCCCAACGTTGCCATTTTTGGCTGGTCATCGGAGTACGACCATCTCTCCGCGTACCTTCGACAACTGCGCATTGCCGCCGTCCTTGAGATGAGCATCTTTCTCTTTTCGGTTCGGGGGTTGCCCAGGCCGGGCCTGCATAAACGGATCGATATATGGTGGCGTGGTCGGAAAAACGGCGAGATGATGCTCCTGGCCGCTCATCTGATGACGGAAAACTGGGAATGGGAGAACACCGAAATCAGATTGCTCCGGGTGGTGGAAAATGAGGAAGGTCAACTGCCCGCCAGCGATGCTCTGGCTGAGATCATCAAGCTTTCCAGGGTTAAGGCCTATCCTCAGGTTATCGTGAGTCAGGATCTTTTTGAAACTATTTTCCGAGAATACTCCGGAGAAGCGGATTGTATTTTTCTGGGTTATGAATTGCCGGAATCAGAAGATGAAAAGAAATGGCACGGATTCTATCAGAAACTCCTCTATAAGATGCCGACCACGATCTTGGTGAATTCGAAAATCAGTGAGCTTATCGAAGCTTGATATCATCGTGGTCGGAAGAGAGGAGTGTAGATCTCCTGGGAGACGCCACCTGGAGATCTACACTCAGGCCAATTATGTTTTTTTCATGTTTTCAAGATATTCAAGAACCTTGCCTGGATGGTCAGCTGGTTTTGCAATTTTGGCCCAGTGCTTCAGGACCAGACCTTCTTGATCAATGAGTACTGTGGATCGGATGACCCCCTGTACTGACTTGCCGTACATCTTTTTTTCACCAAAAGCCCCGTAGGCCTTCATGATCTCAGTGTCGGGATCAGAGAGCAGGATAAAGGGCAGGTCGTATTTTGTGATAAAATTATCATGGGAGGCCAGGGAGTCCCGGGAAATCCCAAACAGGGTGACATCATATTTGGTCAGTTCGGCATTCAAGTCCTTGAATGCGGTGGCTTCCTTTGTTCAGCCGGGGGTGTCATCTTTGGGATAAAAAAACAAAACCACAGTTTTTCCTCGATAGGAGGCGAGGGTATGTTCTTGGCCATCGCTCCCAGCGAGGCAGAATTCCGGGGCTTTTTTCCCTTCCAGTTTTGACATGTGTTCTCCTATAATGTTGTTTTTGTCTCGGATCGGCTAAGATTGTTTTTTCCAAAAAGCATTATTCTTTTGTGCTGTATATAGAAGTCTTCGGGGGGGATCGTTGCTAGGTAAGCCAGAAAGCAATGATATGTGGAATAGGCTCATATCTATTAACGGTAGTATAATTAGATTGTCCCCTTCATTGTACTTCTGTTCCTGACGAGCAAATGGTATCAGTTGTAAGTCGTGAAGTCTTTCATTTTGTCACATCTGGGCTAACCGTTTATATAACTCTGTCTGGACACCATGCTGCCAATCTTCATATACTTTTTTTGATAACTCCGGAGATAACGGTAAGGCTTTAGCGTTGCTTTCCCTGAACAATTTCAGAATATCACCGGAATAATGTTCACACAACCATGAGGTGCCAGGTTTGGCAAAGACCTGTCGCATCGTGCCATAGATTTCGGCAAAGTCGTCTGAGGCAATATTTCCAAAAGATATATTGAGGAATTCACAGGGCTGAACATCCCCTTTAGAATTAATATAGAAGCGATCTGTCCCACCGGCGGTGCAGCCAAAAACCGCTTTATCCTCTTCAATGATTTGGGCCGAAATTGCCGGGTAGTGACGATGGGACGGACTGTTATTATAGAGGTTTATCTTGGTCTTAACAAAATCCAGATCCTGATCGCTAAAGCGATCTGCACCACTTTCAAGCCAGCCTCCAGCCGGTTTTGGTTTTATCAGTTGGACAATTACCGCGCCCAATTTTAAGGCATGTTCCATAACCTGCTCGAACCGACCGTTGCTGTAATCATTCTTCAAGAGGCAACTATTTAAGGCAACGGGCATATCTGCAGCATGACAGGAGGCAACACCTTTTGTCATAATATCCCAGGCATTTTCGTTACCCATAAAGATATTTAACTCTTCAGGTTCAGGACTGTGCAGGGAAAACATGACAGCGTTTACCCCTAGTTTTTTCAGCTCTTTGAGTCGCTCGACCGATATTTGGTAACCGGTAGAGTTGATCCAAATCTCCGAGCGGTCGTCGATCGCCATACAGAGTTTTTTTAATCGTTTATAGGCCATGAATGGTTCCCCTCCCTCAATGTTAAAGAAGGCAACTCCACGATCCTGTAGCCACCTGGCGACATCAACAAGTTTATCAATATCGACATCGGCCCCGGCAAGTCGATCAAACTTTTGATAGCAGTGCTTGCACTTGAAGATGCAGCCGGCGGTGACTGACATCAATACCGTGGTGCATGGCAATTTTTCGTTAAAGGTCATGAACTTCCGGCAGGAAGAATAAAAGGCACTTGACGGGAAACCGGGAACATAAAGATCAATCCGACTTCGTCCCCCAATACAGACAAATTTGTTATGCTGCATGGCCTTCATAAAGAAAAGAAGTCGTCGAAGGAATCTATAGAAATGACTCAGGCTAATCTTTCCACGCAGTAGTTCCGGCAGAAAATATACAAAGACGGTTAGTTTAACCCGTATATTAAAAAGGACCTTGCCTAGCCCTCTGATGGTATGTATTTTCATGGCCTCAGATTAATCCCTTTTCTTTATACCATTGCACAGTTCGACGTACCCCCTCTTCCAGGGAATAGCGGCTTGTAAAGTTAAGCAAACTTGATGCCTTTGATGTTGAATATTTGATGTTATCATACATCATATTGAGACGCCCCCTGGTCAAAAGAGGAGCTGTCCCGCTATGGCAAATGCCATAGGCCAACTCTAGAAAGAAGGCGACGGGATAGAGCGGCCATTTAGGCATATGGCGAGGCCTGACAAATCCAGCCTCCCTACAAAAAAGTGTGTGGGTTGTCGCCATCAACTCGGATTCTCTATTGCCGATGATTATTCGTTCCACCCCTGGAATTTTCTGTTGATAGGCCAGGAAGTATGCCCTGGCGAGATCTTTGGCATAAATGACATGGAACTTATTTGTCGCTGAGCCGGGGAGAAAGGGCACTTTACTCCGGGCTGTTTGCAGGTATTCATAGAAGCCACTATGAAACTCCCTCTCTCCATAGACCCAAACCGGTTCCAGGATTGTGCAGTCCAGTCGCTGTTCCATTGCATATTGGCTGGCCTCTCTGACCGCTTCAGCTTTGGAATCGCGATAATAGTTCATCCCACAGGGGAAGAGATGGTCCAGAAAATAGGCATAATGGGACCGAAAGGGGGACGATTCATCTTTAATCCCGGAACAATCTTCCTCTCCATAGACGGAAATGGAACCGGTGACGATTACCTGTTTAATTTTATTGAAGACGGATGCCTTGAGGACATTGAGAGTTCCCACCACATTTGTCTGAAAAAAATGTTCATATCTCCCCCAATCCCGCACCAAACCGGCGGTGTGAATAATGGCTGAGCACTCTTTGGATGCCGCAACCATTTGCGCAAGATCGCAGATATCGCCATACCTCAATTCAATGGGCATGGACTCAAGAAAGGAAATATCACTACCCGGGCGGACGAGACAGACCGGCTGCAGATTCTGCTGACAAAAATACTCAACCACATGACTGCCAATGAAACCACTGGCGCCGGTTATCAGGATCTTATTATTCATAGCGTCGCATGAGTAAAGCGCCGTTATGGCCGCCAAAACCATAGGAGGTCGAGACGGCAAAGTCTATTGCAACCGCCTTTTTTCCCGTTGCCAGATTAAGATCGGCTATCGGATCTGGAATAAAATTGCCATGGACGATGCCGCTCTTGATGGATAAAGCGGTAACCGCTGCCTCCAGGGCCCCGGAGGCGCCGATGCTGTGCCCGAGAATCCCTTTACTGGCGTTGATGGTTGGTTGCCTGGAGTTGGGACCAAAGAGTTCCTGTAGTATCCGGGCTTCAATTGCATCATTAACGACCGTGGCCGTGCCGTGGCTGTTGAAGTAGTCTATCTTGCGATTGCCAATAAGCTTGGCTAAAAGTTGCCGGATCCATTGCCCCGATTGCTCTGGGAGGACGATGTGCCTCGCATCACAATTTGATTCATAGCCGACTATTTCAGCATAAATATCGGCACCACGGGCTAGAGCATGTTCGAGTTCTTCAAGCACCAGCAGACACCCCCCACCTTCAGAAAATAGGAAGCCGCTTCGTTTTTCTGAAAAAGGCATCGGCACCCCGTCTTCAGCACTTGTCAGGGTGGATAGCACATCAAAGCCCCGCATGATCGCGCCATGTTCTTCCTTCAGGGCCTCAACCCCACCTGCCAAAATAAGCGGACAGAGACCTTCTGCCACTTTTTGATATGCCTCGCCGATGGCGTAAGTACCGGAGGCGCAGGCGGCGTTAAGAGTATAGTCGGTTCCATGCATTCCAAAGAGAATTGCCACCCACGCTGCCGCAGAATTGGGCATGACCATGGGGATAATCATGCGATCAAATTGACTCTTCTTCTGGTTTCGTGAGTCATCTGCTTGAATCCCAAGGTGGGCGAGGTAGGAAGAGTAGCTTGACTGCAAAGAACCAATACCAATGCCGATGATAACACCACTTTCTTCAAGTCCGGTCGTTCTCTCCGGCAAATCGTCGGATAAAGCGGCTAGGCCGGCATCTTGCAATGCCAGATGGGCACACAGCACAGAAATTATTGCCGGATCTCCCATGAGCTTAATCAGGCGATGCGGGACCCCATACTCTGCAAGTGAAAACTCCGGCATGGGCACATAGTAACGAGATTTAAACCGATAATTTTTTTCGAAACGAGACGGAATGGGCTTGATACAGGTACGATTTTCCAACATCCCTTGCCAAAATGATTGTCTGCCGATGCCACTGGCTGTCACCGGACCAATCCCGCTTATAACCACGCGTCGTTTCACGATTTCTCCAGCCAATCTTTCAGGGCCTGAAGGTAGCCTTCGGCATCGACAAAGTCCCGCCCCCTTATGTTGAGACCTTTGAGATCAAATTCATGGTTACCTTGGCGTAATAGTCTGGTGTCGGCTTTGGCTACCATGCCAAGACGGTAGAAACATAATCCCTGTTGCTCTGCCGCCAGAAGGAATCGGTCTTCATCTTCTTCCTTGATGGTAAACAGCAGTTCGTACTCACCGGCTTCTCCGAGAAAGAGTAATGGGGCAGGGAGAGATAATAGTTTGGCTGCCCATAGACCGCTTTTAAGATAGGGGGGGGTCTCGATGAGGTAGCCACTGTTGTTTATCTCAGCCATGCAGTCGAGACTAACCCTCATCCCGTCGCTGGTATCGATACAGGAAGTGGCATACTGCCGGAGCAGATTTGCCTCTAACAACCGCAACGGCAACCTGGTTTTGATTTTGGCGGTAATTTTGGCAACGACCTCTCTTCTCTTACTGAAGAGGTTCAGGGCGGCCTCGAGGTTGCCAAGACCTATGCGACCACTCAGATAGATAATGTCCCCTATACTTGCTCCACGTCGCAAAAGTGGGCGCCCCTCAGGAATCCCGATAACCGAGGCGGTGTAACGCCATGTTTCTGTTGAGCCGAAATCCCCCCCCATAAAACCTACTCCGGCCCGGACCAGGACATCGGCTACACCCTGGGCAAACTGTTCGATATAGTTGCTTGACCAGTCATGGGCCACGGTCATACTGTGTCCGTACCAAGTCGGCACTCCACCGGCGGCCAGTATATCGCTAATGGCGCCCACCGCACAGTTCCAGCCGAGACTATAGGGATCATGGTCACGAAAGAGATCTTCAGCAGAAAATTCATCTATGGTGAACAACAACTCTTTATCTGAAACCTTGATTATTTCGGCATCACACTCAAATGCTCTATTGCCCCGCTGGTGCTCCGTAGGCATTATTGCGGTTATCTTCTTGATGAGCTCAACTTCTCTATTCATAAGACGACCAGATCTAACAGATCCTTAGCCGGCTCGATCCGACAAGGTAAATATCCGGCAGGATCACCATCAAACTCTACTTCGACACTATGTGGCCCATCAATTTGCAAGACCTCAGCGTATTCAAAAGTAATACTCTGGCTACTTACAATCGGTTTGCCGCTGTAAATGGCTTTTAAAATCATGGGAAGTCGGTGCATCTTAAGACTGTGTACTGCAAGGGAGTAGAAGCGAGGCTCGTCCGCTTTGAGGTCGTTATGAACTTTGATGCCGGATGCCAGCCAGGTTGTTCGTCCTATGGAGATATTATGGACCTGATTCAGGTTTTTACAACAACCGTCCGTCTGCACAATGAGATCCACCGGCTGGTAGCAGGCAAGCGTTCGGAGAAGAGAGAAGAATGTTCCCGCTGAATCGCCTAAATATTTACGAATACCACCATTGGCATAACGGGCAAGAGTTGCGCCGAGGCCGATATTGGCGCAACATCCGAAGTAAGCCGTATGCTGATCCCTCTTTTCGGATATGGCCTTAGGCGAGGGCAATTGAGTCACCGGGGATTTTGCGTAGCTGATCCGCCCCACCCTGATGGAGACTCTTTTGTCGGCCGCAAGAATCTTTACGGCCGGCTCAATTTCGATGGGAATATTATAACTTTTGCAGAAATCCGGGCTGGTGCCGGTGTAAATGATTCCCAGTGCGGCGGCTGAGATCCTCCCGCCGGCCTGATTGAAAAAGCCATTCAGGACTCGATTGATGGTGCCGTCACCACCGATTGCCACCACGACATCATAGCCATTACGATTGGCCATCGACGACAGATCCTCAGCTTCTTGCAGGCTGTTAATAATTTTGCATTCATATTCAAGATTATTTTGCCTGAACAATATGAAGATCCGCTCAAATTTCCCTTTGCTGACCCCATGCCTGGAACCGGGGTTGCAGATCAGAAAATATCTCATCTTCTTTGCTCCCGGCGGATTTCCTGAAAGACAGCCAAGGCCTTGGCAATACTATCTTCTTCCAGGTTGGCTCCGGCAATCAAACGAACTACCCCTTGCTGAGGGGGAACGGAAGGTTCTATAAAGGGTGTTGAGAAGACCCCTTTCTTGTAGAGTTCTCCGGCCAGGCGCAAGGTATCTGCAGCACCGCCGGTGACGATTGAGGTTATTGGGGCTTGCCCTCCGGCCAATTGATAACCGCATTGACTCAATCCTTCGGCTAATTTAGCCTTGTTCCGCCACATCTTATCCGCCAGGACCTCGAACTCGCCGGTTATAATATCGATCACCCGAGAAATTCCGCCAAGGACCGCCGGGACCAAGGCTGTTGAGTAAACCAGATGGGGGCAGTAATAGCGTAAGTAATCCAGCAAATCCTTGCGACCAGCGATAATCCCGCCACTGTTCGCCAGGGATTTACCGAGTGAAGCGGTATAAATCCCTGGAAAATCGTCAATGCCCTGCTCCTCAAGAATACCCCTGCCAGACTTCCCCAAGACCCCTATGCCGTGTGAATCGTCAATAATTGCTATGGCGTTATATTTACGACAAAGGACAAGGATATCGCTTAGAGGGGCGATATTGCCCGTGGTGGAGAACACCGATTCGGTAACCACAAAGATTTGGCGGTAGGCATGCGAACGTTGAAGTATCTTTTCAAGGGCATTGAGATTGTTATGAAGGAACGGTCGAATTTTACAGCCTGCGGATTTGATCCCCTGAACAAGGGAAGAATGGGCGTAATGATCAACGACAACAAGGTCGTCCCGGTTGGCAATGGTGCTGAAGAGCCCGGTGTTTGCCTGAAAACAGGAGGGAAAAATGGCCGCCGCCTCCAGCCGGATGAATGCCGCTAATTTTTTTTCCAGAGAGCAAAGGAGATCGGCATAGCCGGAGGCGATCGGAGTGCCGCAGAGGGATGCCCCATAACGATTGACGGCGGCGATCATCGCCTCTTTGACCCGTGGGTCATCGGCAAGCCCCAGATAGTTGTTGGCGGCCAGGTTGATGCACTCCTTGCCGGCAACCTGAATGGGATCGGCAAGGGACGACTGGATTTGGAGGTAATAGGGATTAAAACCAAGGTCGGAGACCAGACTGGTGTCCAAGTGGAGCCGATTGTAAAACTCTTCCCGGCTCATTGCCGGCCTCCTTCTACCTCAGGAAAGTCTTTAATAAGTCTTTCCGAGATATCAGCGACCTTCTCCAGCCCACTGAAGTTGTTTTCATCGATAACAATGGAGAACTCTTCCTCTATATCATCTACTATCATCAACATCGTGAACGAATCTACCCCCAGATCGTCAATCAGTCGACTCTGACTTGTTATCTCGCATTTTATTTCCAAGTTGCGAGCAATGATCTCCCTGATTGTATTCTCCAAGGTCATATATTTCGTCCTTTGCCATAGCAGCGGGTAGGATATTTTGAGTCACACATTACTGCACATATATTGCAGTTACAGCAGCGAGAAACGTAGTCCGGATCATTTTTTAACTCGGTCACAAAGCCAGGTTCACAGAGCAGCGGTCGACTAAGGGCAACAAAATCGGCCCGGCCTTTCTCAACAGCTAAGTGGATCTCCCTTCCCTGCCGAAATCCACCGACACTAATAATTGGGATATCCGTATAGCGTTTGGCAAATTGTGCGGAGTCAAGGTTGTAACAGGAGGTAAATGGTTTAACCCGGCGTCTCAATATCGGTAAAACAAATACTTTCCAGCAATAGCGAAGCAGTCTGCTTTTTACTCTATAGAAGGGATTAAACTTGAGGATTTGTTCTATCGGGATATCGCCCCGGAAAATATTGAGCGCCTGGTCCATGGTGCCGTAACTAATCTCTATTCCAGCGACTTGTTTTCTATCCAGAAAACCAATGAGACGACTTAGCTGTTCACGGCCAAATGGTTGCCGATTATCATCAGCAGCACTGATTTTGACCAGAACCGGAAAGTTTGGGCCACATCGCCGCCTGACCTCGTCAATGACAGCCTCGAAGAAGCTTGTGCCAATGCCGGTTTGAGAATCGATGCCATAACGGTCTGTTCGATCATTGACCGCCGGCAGAATGAATTGATGCAGAAGATAGCCATGGGCCGCATGAAGTTGTATGCCATCAAAACCGGCTTGTTGGGCAAAAAAAGCTGAATCGGCAAATCGAGTAATGACTCTTTCCGCCTGAGATGTACTCAATTTTTTGGGCTGCACCTTAAAATATGGTGATTTCTTGTGAGATACCCCTACGACCGCCCCTTCGACCGCCTCTTGGCTTGTCTGCCGACCAGTGTGGGCAAGTTGCATGAATATTTTGCTGCCGTAACGATGGACCGCTTCTGTGGTAACTTGAAAGGGACCCACCTTGTCGGTACCATCCATGCCGGCTTGACCGGGCTGCATGGCTTTGCCATCAGCGGAAATATAGGTAAAGCCGGTGATAATAGCCCCGACGTTTTCTTTGGCAAGATTGCAATACAAATCGGTGTAAGCAACGGTTGGGCAACCGGAATCATCACACATCCCTTCAAAGGTGGCAGATCGAATGATCCTATTTTTGACAGTGACCACCCCTAACTTCGCTGACTCGAAAACAAGCATCTGTTTAACCGCTATGCCCGATGGTTGGTATGCAGATTAAAAAGAAAACCGATAAAGATATATGAAACCAAAAAAAGGAGCATCGCAAGTTCTGTATTGAAAAGGGCTATGAAGGTTGCCTGACCACAGGTACAGGCTCGAAAGTTCGTGGCAAGAGAGTCATATGTTGTCTTGCCTTGCGGATTTCGGTAGTAGAGAACACCGGTCCATATTTGCAAGAAAAGAGTCAGGAAAGCCAGAATAACAAAGGTTTTATTTAGAGGGGCTACAATGAGCCCATTACTGTAGATCCCGATAAAGAGAAGCGATGGTAAAAATGAAGAGACAATGGCAATTTTTCTGGACCGTTCAATGCCGTACTTGACAATGATTGTCCGTTTTCCAGCGGCCATATCACCAGTATAATCCTTGAAATAGGTATAAAATGTCATTAACCCATTCATAACCCAAATCAGAATTAAAACAGATACTCTACTTGAAGAGAAAAAGGGGGGGGCCGTCGGCCCAGCCGCCAGAAATCCAAAGATCGAGGACATGGTTATCATCAATCCGAAGATAATATTGCCCCAGATTCCGTAGCCCTTGGCATATTCATAAACCACATTAAGCAAAACACCTATGATCAGTGGAATAAGAGCAATTGGCTCAAGGTATTTCCAGGTGATTAGTCCAGTAACTGCCATCAAGAAAAAGGAAACCGTCAGAGCTCCTTGCGGATGTAATGCCCTCGTAACCATTGGTCGTTCTGGAGCGTTAATTTTATCCTCTTCAAGTCCGAGGTAGTCATTTATGATTTGGTTAACACCCCAACTAAGAAAGAGGAGAACCAGTATTAACCCCTTTTTCTCGGTCGGCGGCAAAACTTCCACAGTCTGGAAGTTAGTGGCTATATGTTCATAAAAAGCGAGGCCAAGCCAACCGGCAATTCCTGTGATAAATGCATAGTAGAGCCGCATCGATTTAACATAGGCTCTTGAGAAGAGAAAAAGATACTCATAGGAAATGGACATGATCTGCTTTGAATGCTCCTAGAAATGAGATGAGGGAAGATCTCCTTAGGCGGTCGTGTGAGAGTGGGTGATATTGACAAGCCCCTCAAGGATTTCCCTATTAAAGTGTTCTGTCTGCTCTTGGCTTTTGCCTTGCAAGATTGACTTTCAGGTTTCTTTACAGCCAATTCAAATATCAGTGAACCACATCACTTGATGTTGTACGTTTCCGGTCAGCAAGACAGCTTCAAAACGTATTGATTTTGTAATGTATCGACAGGTTCATTCCTGTCAATCGCTTTGTCCTGTTTGGCAAAATTATCGGGGGTAAAAATTGATTTAATGGTTGTAGTTAATCGTACTTGATCAACTTCTAACCCATGAGCGTCAGCCCTTTTTGGTTCGAGCGCAGTGTTTTATTAGTCGTTATTTGTAGACTGGATAACAATTATCTACTCCCAATTATTCCGAGATCATAATACCTTCGAGATTTTTAGAGAGCTTGACCATATCCCGGGTGATTTTTGCTGTTTGATTCAGGGCGGTCGAATTTTCTTCTACACCTACCATAATTTCGCGTATGGCAGCGGCAACTTGGTTGCTGGCGGTTTCCTGTTGCTGAGTCGCAGTTAATATCTGTCGACCGAGTTTCACGTTTGTCCTTGCTTCCTGGTATATTTCCCTCAACAACTCCTCCGCTACTTTCGAACTCGATGCAACCTTTTTCATTTTCTCGGTACTTGAATCGGAAGAAATCACCAGCGATTGCACGGAGTCTTGAATTTCCCCAATTCTGTTTTCAATTTTCTCGGTGGATTCCATGACGCTATCGGCAAGAGAGCGGATTTTTTCCGCCACGACCCTGAACCTTTTCCCTGTTTCTCCTGCCATGGACGCCTCAATGGACGCATTGAACGAGATAAGTTTTGTCTGGTCGACGACGCTGTTGATGATTTTCATTATGTCGCCGATCTCTTCCGATTTATTTTTCAGTTCGATGATTCGATTCCGATTCTCTTCGATATCCAAAAGCGTCACATTGATTTCGCCGACCAGGTGTCCTATGGAAACTGCTCCCTGGTCTGTTTTCGACAGACTGTCGCCTGCGGCCTGGGCGACTTTCCTTGAACTATGGGCGATCTGCTTGGATGATGCGGTCAGCTCTTCTACTGTGGCTGAGATCTCGGCAATCGAACTTACCTCTGTGCTCGCGATAAACGATTGTTCTTCAACGGTAGACGAAATTTCCATTGAACTTAAATTTACTTTCTCGGTGGCCCCCGCGATTTCACTCAATAATTTCTGAAAGCTATTGGCCATTACATTCAATGACGACCCGATGGCACCGAATTCATCATTGACATTATAGAGCTCACAAGTCTGGCAATCCTCACCTTTCATGGCCCTCGGGCATTCGGGTTCTTTTTTCTGAGATCCAGCAACGACCCAGCAAATCGTTTTTTGCCCGTATGCGGGACAATCCCTTCGCCCGCATTTTTTTATCTTCGAGCAATTGACTTTTTTGCCCATTTCAACCCTGTGGGAGATATTTTTGATTCCGATCTCCAGGGCAAATTTGTTCAATATGTCCAAAGGGTTGGTGATTTTAAATGTAATGAAAAAATATACGGGAATCGCGAAGACCAAAAGCATTGTGCATATAATGGCAAAAATGGTCTCGTTAGAACTGGACGTTCGGACAAACAACAGGTAAACCACCGAAGCGGTTATGATGGCGGGAAGCATGCTGCTGATCATCAGTTTTATTCGGATGGATAATGAAGCCATTTTTCCCTCCCATTGATTTAATGCAATTATTCCAGTTCTTCAATCCAGTCGGGATTGACATCCAATATATCGACAGACCTGCTCCTTCCCCTATTTTAGGGACACCGCGCTAAACCATTTTTTACATACAGAGTAAGTGATTAGTATTCATTCGAGGAATGCGTCGTCTCCGTTTGTAATATGCTTCAATGGATCGGATAAGCTCTTATTGGGCATAGTAGTAATAACGATTCAAGTCTAAAAGGCCACCCTGGACCGGTTCATCTTGATAGAGTCGCTGTTGGAACCAGTCGTAGGTGTCCCAGAATTTATCGTCCGCCCGATTGACTCCGTACTTGGCGAGTCGCTCCAGATCATGGGGGCTCTTGGTGAAATTGGCCAGAAGATCAAAAAAATCAGGAAGATCTTCCTCGCGGACATCAACAAAGTAGTTTGGATAGGAGCCAATAAGCCCGGGGATGAAATCAGCGCTGTCCAGGGCCGTATTGAATCGTCTTTTTTCTCCGAGCAGGAAAGCGACATTGTCATGCCAGCGATTCACCACAATTGACCCAGCTATATCCGCTCCATTTTTCAGGCGGATCCTCACAAAGGCGAGATTGGAATTGTGGTGATCCATCAGGGTAAAGAATTGGGTGCCTGGTTGGGAAAGAGCAGTGAAGGCCTGCTGATAATCAGCCTCTGATTGGTATTTTTCAGGCAGGGGAGGATAGACTCCTCCAGGTGGCAGATAGTTGATGGGATCAAAGGTAATCCCGGTGGTCGGCAGCAGATGGTGGTTGACAATGTACTCCACGAATTCTCGTTTCGGTTCATCGGTGACAAAGGATATCTTGGCCGGCATGATTGATGGATAATAGTTAATGTCTTTAAGCTTCATGCCCAGATACCACGATTGCATCAACTCAAGGCGATTTTCGGGAGGAAGGAAATCGAGAAATGAACTTTCTCCTTCGATGCGAAGTCTGTCCATATACAGGCGAAGAGACAGCTGATGCCCGGCCGTGCCGAACACGTCGAAGCCGGCAACCAGACCGTAATAAATTCGTTCGAACAACGGGTAATCCAAGACCCACAGGGACTTCGGCAGATTGCCCAGCACTCCCTTGTGAACTGAGGCGCTGTTAAAGTGGCGATAGACGGTGAGAATTGGTGCATCAGAGGGACGGTTGCCTTTCCAGATAAATTCGTA
Organism: Pseudomonadota bacterium; assembly: GCA_018814305.1. Taxonomy (GTDB): domain Bacteria; phylum Desulfobacterota; class Desulfobulbia; order Desulfobulbales; family JAGXFP01; genus JAHJAA01. The sequence continues at coordinate 60,168 of JAHJAA010000091.1, forward strand.
GTCAAGTCCGTTATAGTTGTGGGATGCATAAAAATCCTGACGAGCCTGGTAAAATTCAATTGCCGTTTTTTTGTATTTATTGGTAAGCGCTGAAAATATGGGTTGGCCGCTTCCCTGCTCGATGGGCAGCCTCAGCATGTCATTGTATACCTTGAGAAAGCCAGGATATTTCACGCTGAGATCATGATCGGGGTCGAGGAACATGACCCAGAAGTTATCATTGATCACATTGAGGGCTACCTGTCCTTTGCAGACCGGGCCGTGGATAAAGGTCATGATGGTGTAGAGCGCGTTGTCCAGCAGAAACTGATACCGTGAGCGCGGTGGGATCTGCTCGAAAGCTGCAAACGGATTGGCGCTTAAGGTTGGGTCATAACCTATTCGGTGCGGAACCTGCAACCACTCCGGGCGGATGAAAAGTTCGTTGAATCGTTCCAGTTGGGCATCGTCAAGATTGAAGACCATATGGGTCTTATTGACGATGGTGGAGTGAATCTTGCGGAAACGATAGTAAAACCGGTCAGTTTTGGGGTCATCATAGGGGCGGACGGTGGGGATCAGCTCAATGGGGTGGCCGGGCGGGCTTTTTGAACGAACCAGTTCATAATATTCGTTGGTCGGCGTGCCGAATTTCAGATGGGCCAGAAAAAGATGCTCATAAAGATAGCGGGCCGTCATGGCGTGCTTGGCATCATCCTGATTGAGAAAAGCCTCCCATCGCTCAATGGCCTGAGCGTCACTTCCTTTCGGGGTGGTTAGCGCCGCCTGCTCCATGGCCGTGGGGCCTTTAGCTCCCTGCGCTAGCCAGCCGGCAATGATTCCGAATTCTTCTTGCTTAAGTGGTGGAAAGCCATAGGGCATGCCTCGGTTCGGGTGCTTTTCCAGGTACCCGGCCAGTTCATTCTGGTTTTCTGAGCAGCTCAGTTCATCAGTTTCGGGACTGTACTCTCCCAAACTTTTGGGATTGTTGATCTTATGCGACAGCAGTTGAATCATGATTGAATCATTCAAGCCGTTGGCAACAGTACTCTCGGTTACACTGAAGAAGCTCTTTCGGCGCCACTCTTCGGTTGATTGGGCATCGGTAAAAAGGCGGGTCGGGTCCATGGGTTTGAGGCGGGTGGCGCTGTAGACCGCCTGCTTGGTGGCCCCACGATCCATACCCTCAAAGGAATCGAGTTTCAATTGACAGGGCGAATTGTAGCAGGAATGGCAGACCGTACAGCGCTTGTCGAGGATGGGTTTGACTTCCGCCAGATAATCAATGGCTCGGGTTGGAAGCGTTATTTGAACCGGTGGCAGCGGCTTGGCAGCACATCCTGCAAGGAAAGTCGCCATGAGCAAGGATAAAACGGTGGTATATTTCATGGACGTATGCTCCACAATGGGATGACCGGCAGGATACGACTGAACCCTTCAGTTGAGTGGGTTACAGATAAACCCCAACCCTTGTATGATTATCAGAAACATTGGAATTGTCTACAATTAAGAGTTCTCCTCTGTCGGCAATCTTTGTACTATGAACGTAAAGTGCTTTTGATTCTCGGCTGGAGGTATGGTCCCATCCGGTATGTTTCATGGGGTGCTGAAAATCATGGGATCAGGGTTGCTGTCGTCTGATTCATGGATTGGTAGTCTTCATCAACGTGACCATTGTTCTTCGGGCCGGTTTTTATGGTGTTTGGGGATTAAATCATGTTCATCGGTCATTTCGGGGTTGGATTCGGTGCAAAATCGGTTGCCCCCAAAATTTCATTGGGCACCCTGTTTGTCGCCGCCCAATTTATTGATCTGCTCTGGCCAACCTTGCTTCTGCTGGGGGTTGAACGGGTCCGGATCGTGCCGGGGGCAACTGTGGTCACCCCCTTGCTCTTTGAACAGTATCCCATCTCCCACAGTCTGTTGGCCGTCGCAGGATGGGCGCTGCTGGTGGGGCTTATCTCTTTGGTTCTGTGGCGCCAGCCCCGTAGAGCCTTCGTTCTTGGTGCGCTGGTGATCAGTCACTGGGGGCTTGACGCCATCGTCCATCGGCCGGATCTACCGTTGTATCCAGGCAGTGAGATACTGATCGGTATGAAGGCCTGGTCTTCACTGCCCTTGACATTGGCTATCGAAGTTCCGATTTTTGCCCTGGGGGTTTGGCTCTATGGCCGGGTAACACGACCCGATGATGCCATTGGTAAGTGGGGATTCCGGTGGTTGGTGATTTTTATGGGAATCGTATATGGGGGCAACCTGTTCGGTCCTCCACCTCCCAGCACCACGGCGATTGCCTGGTCAGGACAGCTCCAATGGCTGCTGGTCCTCTGGGGGTACTGGATTGATTCTCATCGTCATGTCCTGGGACATGGCTGACATTGTTCGATTCGAGGGCGTTTTGGTTTATTACCTTTTTGTTCAAAGGTCTTTTTCTTTTTTGGTAAGGGACTAAGTCCATGTCGAAACCATCCACCATATCCATTCGGGTTTTTCTCTATGTCGTGCTCATCACCCTGATGGGCAACGTCCATGGGATGATGGACCTCGTCCTGCAACCGGAGATCCCCTATCTCGACCTTGAGCATATGGTGGTCGGCGGGATGATGGCGTTTCTGACCACTATCCTCTGTTTTATCATCGAGGCAAATTTTCGGACCTTCGATGAAATCAATTCATCCCGGTTGGGTGGCTATGTCTGGTTCATGGCCATTGTGTGGTCGGTGATCGTTTTCGCTTCCCTAGGGTGGGATATTGTTCGTGAGCGTCAGGCGAGCATGGAGATCGCCCTGCAGGAGGCCCGGGCCATTTACGAGAAGGATCTCACCTATTATCGCTGGGCCACCGGTCATGAGGGAGTCTTTGTCCCGATTACCGAACGGACCCGGCCCAACCGGTACTTGCGGCATATACCGGAGTATATGGTTGAGACTGTCTCCGGCCTCAAATTGACCCTGGTAAATCCGGAATATATGATCCGCCAGGTATATGAGATGCAGACCACAAAATTCGGCATACTGGGCCATATCACGAGCCTTGACCCTATCCGCTCGGAGAACGCTGCTGATCCTTGGGAGCAAAAAGCCCTGGAGGACTTTGAGGAAGGGGTGACCGAAGTGAGTTCCGTGGAGGATATCAAGGGTGAGCCCTACCTGAGATTAATGCGGCCCATGATCACCGAAACCGGATGTTTGAAATGCCATGCCCTGCAGGGTTACGAGGAGGGCGATATTCGGGGCGGAATCAGCGTCTCTGTGCCCATAACCCATCTGTATGCCTTGTCCCGGAAAGATATCCTGGTTTTTTCCTTTGGCCATGTCTGCTTGTGGATTTTGGGATTGCTCGGCTTGTTTCTTGGGGCGAACCGGGTCGGATCATCGATCAGGGAAAGGGAAGAGGCCGAGGCCCGGCTCAGGGCGATTATTGATCATATGTTCGATGGTCTGGTCATTCTGGACGACAACGCGGTGATCGATTCGGTCAACATTGCGGCAGCCGGGATGTTTGGCTGTAAACAGGAGGATTTGATCGGTAAAGGCGTTGAGGTGCTGTCGGAAGGGCTGGTGGGAGGAGGGCGCCCCGATGATGCCGGGCAGTCCGGTGGGCGAATCGTTATCGGTGGTCCCCGCGAAATCAGGGGCAAGCGCAGTGATGGGAGCAGGTTTCCCTTGGAGGTATCGGTCAGCAAAATGCAGTTCGGAACCAAGGATTTTTATATCGTTATGGTGCGGGATATCAGCGATGAAAAAATCAGAAAATCCGAGGCCCTGCAGGCCGGTAAATTGGCCGCCATCGGTGAACTGGCGGCAGGAGTGGCCCATGAGATCAACAACCCCATCAATGGGGTAATCAATTATGCCCAAGTCATGAAGGATGACTGCGACGGCAGCGGGAACCAGGAGCATAGTGAATTGCTGGGGCGACTGATCAAGGAAGGGGAGAGGGTGGCGGGGATTGTCCGTAACCTGTTGTCGTTTGCCCGCCAGCGGGATGAGGATGTTGACGAGGTTCTGCTGAAGGGGATTATAGCTGACTCCATCTCCCTGGTCATTCATCAGCTTACCAAGGAGGGGATTAGGCTGGCCGTCGATGTCCCCGATGATCTCCCGACCCTGCGTGGCAATCCGCAACAATTGCTGCAGGTTTTCTTAAATCTGTTGAGTAATGCCCGCTATGCCTTGAATGAACGCTATCACAAGCCGGATGGGGGTAAGCGGGTCGAGATCAAGAGCAGGTTGGTTGATCTGGGCACCGGCGATATGATCCGGACGACCATCACCGATTACGGTTGCGGGATTCCACCGGAGGTTATCGATCGTATCTTCGAATCGCTGTTCAGTACTAAGCCCTCGGGCCAGGGAACCGGACTGGGGTTGAGTATCAGCAGGGATCTGATCCGTGACCACCATGGCTATCTCCATGTGGAGAGTGTTGTAAATGATCATACCACGGTGACCGTGGATTTGCCGGTCGGTAAGATGTCGGTCAAGAGTGAGGAGGCAGAGGAAAATCAATCCTGACCGTGGTGTGATCATCGACCTCGCTGTCGATTGAGATACTGCCCTGATGTTTCTTGACAATTTCACGGCTGACACTGAGGCCCAGGCCGGTCCCGGCATCGGCTGATTTTGTGCTGAAGCCCGGTTCGAATACCTGCTTCAGCGATCCGGGTGGAATCCCGGGGCCATGGTCGGTGACGGTAACCAGGAGATGCTGTTCGCCCTGGTCCATCACAATAGTACTGACCACTTCCAGTACTTTTCCCTCATCCTTCCCCGGATAGCGCTGATTCAGGGCATAGCGGGCGTTATTCAAAAGATTCAGGAACAGGTGCTTGATCTGCCGGCTACTGCCTGGTAGGGCAGGGAGATCCGGTTGCAGTTCTTTGATGATTTCGATACCGTCGCTCCGGAAACGATGGAGGGTGAGATCCAGGACCTCCTCGATGAGGGCATTGAGATCTAGGTTCTGCTGTTCTTTTTCCCGGCTGTCGCCATACGACAGGAGTTTGCTGGAGATGGTCGCTACTTTTTCGCCCTCCGCAATGATCTTGCCGATCAGGGTGTCGTGCTCAGGTTGCAGTTTATCCTCAGGACTTTCATCGGCCAGGATCTGGCCATAGTTAATGATTCCATTACTCAGATTGTTGATTTCGTGGGCCACATCGGTGGTCAGTTCCCCAAGGGAAGCCAGGCGCGAAGCACGGAGTACTTTGTCCCGGTCGCTATCCCGGCTGCTAAGCAGGTCCCGGGCAAAGGTGGCCAGGGCATCGGTCTCGGCACAGCCCGGGGGCATGTCGAGAACAGAGTAATTTCCATCCCTGACTTCAGCGGTTTGCCGAGCGAGGGATATGATCGGTAAGGCCATCCGGCGGTAGAGAATCGCCATGACGATGATCAGGGTAACCACGGAGAGGGCCATGACGCCGATGATGATCGCCTGGAGGGCGAGAACCGATCGCGTGCCATAGTTGATAATCACCCTGTCGAATAATAGAAGTCGTTCGCCAAGTATTCTGGTCTCTCTGTTCAACTGGCGGAAATCATCCGTTTTTGCGGTACTGTTTTCAATCCGCTTAAGTAACAGGATAATCCCGGGGATATCGATCTGGTTCATGAAGGTCAGTTTGTATTCATCCGGGACATGGGTGTCGGCGACAATTTTATTGAGGTTACGGCTCAGATCCTCCATCTCTCTCGCTACCCCCGGGATTTGTTGCAGCTTGCCGTCGATGATCGATTCGATGATATGTTCGCGAATAATTGCAAACTGGAAGTTGATTTTTTCGGTCTGCCCAGCCATCTGTTGATGGTGGTTGATGGTTCGTGACTGTTGAATCCAGAGGGTGAGGAGTCCGCCCAGGACCATCAGAATCATCAAGCAGGTCAGGCTGATTGTTTTCTTTAGGGGCGTGCTCATGGTTGTTGCCGTCCGTCTAGGAATGAACGGCGGTTGCAGTTTTCATGCAACCGCCGTGGTCAAGCCACAGGGCGAAATGGGTACATGACTGCTACTCTTTCCAGGTGTAGAGAATAGGCATCCGAGCCAGAATGGCCCTGTAGACCACAATGTATGTTGAGTATACGGTGATACAAATCACCACCTCGCGCCAATGGGGAATGTCCTGGTAGAGGTTCCAGTTAAAGGCGATCAGGGCCGTGTTCAGCCGGTTTAAAACAATGCCCAGGACGGCGATGAAGGCGCCGAGTCTGGCCAGGTCGGCTGAGTCGTTTCTGATGGCCATGGTAAAAAGGATAAGTGGTACGATGACCCCAATGGTGATCTCCAGGAGGAACCATTGGCCCCAGCCGGTGAAGATGTATTGCCATTCGTTGTCATGGGCCACGGCGATAAGCTTGATGGCCAGATAGGTGATCAGGGCCAGGGCCGCTCCCTTGGCGATTCCCAGGGTTAACCGGTCGAGGCTGTTGAGGAAATTTTCATCGCAGCGCCAGCGCATGAACCATTTACAGAGGGTGCTGACCACAATGAGCATGGAGAGTCCTGCGAAAATGGCCGAGCAGAGGAAATGAAACCATTGGAACGGCGAGGAGTACCAGAGAGGGTGAATCTTGCCCGGGGCATAGGTGAACAGTCCGCCTAAGGCCCCCTGGTGCAGGGTGGAGAGGATAATTCCGGCGATGGTCAATCCCAGGACAATGCTCTTAATGAATTTTTTGGCCCGGGGCAGTCCCATCCATTCGGCAAAGGCCGGGACCAGTTCGGCAATCTGGCAGGAGAGGTAGGTGGCAACATGCCAGGCTACCAGAAAGAGCACTGCCGCCGGCCCCAGAGAGACAAACATCGGGTAGATCAATCGCCACGGTTGGCCCAGATCGACTTGAAGGAAGACCACTGCGAACAGATACCCCAGCAGGCCGTTTAACAACCCCAATCGCTCGATGGGTTTAAAGTCACTGCGACCAAAAAGTTCCACCGTGGTGCCCATCATAAATCCAGAGGCGGAAAGCGGGACCATGGTGAACAGTCCAAAGCCTAAAAAGAGACCCCAGGGGTAGTCGTATGAGCTGTGGGTGACCCAGCCCAGGCCGTAGATAAACCGGCCGATAATGATCGGGAGGCCAACGGCGTAGATGACAGCCAGGATCCAGTTGAAAGGATTCCGGAACTGTTCCGAAAAGTAATCTCCGGGGGTGAGGCCCAGAAATATTTTTTCTTTGACTGTCCAGGCGCTGCCGTCTTTTTTTCGGTGTGAGACAACCGGCGAAAAACCTTGTTTGACGAGCTGATTCATGGTGCTTCCTCCCTATTCATTGCCGGACGGTTTTTCGTTTTTGAAAGCCTCTTTCCGGTTGGCCAGCAGGTAGAAACCGGTGAATAAGGCAGGCCAGATGGTTAGAACCATGGGCACGATGGTTAGAAATTCTTTGACATAGGAGATGATCGGTTGTTCGCCGAGATGGGTGTTGAAGCCCAGCTCTTCAAAGGGAACATCTGACATGTACATCCAGGCCGTACCACCCACTTCCTTTTCCCCGTAGAGGTGGTCGATATATTTTTCAGGATTTTTTTGGATTCTGTTGTGGCCCAGTTTGATGAGATCCTTCCGTTTGCCAAAGGTCATTACCTCCTGGGGACAGGCCTCTACGCAGGCCGGAGGGCGTCCGAATTTCAGGCGGGTGTCATAGCACATGATGCATTTTTTGATGACCGGGTTAATGGGGTTTGAGTAACTGTAGGCCGGTACGTAAAACGGGCAGGCAATCATGCAGGTGCGGCACCCCACACAGACGGTAGGGTCGTAGATCACCGCCCCTTCCTTGGTCTTGGTGTACGCGTTGACAAAGCATGAGGTGAGGCAGGCCGGTTCATTGCAATGGTTGCATTGAAATTTTCGAAAAACCGGTCCTTGCTCCCGGTCCTTAATATTGTAACGGTTGACCACGGTGTAGGCCTTTTCGGTGGTTCGTCTTTTTTGCCCCTTATGTCTTTCGTCAAAGACCGACATGTAATCAAAGGGTTTGTCAGGAGCAGGCAGACCCTGTTCCTTGTTGCAGGCAGCCTCGCAGCTGCGGCACCCCACGCACTTAGTGAAATCGACCAGTACGCCCATGCTGTCGGGATACCCGCCGAAGGTGTCGGCTGCCGAGGCTTTCTTGGCGAGGCCTGTGTCCGCCAGGAGAGCGGTGCCCGCCATGCCACCTTTGAGAAAAAATCTTCGGTTAAGTTTCTTCATCGTTGTCCTCTCGGTTGCTATTCAAAAAAATCTTTGAAGTATCGGTTAATGGCCTGACGTCTTTTGGGGTGATTTCGGGGCGTATTTCCCCGAGGAGAAAAAGGCATCGCCCTTTTCGTTACGGGCATGACAATCGGCACAGCCGGTCGGTCCACCGCTTTCCTGATGACAACCCAGGCAGTTTCTATGGTAGGCACCCTTCAGGCCGGGGATATCGGTGTGAAAGCGGTCTGTATTGGCGGCTATTTCAGCAAGGTAGGCAGACTCGAAGCGTTTTTCTGAATGGCAATCTTTGCAAGCCATACTGTCGGCTTCCTGGCCACCGGGATGACACCTGAGGCATTTGGGATTGGTCGGTGCGACGCCGGTGGTGTGATGGTGGCAACGGGCACAGTTTCCTTCGACCATCTCTACGTGTGCTGCGTGGTCGAAGGCGACGGCGTCATATAATTGGGCCAGGGTATCCAACTCTGCTGAATCCGGGCCCGTCTCGGCCTGTCCAAAAACCGGTGGCCAACCTGAAAGCGCCAGGGTTATCATTATCACCAGGAAAGTGTTGCGTGTTCGTGTCATAATTCCTCCTCGTCAAATGTCGATTTTATCCACAGCGCCTGGTTGTCTCTCTATTCTGAAACTTGATGCGGTGCCCTGGGTATTTTGATGCAAAGACCCATTGATTGAACACCTTATTTTGCAGGTATGATGCCAAGTGTTGCTGCTCTGGAAAAAATCAAGGATGAGTAGTCGGGGGCATGTTTTTGACAGTGTTCTGAGGGCTAGGGTGGGTGGCCGAGCGTCATGGGAACCTGGGGAAGTGTATCTGATTTAAAGGAGTGAAGAGCCGCCACAAGTTTGCCTAAGGTTCAAAGTGACTGCAATGCCTAGAAGGGGAGGTCCTTTTTGCGATTAGCCGCTGTATTGAGTTTTAAGGCGCCTTAGGCGCCTCACCCGGATCATGATAAAAACTTCATCCCTCTTTTGGTGAGTTGAAATTTTATTGCCGGGTCAGGAGGCGACACCTGTTGCATGCAACAGGTGTGTTGCAAAAAGGTGTTGCATGCAACAGGTGTCGCAACACTTCCAGCGGTGAGATGGTTGATGGATCATTCTTCTCCGTAAGGTTGGTTGGAAGTGATGACCGAATCAATCTCGGGGGGGCCGATGGTTTCTTTTTCCAGAAGCAGGGCCGCCAGTTTGTGGAGATAATCTATTCTCCCCTCGAGAATGATCATGGCCTCCTGGTAGCATTCCTCGATCAAGCTGTTGATTTCATGGTCAATAGCCATGGCGGTCTCTTCGCTGTAGAGGAGCTTTTCGGTAGCTCCACCCAGAAAACCCTGGTCGTCTCCGGTGTAAGCCCTGGGGCCTAGATGGTCGCTCATCCCCCATTGACAGATCATTCTGGTGGCGATTGCCGTGGCAGATTGCAGGTCGTTACTGGCCCCGGTGGTAAATTGGTTGAAAATGATTTCTTCAGCGGTACGGCCGCCCAGCATGATTTTGATCCGGTTGGTCAGGTATTCCTTGGAGTAGGAGTGGCGGTCGTCAAGGGGCACCTGCTGGGTCATACCCATGGCTCGACCCCGGGGGATAATTGTTATTTTATGGAGTGGGTCAGTATTGGGCAGCAGTCGGGCCAGAATGGCATGGCCCGCTTCATGGTAAGCGGTGGTGCGACGTTCATCCATGCTGATGACTAGTCCCTTGCGCTCGGAACCCATCATGATCTTGTCCTTGGCGTCTTCAATGTCATCGAGGTCAACGGCGTCTTTATTTTTGCGGGCAGCGAGCAGGGCCGATTCATTCATCAGATTGGCCAGATCAGCGCCGGTAAACCCGGGGGTGGCCGCTGCGATATCCCGGAGATGAACCTTGTCGGCCATGACGATGTTGCGGCCGTATACTTCGAGAATTTCCTGCCGTCCATTGATATCCGGGGGGAGGATATTGACCTGGCGGTCGAAACGACCCGGACGAAGCAGGGCGGGGTCCAGAGCATCCGGGCGGTTGGTGGCGGCAACGATGACCACGGTATCGCCGGTCTTAAAACCGTCCATCTCGACCAGCAGGGCATTTAAGGTCTGCTGGCGCTCATCCTGACCGCCAGCTGCCGATTTAGCAGCACGGTGGCCACCCACTGCGTCGATTTCATCAATAAAGATTATGCAGGGGGCATTCTTTTTGGCTTGTTTGAAGAGGTCTCGAACCCGTGAGGCGCCGACCCCAACGTACATCTCAACAAAGTCTGAGCCGCTGATGCTGAAAAAGGGGACCCCGGCTTCACCGGCAATGGCCTTGGCCAGCAGGGTTTTCCCGGTACCGGGGGGGCCTTGAAGTAACACCCCCTTGGGGAGCCGTCCACCGAGGCGGGTGAATTTCTTGGAGTCACGCAGGAAGGAGATGATCTCCTCCAGTTCTTCCTTGGCTTCGGGGACGCCTGCCACATCTTTGAACGTGATCGACAGCGCCTTGGTCGGGATGGAGAATGACTTGTTCTTGGCAAAGTCGGATCCTGATTTTTTTTGGAAGAACATCATAACGATCCAGGCACCCATGATTATGAGCAAAGGCAGGGATGAAGAGGTGAAGCCGCCGGAGGCAGATTTGCCCGGAGCAGTGGTGATTTCGACAGCCTGTTCCTCCAATCTGGCGATGACTGTCGCCACGTCCGGAGAAAAGGTGGCGAATGGGCGGTTATAAATATCACTGCCGGTTATTTCACCGCCTTTGATCAAGACCGATTTGATCTCCTTGTTTTTAATGCCGGACAAAAAAGAAGAATAACTCATTGCAGGTGGCTTCTGCTCCAGATTGACTACATTATAGATAACCACCCCCACAATGGTGAGGACCAGAATGATCAGGAAATTTCGGTAATAAGCGGTCAAGGCGGACCTCCTGGTAAAGGATGAGGGAAACTGCCTCTGCTTGACTAGTTAAGCAGGAAACGGGCCAGTTTGCGTGGGGAGGGATATTTTTCGGAGTACTTGGTGGTTGATTGTTTGGGGCAGTGGGGTGGGCAAAAGACAACGGCAGCAGAGAAGTTGTATCGGGGAGGAACTTTTCTGCCGCCGTTGTTTGGAGGGCGTTCAGGTATGGAGTTTGGCGGTTTGTCCTTTTTCTTTACTCAAAAACTTGAAGAAGGCGGGAAAGGCGCCGAGAAAGGCGACGCAGATGATGTATTCGACTCCTTTGATGTGGGTGTAAAAGTCAACCATCGTTTCGAAGTCTTGGATCAGTCCAATGGACACCATGTACTGCCTGAAAAGTTCTCCCAGTTGCCAGTCCGCCTTGGCCAGGGCAAAGGTTAGGGCGGTGGTGGCCCAGGCCCCGATTACCGCTGCGAAAACGACCATGCCTTTGAGGGCCATCCGTGCTTCTTTTGTCAATTTGGTTGCTTGGGTATTCATGGTTTAACCTCTCTGGTTGTTGTTAATTGTTAAAGCAAAAGAGATGAAATTACATGCCGGTAATGGCGTTCATCCAACCCCGGGCCATTTCAATAATCCCGCCGCCCAGGCCGATTCCAGTAAATAAGGAGATGAATCCCCAAAGGCCGACGATTGCCGCAGATGCGACGATGAGACCCATGACAACCTGCATGGCACCTTCATGAAACTCGAATAATGAATTGGTCTGGATTGATTCGTCTTGCTTCGTATTGGTTGTCATGGCTAACCTCCTTGATGATTATTGGTCTCTATTGTAGTTTGTTGTGTTACTTAGAGGTATTGCACAGGGTGTGCCATAAAGGGGGAATAATCTAGGGATTGGGGTTTGTGTTTGTAACTAGTTGATATTAAATGAAAAGTATTGTTCTAATGCGCAACTCTTTTGAGTTTTAATCGATATGCTGATCCAGGTCAGTTGTGAAACTGTTGTATGCAACACTTCTGGTGAAACAATTGTGTTGCGAAAGTGTAGTGATGTGGTTTGGTGATGCAGTAATTAATGGATGGAGGGCGGTCAGGAGTTGTGGTGGTGGCTGGATCTTGATGGTACGAGCAGAAACAACTTTTCGCTTGAGGTGCTTATGGGGAATCGGTGGAAAATATCCTAAGGTGTTGCCGCATGATGATATTCGGTTGTGAGAATAGAAGTCCGGCTTGAGGGCACTTAGATCGCCATAGAAAATCGGAGTTTTCAGGGAGTCGGAGTTATTTCGATATCGTAGCTGTGCATCTTCCGGTATAAGGTGCTGCGGTCAAAGCCGAGAATTCGGGCGGCCATGGCCTTATTGCCGGCGGTTTGACGCAACACGCGGAGAATGCGCTCATTTTCCGGTTCCATGGGGTCGGCGGGCGGGAATGTTGGCAGGGCCGAGATCGAGTCTTGTTTGGCCGAAATTCCGACAGGGTTGAGGCGCGGTGCGGCTGCTGTATAATTAAAAATTTCCGCCGGAAGATCTTCACTGGTGATCGTATGGCCCTTGCAGAGGACGCAGGCCCGTTCGATGACGTGTTCGAGTTCCCGGACGTTGCCGGGCCAACTGAAAGAGCACAGCAGTTCTTTGGCCTGATCGGAGATGCCGGTGATGGTATGACCGAGTCGTTTGCTGAATCGGGCGATGAAGTGATTGGCCAGCAGGAGCAGGTCACCGTTTCGATCGCGAAGAGGCGGTAAGGGAATGTCCACCACCCGGAGGCGGAAATAAAGATCTTCGCGGAAGCTCCCTGCGTCGACCTTTGTTCTCAGGTCGGCATTGGTTGCGGCAATGACCCTGACATCAACGGTGATCGGTTTGTCCCGGCCCACGGGATAGAAGGTCCTCTCCTGGAGAAATCGGAGGAGACGGAGTTGCATGAGTTGCGAAATGTCACCAATCTCATCAAGGAACAGGGTCCCGCCGTCTGCCTGGATGATTCGTCCCTTGCGTTCCCGATCCGCTCCGGTAAAAGCTCCTTTTGAATGGCCGAAAAGTTCGCTCTCCAGAAGATTTTCAGGTATGGCGGTGCAATCCACTTTGATCAGCGGCATATCACAACGGGGACTCTCAAAATGCAAGGCCTCGGCCACCAGCTCTTTACCGGTACCGGATTCACCAGTGATCAGAACCGAGGTGTCGAACCGGCCTACATTTTCAATCAGGGTGTAAACCGTCTGCATGACCCTGCTGCCACCGATCAGGCGGTGGAGTGTCGTTCTCTTCTCGCGTTGTTGCAGGGTCTCCAACTGGGTTATGTCGCGGGCCAGGATGACCACGCCTTGAAATTCTCCGTTTTTGCTCTCCAGCGGGGCCGCGTTGAGCTGCAACACCTTGATAGCTCCTCCGGGGAGCCCCCATTCGACCCGGTGTTCATGAATTTCAGTCCTTTCGGTGATGACCTTTTCGGCATCCTTGGCGCAGACCTTGCCGCAGGTGCCGGGTATGGTTGAGATGGGCGCGCCGATCTTGACCTCGGGCATTTCACTGGTCCAATGCAGGGCTGTATCATTCATTTCAACGATGCAAAGATTGGAGTCCACTGTAATGATCGCATCGGGGACGCTTCGGAAAACAGCCTCCATGTATTGACGATAGTGTTCTTTTTCCTGGTGAAGTTTTTCTTTCTCTTTCCAGAGGGAGTACTGTTGCAGAGCCATGCGGGCGACCCGCAATAAGCCCTCTTTTTTAACCGGTTTCGACAGGTAATCAAAGGCCCCAAGGCGTACCGCTTCCGAGGCGGATTCGATGTTGGGATATCCGGTCACCATCACCACCGGGCAATCGGCACCCGATTCTTTCAGGTAGCGGAGCAGGTCAATGCCGGAATTACCTTCGAGTACAATATCACTGATGATGAGATCAAAAGTGTGCTGGTCGATCAGGGCCATGGCCTGTTCGAAGGTGGAGGCAACATCAACCGGACCGTAGCCCTCTTTGGTGAGAAACATTTTAAAGGTGAGGCGCAGGCTCTCTTCATCGTCCACGATAAGAATACGGGATCCGGTCGTGTTGAAATCCATCATGGTGCCGTCCTCCCCTCTTAGTCTTACATGGTCTGCCGGTTGTGCGGGTTGTCCGTACTCATCGGCAGGTCAACGGTTATTCGGGTGAAGGTTCCCAGTTCGCTTTCTGCGGTGATGAAGCCGTGCAGATCCTTGATCAGGCCATGGCTGATACTCAAGCCTAATCCGGTGCCTTCCCCTGGATCTTTTAAGGTAAAGAAAGGTTCAAAGATATGTGACAAGAATTCCGGAGGGATCCCGCAACCATGGTCGGTGACCGTTGTTCTGATGTAGTTGCCTTCTTTCAGTGCCATGGGCAAGATCTCTATCTCGATTTTTTTTTGGTCATCGTGATTTGGAAAACGTTTGTTCAGGGCATGGCGGGCATTGCTTAATAAATTCAAAAATATCTGCTGAAGATGTTGGCGAATGGCCCGCACGGCCGGTATCACTGATATTTTCTTAAATGCAATATCTATGCCCTCTTTGTTGAGTTGATGGTTGATCAATTCAATCGCCGCTACCATCACTTCTTCCACATCGGTATCTTCGATCTCTTCGGCGCCCTGTCTGGCAAAGGAGAGCAAGTTACTGACAATGGCGGCGATTCGTTCGCCTTCATTAATTACCTTGGGAAGGATCCGTGAGGCTGGTCGGGGATCGGGGGAATCCGCCGGGGCATCGCTGTTGATCTCGTCCAGGAGGATCTGGGCATAGTTAATGATGCCGTTAATGGGATTGTTTATTTCATGGGCGACCCCGGCAGCCAGTTCGCCGATGGAGGCCAGTTGGGCGGCGCGCATAGTCTCGGCCTGTTTGGCCTTTTCTTCGGAGATGTCTCGCAGCATAATCAGGACCTTGGTCTCACCGTCAACATCGGTGAAAGGCACGTAACTTTGTTCGTAGAAACGACCGTTGGTCATGAGTAGTTCGGTGCGCTGGAGTTGATCTTGCTCGATGGCGGCCTGCATTCGGCATATTTCACAGGGTTCCTCCAGCCGTTTATAAATTTCGTAACATTTGCGGCCGACCTGGTCACCGAAGGCCTCTTTTAAGATGTCATTCTGGTATTCGATCAGGTAGTTCCGATTTAAAATGTGCATTCCCTGATTCAGTGCGGTCAGCATACTCCTGAATTTGTCACGCTCAGCGCGAAGTTGTTTGTCAAATTTTTTTCGGTTGGTGATATCTTCAAAACTTTCCACCGCCCCGATGACCATGCCATTGGAGTTATGCAGCAAATCGGCGTTTTTGGTGATGGTTCTGACCTGGCCGTCCTTGGTCCGGATCAGGCACTCCCTGGCTATGATTGGTTTGTCTATTTTATCGGAAAAGACCCCGCATCCGCTAGTGCAGGGATCGAGGGCAAAGATGGTGCAGGTTTTGCCGAGGACTTCGGCGGCCCGGTAACCGGTTACATCCTCAGCTTTATTGTTCCAGGTGGTGATGACTCGCTCGGTGTTCACGGTGAAGATGGCGCTGGGGATGACCCGGTAGAGGAGTTCGGATTGTTCCTTGGCCTGGGTGAAATCGGCGGTTAATTGCAAGAAGAGACGGTCCAGGTTTTCCCGGTCGCTCATAAGCATTTGAATGAGTTCTTCTTGCTCGGTGATATCCCGCAAGGTTTCGACAATTCCCTGAAATGAGCCATGGTCGTCGTGGAGGGGAGAGGCGATCACTTCGTAAAAGCGACTGGTGCCATCGGGGAGTTTTTTCTCATACTCAACCTTGGTCGTCTTCCCGGTTTTGCCGATTTCCACCAGTGGACATTGGCCGTCGATCCCGATGCAAGGCTGATCAGAGTTGGCAATCAATCTATGGCAAGGGGTGTCGAGAAGATCTTCTCCGCCAGCTAAAGTGTCGATGGCGACTCGGTTCATGAATTGTATTCGGAAGTCGGGGGCGATCACGATCAAGGGGGCTGCTGCCGAGTCAGAGATGGCGCGGAGGAAGGCAAGGGACGGAGTTCTGCCCTGAACGGAGGGTGGGGTGGAATCTGGATGTTTCTTCGGTTTTTGCATGGCGACTTTGTTTTGTAGTTACCCCCATAACTAGTCTAGACAAAGTGAAACGCAAAATAAACAAATTCTTATAAATAAGTATTTCCAAAAATAGTTCTGCCATTCGCCTTAAAGCCGTGGGAATCTGGTCTCGATTTCTCGAACTTGCGTTGCGATTTTCTAAGTCCGACAGGTTTCTAGAATTTGCTTTCAGCGCCGATGACAATCTGAAACCCATCTACCAGATCATTGTCATCCAAAGGGAAAGCAAAATAAAGGTGTCCGATTTTCATGGTTGACTGTCGTGTCGACGCAATAAGCAAACCGAATCCGACATCGCGCAAGGTGTGTCTCGTCTCTGTTGCCGAATCCCACGCAGCGCCGATATTGGCAAACACAGAGGCTCCCGTCTTCAATAGATGAAGAGGATACCAGTCAAATAAATACCGGTCTTCCAGCGAAAAAAGGAACTTACGATCCCCACTTTGGTATTTTAAAGGGTAGCCAAGTAATCCAGAGTCCCCGCCAATCGTTAACTGTTGATCGCTTGATAGCTCATTCCCGGCTTCAATAATGCCATGGACATGCAAGCGACTCTGGTTATTATGAAAAATAAACCAGTCACCACGAGCCCTGATGGTGACATCTTTATTCGTACCATTACCAAAGAGGCCGCTGATGTTTAAATCCCATAACGCCAGCTGGTTTGTATCTGATTGATATCCACGGGAATAGGTAGCTTTCAACGATAAAAAATCTTGCGTTGCTCCCCATGCCTCATTGATCCAGCCAAGCTGTATGTCTGCATTATAACCAATTGAAACATCCTCTATTACCGCCACTCCAAACAAATTATTTTTCACAATATAATTTTGTCTGTGGTACTGCCAGCCGACATACGGGGAGGAGTAAACTGCATCCTCGGGTAAATCACTTGCGGGATGGTTTAAAACTTCAAATGTTTTAGAGTCAAGGAAAGACCACCCAATCCGGTATCTGTTAACAGAATTTTTAGTTTCCGAGACGGCCCAGGCATAGTAGCTGCTGAACTGGTGATCTTCCCGGCCGACATAAGAGGTGACCTTGCCACCTTCATATAGAGCATTTTCCCCGATAGTCGAAGAGGCACTTACATTCCATGCGTATTGACTGGCAAATTGGAAAAAAGGCAGGCCGGTACTAAAGCCGTAAGCACGTCCATCACTATTATCCTGATAATTCGCATTAAAGGTATACCGGTCGCCGAGCAGGTTATTATCTCTATAAGTGAGAATGTCCTGACTTCTCTCGCTACCTTTGCTCGTCTCGAATTCTATTTCAGTGCCATAGCCAAATAAATTGTGTTCTTCCACCGAGATAGCAGAGTGGTTGACACCACCGGAACGTCCAAAGCTTAATCCAGGTGTTAAGGTCCAGCTATCGGTTGTATCGACCTGTAATTCGACTTTGTCGTCACAAATGCGGGTGGGGAAGATTCGTGCGGACTTGATATAGCGATTGGCACGCAGTAATCGCTCGGTTTCAGTCACAAGCTCAGGGCTATAACTGTCTCCAGTTTTGAACAGGAGTTGGTTTTCAATGACGGATTTCCGGGTTTTATAATGAAAGTAATTGGTCGACCGATGAAACCAGGAGTTTTCATTCTCGTCTGTCGTATCGAATACGTCTTTGATCTCAATGATAATGTTACCGAGGAGAGGAGACTGTTCTTGGTTTTGAGGTAGAGTCCAGGGCTTACAGTCTGCCGCCAGAAGCAGTGGAGAAAAAAACACCACGTTCAATCCATATAAACAGGCTAGACAGCTGCTCAATATAACGGCTCTTTTTTTTATGACGCCCACCCTAATTTCATGACCAGGCTGGTATCCGGAGTACAGTCAAAGGATAGCCGGTTGTTTTACAAAATACGTTGTTTTTACCAGGATTTTGACAGGTTGACCGACATTGCGGTTGATATGTCCCTCTGTTCGACCGGTTCCACCAGCAGGCTAAAGAGTGTGGCCCCAGTATAGATACGCCAACTTAACGAGAAACTTTCAAAGCTATAATCAACCCCGATATAGAAAAAGGAGTCGCATCTGTGCTTGACTCATATTCGGCGTGCTCGCACGATGAGTATCGTAGCATGTGCCAAGTTAATGTGTCTCTTGAATATTTTGTCCTGATGTTTGGAAATATCTTGACCCTGATTTCAAACAGTATATCGGTTCATGAATAAAAAAAGGCGACCTGAGGGAGATTTGATCCTCGGTCGCTTTTTTTTTGTTGTATTGATATGGGAGTTTGATGTTCATGCTAGGATTTGTAGGACAAAGGATGACAAATTTATGGGGCGAAAACTGACATGACAAAACGGATAATATCGGTTAATGGAAATGATCCAACTGAAATATAATATTTTAAGAATACTGGGGGAAGTAATGCGAGGATTTAAATTATTCATTTTGCTATTTCTAGCCGTCATTTCATTCATAATTGTAAATTGTGGTGGTGGCGGTGGAGGCAGTACTACTAATATCGAAACATCTATCACCGAAAACTGGACACATGATGCTGATAGTGGGCAAGGGGCTGGTAGGTGGATGCTAACAAAAAATGGGCAGACCACTACAGGCAGCGGTGAGTGGAATTATTCTTATAATGGTTATGATATTTCTTGTCCTTTTACAAATGCCCCGGTGACTATCTCCGGGTCTTCTATTTCTTTTACAGCTACAGGAACAGCCACAGCGGTAGGTGCTCCCGCTGGATATGGCACTTCTTCATTTAATTTGGCTGTCACTGGATTAGCTGTAAACGGTGAAGGTAATGGCGATTTTAATATTTCATTTACGACTAATGGCTGGCCTTCTGGTTTAGTGGGTAAGTGGAGTTCAACACGTACTTCAGGAAGTGGAATTACGGTTGATGATGCGGGAAGTGATGTGACTACCTCAGAGTCAACTATCGAAAATACAACAACCACTACCGCACAGCCAGAGGGCAATGCCAACTCTGGCTCCAATGAATCGTATGATATTAATGATTTTAATGGCTACATTTATGTGAATTACACTTCAACTACAAGTGGGAATGGATTTACACCACAAAGTCCCATGTTGTCCCTAAATGCTGCTGTGGCTAGAGCGACAGAGATTGCTAGATCTAACGCTCCAGGGTCAAATAATGGAACTATTTTTATTTTTGAAGGAAGACACAACCTTTCTGATAAAGAATCTTTGCCTCACAACTGGTCTCTTCTTGGTGTTTCCAGGGAAAAGGTTTTTATCAGTGGAGCTGGTATCGTGCTATTCGGTGGCGAAGTTAGTGATATTACTTTTAATAATTGTAATCAAACAGCCATAAATGGGTACGGTAGTATAAATCGCTGTGCTTTCAATTATTGTTCTTCTGCCGAAGGTTTTGACGGAGGTGCGCTTCAAATAAATGGTAGTTCTCAAATAACTAATTGTAGTTTTAATAATTGTACTGCCCTTGGAGGGGGAGCAATAACTGTTGGGTATATTTCTGCTTCAGAGACTGTTGTAATCGCTGACTGTATTTTCGAATCGTGTAGTACATTTGAAGGAATTGGGTGGGGGGGAGCAATTTACGGTGGAAGCGGTCTATCGATTACGAATTGTACTTTTGATAACTGCGAAGCATACGGGGGCGGTGCGATTTATCTTAGTAGTCCCAGTAGGGGCAAGATATCCAGCTGCACCTTTATTGACTGTAGTGCATCTTATGATGGTGGGGGAATACATATTTCTGATGGGAAAGATATAAATATAGAAGATTGTACGTTCAATAACTGCAAGGCTGACGGTAGCGGGGGAGGGGTTTCCTGTAATGGAATCAATAATATCATTGAAAATTGTTCTTTTTTCGAGGCTCTTCGCTATTTCAAGTGGGTAACATGAAATCCAGTTTGCCGGCAATAAGGTAGGCCATGTTGATCAGGTTCTTGGTTGTTCGATAACCTCTGGCTCTTCTTTTGACCGCCTGAATAAGGCCGTTGATGGCTTCGAGG
>JAHJAA010000020.1 GCA_018814305.1 Pseudomonadota bacterium
ATCAGTGGCTTTGGCCAAGCCACGAAGGGACAATACCCGCGTTATCGCTGAGGTCAATGTCGTCTTCCCATGATCGATATGACCAATCGTGCCTATATTTACATGGGGTTTTGTTCTTTGAAATTTTTCCTTTGCCATGACAGATCTCCTCTTGCCCTTTTCTAATTTTCACTCAAACAGGCTCTGTTTATTCTATGCCAGCAGCATGCCGACTGCGATAATTATTGGAGCCCACGACCGGATTCGAACCGGTGACTTCTTCCTTACCAAGGAAGTACTCTACCTACTGAGTTACGTGGGCAAATGGACTTTATCTACAGGCCTCCATGAAACAGGAAGCCGGGCTTACACTGGAGCGGGAAACGGGTTTCGAACCCGCGACCCTCAGCTTGGAAGGCTGATGCTCTACCAATTGAGCTATTCCCGCCTGTTTTTTCAAAAGCCGGCGGTTCTGCGAACACCGACCGTCACCAACATCATATTATGGTGGAGGGGGGAGGATTCGAACCTCCGAAGGCGTCGCCGACAGATTTACAGTCTGTTCCCTTTAGCCACTCGGGAACCCCTCCACTACAATTAAAAATCATGGCCGGAATTACTTATCCGGCCATGATAAAAACCAGAAACTATATACCTTAATGCGCCTTGCTAAAATCTTTTTCACGAGCAGCAGCAAAGACTTCCCGGGATCACCATTCGCCTGGAGCTGGCGATGGGACTTGAACCCGCAACCTGCTGATTACAAATCAGCTGCTCTGCCAATTGAGCTACGCCAGCGTGACGCGACATACTACTCACTTCGTTGTGAAACATCAACATTTTTTTTACGTTGTGGATGTTTCACAACATCCACCCCAAAAGGCAACGATATCGCGGTTCAGGAAGACAGTTCAAAACCCAAAAAAGAATTATTCACTCTTAGTCAGCTTTGATTACAAATCCGCTTTCTCGATAGCGCTCAAAGGCCATGGCCACAGTTCTGTAAACCATATGGGCAAACTTGGTGTACGGCATATAGAAAAACAACATAAAAATCGACACCAGATGCATATAGTAAAAGAAATAGGCAAATGAGGGGATCCCAAGCAACCGAATCAATTCAGCCCCCAGGCCGGTGATCCCGACAGCCATGATAACACCGATCAAAAACCAGTCATAAAAGGTGGGCGAGGAACCCTGGGACTCTTCTGTATTGGAGCGATTAGCCCAGAGAATGCCTACACCGACAATCATAGCAATAGCGCTTATATTAGCGAGAATTTTAATCGGATTTCCCATAGCGATTGGGCCGTGAAGTCCTTCAACAAAATAACCAATTATATCCTTCACGATAAATGCATAATTGGTCACGATAAAAAGACCTATAAAGGCCAGAACTAATGGTAAATGTCCCTTAACCCGGTTCTGATTGGTCCCACACTCATTAAAGCGTTTATGTTGAAGGGTTTCGACCATGGATGGCAGCAGGAATTCAGTGACAAACTGCTTTGCAGAGGGTCGGTAATCCTGGTTTGCGTTGACTGAGGTGCTCATTTTATTCCACATTGCAGTTGCCCCTTTAAACGAAGCAAAGGCGGCAAAAGCAAAGGCGGGAAGGAAGATTAAGTCAATGAACGCAACATTTTTAGTCAAAAGACCACCGAGGACTTTACCCTCGCCAAAAAAATGTCCAAATCCAGCTTCTTTGAATATTTCGACACTTGGCACATGCATACCGCCGGACAGGAACCAGAGCAGGCCAATCAATACCATGGGAATCCCTAACAGTAGAGGAAAGTTTTTCCCGCTGCTGCACATTTTCGCCAGTCCTTGGGGAAAACCGTAATGGGTATAGGCATAGGCCCGGATCGCGCCAAGCACGTCACCAGGCTTAGCACCCCGAGGACAATAGGCGGTACAATCACCACACTGGTGGCACAGGAGAACGTTAACATCTCCGGCCAACCTTTCCTTGAGTCCCCACTGAGCCCAGATCATCTCTTTTCTGGGAAAAGGGTTGCCGTCGGATGACAACGGACAGACCACCGAGCAGGTAGCGCACTGAAAACATTTTTTCACCGAATCGCCACCGGCACTCTTCAGATATTTAATAAAATTAAGATCGGGCTCCACCCTCATACCTTCAGACATCCTCGTTACCTCCCCATATCATTTGCGACTCACGTCGTTCCAGGAACACGACTCAGATCAAAAAGACCAGCCGAAAAAACAACAGTCCGATGGTGGTTACAACACCACCATCGGACATTTTTTCATTCAACTCAATCTTAGAAGCCCTTGAAGGGATTCGGTCCCATCTCGACAATTTGATCGACAAATTCCTGAATAATATCAGGAACTTTATCATAGTCGGTTATGGCTACCTGCTGCATGGCACAGCGTTCCGGTTCAAGGCCAAGACTGCCCAAAGTTTCACCGATATTCGCCATCCGCTTATCGGCAATCTCGCTGCCTTTCACAAAATGACACTGGTAGTCATCACCATATTTGCAGCCCAAGAGCAAAACACCGTCCATTCCAGAGGAGAGGGCATCCTTGATCCAGACCATATTCACTGAGCCCAGACATCGAACCGGGATGAAGCGAACCAGGTTATTGATACCTTTCCGGCGGATTCCAGTCATATCAATGGCGGGATACGCGTCATTTTCACAGACCAGAACCAGAAAGCGGAGTTTATCCTCATCATCATCGGGTACCTCAATGGCTTTGATCATGGAACCAATCATATCGACATTGTAGTTCTTGAAACCGATGATTCTTTCAGGACAGGCTCCCATACAGGTACCGCATCGCCGGCAACGAGTCGGGTTGGGCTTGGGAGTCCCCTTTTCATCATCATCAAGAGCCCCAAACGGACACTCCTCGGTACAACGTTTACACTGGGTACATCTCTGGAAGAAAAACTCGGGATAGGTTGTATCACCGGAACGGGGATGAACCGCTACCCCACGATCAGCCGATTCAATACACTGAATGGCTTTAAGTGCGGCACCTGTGGCATCGTCCAGGACCTCGTCCATGGGCATTGCCTTCCGAACTCCACCGCAGGTGTAAACCCCTGTCCGCCGAGTTTCATAGGGGAAACAGATAAAATGAGAGTCGGCATACCCATCAAAAAGATCCAGATCAAGGAATCCTGGGCCCTGACGATAGGCCAGATTGACCGAGGGGGCACTCTTGGTTGTGGGAACCATTCCCGCCGCCAGGACTACCATATCGACTTCAATGGTTATATCCTCATTCAACAGGGTATCCTTGGCACTTACCACCAAGGCACCACCCTGTTCGGCAACACCCGTCACAGAGGCCTTGGTCATGAAGATGCCTTCGTCATTCTGAGTCGCTTTATAAAAAAGCTCCATATTCCCGGGCGTCCGCATATGCTGATAAAGGATATAGGCCTTACCATCACTATTATCTTCCCGGACATATTTGGCCTGCTTCAAGGCCACCATGCTGGTTACCGAGTTGCAGTACGGGAAATCCTTATCATGCTCGTCTCCGCCAGGACTCTGGATAAAAGCCACCCGGGCCGGAACCTTGCCTTCCTTGGCCAGTTTTTCAAATTGGGCATTGGTGACAACTTTATCGTGAGCTACATTCAAGTGCTCATATTCGGAGACATCGGCAGGAACCCATCCGGTGGCCAAAACGACTGAACCAAATTTCTCGCCGTCGGGGTTTTCCTTCATATATCCCTGCAGCCCATCATTGGGATCGGGCAACTGGCCCTTATCGATCTTATCCTGCTCATCCACCGCAACCTTGGCAGGGGCATCCCACTCACTTTTGGCTCCAGCCGCTTTAAAGGTGACCAGATAATCGCCGGGGGCACCGGCAACCCGAGCTACCTCAGTCTCGGTCTTGACGGTGACCTTGGCATTACCAGTAACTGCCTTGACCATATCACCAACGACCGGGCTTTCTAGATCGGCCCAGGGAGCCTTACTGGGAAACTGTTTCCGCCAGCCAAGGGCCTTTCCCCCAAGTTTATCGGTTTTCTCGACCAGAGTTACTTCATACCCGGCATTAGCAGCCTCAATAGCCGCGGTCATGCCCGCAATCCCACCGCCCATAACCAGAATCTTCTTACTAATGGTCTCAAGCTGGTATGGAGTAGCCAGTTCAGTTTTCTTGGCCTGGGTACACCCCATCCGCAAATAATCGGAGGCAAGTTCCTGAACATATTCATCATCAGGATTCTCCCCTCGACACCACACGACCTGCTCTCTCAAATTGGCACGGATCGTGATCTTATCCTCGCCAAAATCAAACTCATCCTGCATAACCCGAGGAGAACAGGCGCCGACAACGATTGTGTTAACCCCGGCATTGATATCAATCTGGATCATTTCCCGTCCGGCAACGCTGCACAACGCCTCATGGGTCTTACAATCCATCTTCATCTCACCGGTAACGACGCCGGCGAGACCATCTATGTTCAAGGCATCACCGATGCCGCATCCCGTGCAGATATACGCACCATATTTCTTATCCATTGACCCTCCTCCTACCTAGAAGCCTGAATAGCTTTCAGGGCTGCAGCTGTTGAGTTCTGAGTGCTGGTGACGACGTCGGCGGCCTTTTTGGCGCAACCGGCGGCGAACATTCCCTTGCCCGCATCGGAGATGATGAAACCATTGCTGTCCATATCGACACCGACTTTGGCAGCTGCAGCCTGCCCGGCCGGCTCCATTCCGGTGGCCAGAACGGCCAGATCAACTTTCGCATGGACCTTTTCACCAGTCACGGCATTTTCAGCAACAACAGTAACCCCACCATCATCTTCAGCGATAATATCGGCAACTTTACCCTTAATAAAGGTCACCTTGTCATCAGCCATCAATTTTTCTCGGAACTTTTCATACTTTCCAGGCGACCGAAGATCAATATAGAAAACGGTAACTCGGGCTTCTGGATAGCGCTCGCGAATATAGGTAATCTGCTTCAAAGTCGCCATACAGCAGATGTAGGAACAATACTCAAGATGATTTTCATCACGGGATCCGGCGCATTGAACAAAGGCAAAGCTCTCCGGTTCCTTATTATCACCAGGGCGCAGAATCCGCCCGTCGGTGGGACCGCCAGGAGCGGCAAGTCTCTCCATCATCATGTTGGTAATGATGGCTTGACTCGATCCGTATTTCAGATTCTCCATTTTGGTCGGATCATAGGGATTCCAGCCGGTTGCCCAGACAATAGATGAAACATCGACGGTCATGGTCTTAGCGGCCATGTCCAGTTCGATGGCATTGTAGCGACAGGCCTCAACACATTTACCACATTTATCACAGGCCTGGGCATCAATAACATACTTCATGGGGAAGGCCATTTCGTGGGCTTTATAAATCGCCTTGGATTTATCCATACCGAAATTAAAGTCATTGTCTCGTTCTTGAGGACAGACCTCGACGCAGGCATTGCAACCGGTACAGTTGTTATTGACCCCACGAGGACGGGTTTCAAGAGTGACCTGGTACATACCGGCTGAACCGGAAACACTCTGGACCTCGGTCATGGTATACATCCTGATCTTCCGGTTGTTCTTGACCCGTTTGAAATTGATCTCCAGTCCACAGGAAGGTGGGCAAAGTTTCGGGAAGTACTGGTTAAGTTGAGCCACCCGACCACCCATATACGGGTTTTTCTCGATGAGAAAAACATCCTTGCCAACTTCCGCGGCTTCAAGGGCGGTTGTCAATCCACTGATACCGCCGCCAACGACCAGAACTCCACCTGCGCCAGATGCGCTGCGTTCGTCCGTCATCCCTAGCCTCCATACGCATAAATATTAATAAAGAATTAAACGGTTTGCTTAACTCAACCGGCAACCATTTCCAGTGGCTCTGAGACCGGCTCAGTTAAACAAACCATATACCTGTTTGGATAGAAAAATCTCCAGGCGTCTTATTATCAAGACACCTGGAGATTTAATCAGTCAAAATCTACAACCGAAAACCACTTCCCCAAAATAGGTGATGGTCACGATGAGCATGACATTGTTTCGGCACGCGCACGCACGAACCTAGCGCATCCGAAAATCATTCTCACCTCACGTGGATATGATGAATCAGATCCAGGGCTCGGTCTCTATAATATTGATACAGTTAACCTTCTCACACTTCCACTCCTTGCTCTTCGGATCGAAAGTAGAGTTAACAAAAGCCTTCCAGTTTGCATCATCAACGGTCGGATAATCTGACCGGTAATAGAAGCCCGGATAACGACTTTCTTTCCGGAACTCGATGTGACGAATATGGGTCTCAACACACCAGATCCGATGATAATTCTCCCAAGCTCTCATGAGCTCATGGAGATCACCGGCTGCCATCAGCTCTGCATCTTCCCGCAGCATGCGGAGGAGATCCAGACAGATGTTCAGCAGTTTACCGGAGGTCATGTAGTAGGTAGCAACACCACCACCATACTCGTCAGTGGCCTTCATCAGGCGCATCATCAGTCCGGCAGGTTTGCAGTAGTTGGGGTTAACATCAGAAGCAGTGGTAGCACCGACATGCTCATGATACAGTTTGACCGGAGCGTAAATCTCGTCGGCCAGTTCCTGAGCGGTCTGGGCCAATTCCGGTTTGAAAGAGGCATTGTCGCGACAGAATTTAACCATCTGCTTGGCAACAATTCGACCTTCGGCATGTGAACCAGAGGAGAATTTATGACCGGATGCACCGACACCATCACCGGCGGTGAACAAACCATTGACCGTGGTCATCCGATTGTAACCCCATTTGTACTGGTGGCTACGGGGACCATCAACAGTCGGGACCCAGTCTTCATCAGGACCGGAGGTCCAGATACCACAACAACCGGAATGTGAACCAAGCATGTACGGTTCGGTCGGCATGATCTCAGATCCAACCTTCTCCGGCTCGATGTTCATCCCAGCCCACAGACCAGCCTGACCAACAGACATGTCGAGGAAGTCTTCCCATGCCTCAGACTCAAGATGCTTCCAGAATTTCTTAAGGTCTTTTTCGTCCATACCCTTAGCACGACGCTCTTCAATGAAGGCGTTCAGAGCTACGTCGGTGGCCATGTAGATCGGGCCTCGGCCTTCTTTCAGCTCGTTGATCATCAAGTGGTTACGCAGACAGGTCGGGGTAACCGCAGACTGACCGTACGGCATAAACTTGGACAGTTCGTCTTTGACCGCATCGGTATTGGCATAGAACTCACCCAGACCATTCTGAACTTTGGCCTTGAACAGCAAGAACCAGGCACCAACCGGTCCATACCCGTCTTTGAAACGAGCAGGTGTGAAACGATTTTCCATCATGGTAAGGGTAGCACCGACCTGAGCACACATGGTGTAGGTGGAACCGGCATTCCATACCGGATACCAGGCACGTCCTTTACCTTCACCGGTGGACCGGGGACGGAAGATGTTTACCGCACCGCCACAGGCGCAAAGAGCGGTTTTGCAACGGAAGACATGGACCTTATTCTCACGGGTGGAGAAGCCCACGGCACCGGCGATCTGATTCTCGACATTTTTGTCAAGCAGCAGTTTGACGATAAAGATTCTTTCCAGGCAGTTCTCTTCACCAAGAGCGCTTTTAGCCGGCTCGGCAACGATACACTTATAGGATTCACCGTTGATCATGATCTGCCATTTCCCGGTACGAACCGGCTCGCCGCCTTCACGCAGGGTGGGGGCGGGCTTGGCACCATCAAGGTTGTTGCCGTCGGCATCTTTCTTCCAGATCGGCAGACCCCATTCTTCGAACAATTTGACAGACTCGTCAACGTGACGACCCAAGTCATAGATCAGGTCCTCGCGAACAACGCCCATCAGGTCATTCCGAACCATTTTGACATAATTTTCAATCGCATTTTCGCCGATGTAGGTATTGATGGCAGACAGACCCTGGGCAACAGCGCCTGAACGCTCCATGGAAGCTTTGTCAACCAAAGTAATTTTCAGATCGGCTGGGGCCCATTTCTTGATTTCGAAAGCACAACCACAAGCGGCCATACCGCCACCGATGATCAAAACATCGACGTCGTGCTCAACAATCTCAGGATTGGTTACGGCGGGCAGTTCGCCCAGAGGCATATTCGGTAACGCCATAATCGTTTCTCCTTAACTCATATTTAAAATGGTTAATGTTTATCCATTGTTCCGTTTCAATTATTTAGCCAGCATGGTGGGGGTCTTCAACTCGGTCTCGAGGAGCAGACGCTCATCATCCAGGTTCTCGCCCTTGCCGCTGGTGTATGCATTAGCAGCACCTTCAGCAGTGGTTCGGATGGGGAATTTGAAACGTTTCATGTTACCGTTACGAAATTTAACGGTCCACATGATGGAATCGGAACTGCGCATCGGATGTACCTGACCGCCCATGGGTACAAAGTCATTGTAACCACGAACAGCGATGGCGCCCTGAGGACAGATCTTGACACAAGAGTAACACTCCCAACATGCATCTGGCTCCTGATTATAAGCCCTCATCGCCTCAACATTCAGAACCATCAGGTCGTTGGGGCAGATGTACATGCAGGCAGTCTTATCACCACCCTTGCAGCCGTCACACTTAGAAGGATCTACATAGCTCGGCATTAACTTACCTCCTTACTTAATTAAATGTTCGGATTCGACAAAACACCGAATCCACTTTTTACTGAGACACCATGAACAAGACCGGCCAGAAACGAAAACAACACATGAAACAGCACGCCCAACTTCAGCGACCGTCCCTAACATTGACCATCGTCCGACTGACAGGAGTTGATATCAACACCAGATACTCAAAAACTGCGGAATGATGGGCTCTGAAAATAAATGAGGACCCACTCATTTTTTACCACAAGACAGTTGTATAATTTTTCAGATATTAAATGTCAAGGAAAAAACTATTGTCCGGTCTGTTCCTCTCTGCCGGGTATAACGACCACCCCCCATATCACCTAAAATATTATTTTTTCATTTATTTTATTATCTTTGAAGAGACCTGATCAGGGTAATTTCAATCATATATTCAATTAAGCTGCCGCGGAGACCAACTGTCACTTAGAGTGGTGAAATCCTGGTCCAACCTGCGTGGCTGGAACCCAGCTGAATTTACATCCTTTTGATGCTTTACTGCTTGGCCAGACCGTTCTCCCATTTTTCAACAAAATTTCTAAACAACCACAAAAGTCCTCTTCCCGAAGCACAAAGCCCTCCTAGTAGTCAGGCGACACAGAGACCAATGAATCGATGATTTCAGTTTGACACCCGTGAAGGTGATGATTAAAGTAGCCGCCACTTGGAGATCATATTTCGTCGAAATTTCAGCTGGGATTGGTTCCATCGACACCTTCTGGTCTTTTTTCCCGAGTTCTTCTCCAGAAGAAATTTCTCCACATAATTGATGCATCCTTTTTCCTCACACTACCAACCAGGGGTTCCATAATGGCTGACCAAACTACCCACAAATCACTCTTCAAGGAGGCAAATAATCCCTCCAATATCATGCCTGCCAAACTAACCCGTGACAGCAACCTCAAGTTTCGCTGCCATCCAGGGGTTTCATGCTTTACTGCATGCTGTGGCAATGTCAACATCTTCCTGACTCCCTACGACATCCTTCGCATCCGCCGCGCCCTTAACCTGACGGCCGATGAGTTCCTCCTACGTTTCACCACTCCTGTTTTCCTCGAAAAGACCGATATGCCCGGGGTGAAGATTCATCTTGATGCCGAGGGCCGCTGTCCATTTGTTACTGATGAGGGATGTACCATTTATCCGCATCGACCCACCACCTGCCGGTATTATCCGGTGGGGATGTCCTTCTTCCATGGAGCAGCTGAAGAAGGCAGCGGTGCTGAGGAATTTTATTTCCTAGTCAAAGAGTCCCATTGCAAAGGGCACGATGAGGCGCAGATGATGACCATCCGTGAATGGCGCCAGGACCAAGGGATCGACGAAAGCGACGAAATGAACAAGGAGTGGATGGAACTGGTCATGCGCCGGAAATCATTCGGCCTCCAGGCAACTCTCAGCGAACCAGCCCAGAAGATGTTTTTTATGGCCAGCACCGACCTGGATAAGTTCAGAACCTATGTTTTCAGTCCCTCATTCCTTAATACCTATGATATCAACGAGGAGACCCTGAATCAGATTCGGGAAGACGATGTCGCCCTGATGAAATTCTCCTTCAAATACCTGGCCTCAACCCTCTTCGGGGTCGAAGCTGTTAAGATAAAGGAAGAACGACTCAAGGCCAAGACCGATGAGTTACGTCAAAAACAGGCCGAGTCAGAACAAACTGCGGAACAAACCTATCAGGAGTTAAAGGCAGAACGAGATCGTATGCAGAGCCAGATCTCTCAAAAAACTAAAAAGAAATAAATCCGAGACGGGGGCGGAGGGATCAGCCCAAAGTTATCCGGAAAGTTGCTCCCGTCCCCGGAGGACTGATCAATTCAATGGCTCCTCGGTGGTCCTCGATAATTTTTTTCACTATAGCCAGCCCAAGACCACTTCCCCTGACCTTGTCGGAGTAAAACGGTTTAAAAATCTGATCCCGGCGATCCTCAGGAATGCCGGGACCTGTATCACTTATTTCCACCACGACCCCTTCTCGGCCAAGCTCAACCGGACGCACGACCACCGCCAACTCCCCCCCCTCTTCCTGCATGGCATATATACTGTTTAACAAGATATTCAGCATGGCCCGATAAAGAAGTTCACGATCAACCATCAATGGCTTAACCCTATCACTCAAAGTTAGTCTCTTCCGAATACCTCGTTGGTTCAGTTCCGGTTCAACAAAATTTACCGCATCGGTTACAATTTCAGAGATCGAAACAGATTGGAGTTGCATCTTCCTAGGTCTGGCGAAATCGAGAAACTCCCGGACAATTCGGTCAAGCCTACCGGTCTCCTCAATGATAATCAGGAGCAGACGATCATTGGCATCAGACGCCCCTCCCAATCTTTTCCGAAGCATTTCAGCCGTACTTCGGACTATCCCCAGGGGGTTCTTGATCTCATGGGAAACCGATGCCACCATCTTTCCCAAGGTTACCAACTGTTCGTTCCGCAGAAGCTTCTCCTCAAGAATCTGCCGCTCCCGGGCTCTGGCATCGATCTGCTGGTCGGCCTTCGCCACGATCAGCCGAAGAACGACGAAAAGAAGAAACATGGCCAGGGTCGCGATCAGGGTTATCCCCCCTTCCAGCTTGATCATTTCATGATAATCATCCGACATATCCTGGACTATTTCGATGACCCCCATAATTTTAGCAGAGTTTTTCTCGGACCTGAAGGGGATATAGGAAATCAACTTAAAGACCGCCGGCTTAGCGCCCGGCAACAAATTTAGGATTGACCCGTCACGAATAAGTCTCGACGACGATCCACCCTCCCGGGCTTCCAAATATTCCTGGCCTCCTTCCCCTTTGAGACCAATTCGCTCGCTGAAAGTCGAATAAGCCACGGTATCATTCTGCTGATCGAGAATACTAACCGACTCCACCTTCATCCCATGGGTGATGTCCTTAACAATGAGATCCAATCGCTTCTGCTGGCCAGGATGTTGGGGGGCCAGACTTCCGAAACGCAGCACGGAGGGCACCACGAAACGATCATAAACCTGGCTATTAATATTACTGGCAAAGACCAGGGCATACTCTTCGCTTCGACTCAACAGGACATTATTGGCGTTTTTTGAAATCAACACCGCCAATAACGGGGTGAACAGCAAAAAAACAAGCAGGGTCGTATAGGAAAAGAATTTAACCAGCCGAAAAGGCTTAATGGCTGCAGTCTTATCTTCGGAACTCATCAGCGCCACCATTGAGTGCTTTGGAAAAACGTTTTCTTCCCGAGACAGAAATCATGCCCCGGATCGCGGCTGGGCAAAAGAATTACACTGAGCACGCGAAAGACAAAGGATGCGACTCCCTCCCGTCCGCCCTATGACGGATCATGACACACCCCGCATCGACGGCAAGTCTCGGTCTGACACGGCGGAGTGGCAAGTCCCTTAAGCGATCGATGGTATTCGGCAATAAGATACTCACGCTTTACTCCGTGATCAATAATCTCCCAGGGCAGAAGTTCTTTCTCCCCCCGTCGGCGGCAGAAGGAATCAGGATCAAGGGCCACTCTTTTGAATATCTGCCGCCAGTTCCCTCCCCTCTCAGCCAGGGTCATCAGAACCCCGGCCAACCGTCGATCTCCGCGGGACAAAACCGCCTGAAGATAGGCCCTTTCCGGCTTTTCACCCATCATTTTCAGATTTGGTTCACCGGAAAGATTGCGTCTTAAAAAATCCTGGGCCCCCTTGAGCTCTGCCAACCCGGCAAAGGGATGGAATTGGAAAGGTGTCCACGGCTTTGGTACAAAAGGATTAATACTTAAAGTCAACGTACTGAGCCTTCCGCGGGCCCGACCAGGTACAGCGACCCTTTGGGCGACCTTTCTGACCAGAGCGACCATCTCCACAAGATCTTCTTCGGTCTCCGAGGGCAAGCCAATCATGAAATAGAGTTTCAAATTGGTCACTCCGGCAGCCACCAGGTGTTCCGCCGATTGCAGAATATCATCTTCGGTGATCCCCTTATTGATGACCCGACGCAACCGTTCGGAAGGACCATCGGGAGCAATGGCTGCAGTTTTCAAATCACTGGCCGCCAGGAGTTCAAGCAACTCAGGAGTCACCGCATCGGCCCGCAATGATGAAAAAGACAGCAGACAGCCCTCTCCCCTGAGAAATCCGGCAACCCTGGCCAAATCATCCTTCCGGGCCATTTCCATGCCCAGCAGACCTACTCGATCAATCCCCGCAGGTTTGCGATCAAAGGCGGCAAGAATACTTTCAGCGGACCAAAGTCGCGGTGGACGATAAATAAAACCAGCGGCACAAAACCGACAACCCCGGCTACATCCTCGACCCAGTTCCACCAGAAACAGATTGGCAAATTCAGCAGCCGGACTCAAAAGTTGGGAATGGGACGCGACCTGCGGGGCTTCGGCACAAATCCGCTTGATCCGGGTCGGCCACCCGGATTCAACCTGAATATCAAGCAACCGGCCTTCCCCATCAAAATCAAAATGATACGCCCAGGGCACGTAAAGTGCCGGAATAATCCGCACCATCCGGGCCAACAACTCGCGCCGCTCTATAATCGGCCAACTGGCCAGCAAGAAATCAAGGAGTCCACCGAGGACCGGCTCGGCCTCGCCAACCACCATGGCATCAACAAAGGGGGCCAGGGGCTCCGGATTCATAAAACAGACCACCCCCCCGGCAATAATCAGGGGATTCCCCGCAGAAACCTCCGGATGCCGTGATGAAGCCAGCGGAGCAACCCCGCCTTGAAGAAGCATCTTTAAAAATCCCGGCAAATCCTGCTCAAACCCGATGGAGCAGAAGAGGACAGGAAAATCACTTAAAGGTCGGGATGACTCGATGGACCGAGGCGGTTCCCCGTCTTCCGGGGAAAAAATCCTTTCACAAACAATGTCAGGATGACGGTTAACCAGTTCATAGATCAATTGGAAACCAAGATTGGACATGCCAACCCGGTAAGGACTGGGAAAGAGAAGGCCAATTGGCAAGAGATCCCGCCATTTCTTTTTCTGGGAACCGATTTCTTCGGTATGGACGTTTCGGTTTACCGGTCTCTGGTGACGCATGCCATTGTCTCCGGAGTCTGTCCTGAAAAATGAATTTCGTTCAAGATGGCGAAATGTGCCTGAGAATTACATCTCAAAAAGAAGACCAGCCTCAGGTAAAGAGGCACGTCCTTGACGATAGAAAAAAACGGTGGGTAAATCGTGATGGGGAACGCAGAAACGAATCGAAAAATACTCACCGAACCCTTATCCCTCGGCCGGAAGAACCCTCAGGTTGGACGAGGGAGGTCAGTTCTCATTCCTCCGGATGAACGTTGGGGTATCCAATCGGTCTTCATCGTGGCTCACATCAAGAAACGGATTTTTTCGAGGTCTGAGATTGGAAGAAGATCTCCCGTCATGTCCGTCTTTATCCTGAAACGGCAAGGACTGAGCCACAGTTTCACGTCTATGCAGAGAGGCAACTTTAACCGGTAAGGCTTCAAAATCAGGCTCACCGTTGATGCCGGTGGCGATCACTGTTACTCGCAAGGCATCCCCCAGACTCTCATCAAAGGTTACCCCTAGAATAATATTTGAATCCTCATGAACTTCCTCGTAAATCCGGCTGGTGATCTCAGTGACTTCAGCCATACTCAACAGCTCTTCCCGGGAGGAGACATTGACCAGGACACCCTTAGCTCCTTCAATACTGATATCCTGAAGAAGTGGGCTGGCTATGGCCATATTAACGGCGTCAGCCCCCCGATTTTCTCCCCGGCCAACCCCAGCTCCCATCAGGGCAGGACCCATTTCATTCATAATAGCCCTGACATCGGCAAAATCAGGATTTATATAGCCGGGCAGATTGATGGTATCAGTGATTCCTTTGACTGCCTGAACTAGAACATCATCGGCCATCTTCATCCCATCGATAAACCGACCGTTCTTACCGGAAAGGGAAAGCAATCGGTCATTGGGAATGGTGATAATTGTATCAACGTGTTTCTTGAGGAGCTCCCAACCCTTATTGGCATTCTTCATCCGGGTCCGGCCTTCAAAGGAAAAGGGTTTGGTAACAACCGCCACGGTCAGAGCGCCCATTTCCTTACTGATTCTGGCCACCACAGGGGCAGCTCCAGTGCCTGTTCCTCCGCCAAGACCGGCGGTAACAAAGACCATATCGGAACCGTTGATTATATTACGAATCTCTTCAACACTTTCCTCAGCCGCCTCGCGTCCACGTTCGGGATTCGCCCCGGCCCCGAGACCCTTGGCAGAGATCGGCCCCAATTGCAGGCGGATGTCCGCCCTGGAATTCTCCAGAGCCTGGAGGTCGGTATTGGCAGCAATGAACTGAACTCCACGGATGAGATTCTCCTCCATGGTATTAATGGCGTTCCCGCCACCTCCGCCGACCCCAAAGACCTTGATCACGGCACGAGAATCTTTTTCAGCAAATGTAAACGACATTCCAGACCCCTTCTTCATCCAACGCCAATGGTCGCATCATGGAGCAAAAAGCAAACATTCTCGCAAAGCCACGCCAATCAAAGTCTAAATTACCGAACGACTTCTCATGAATTCAACCTGGACCTCATCGGTATCGTGTCTTTCTTACGATAGTTGCAATCATAAACTAAAACAGTTCAGGCATCCATAAATTTTTTAAAGAATTCCATTATTTTAGAGGATCTTTGCTCGCTAAAATAATGGATGATCACCGGACCCAAAACCAGCTCAGAACGATCGCCGAAACCAATCTCGCATCCGATTTGACAATCGCCCGAAGAGCCGACTCTCACTTTCCTTTAGTTTCCTGACGGGCTCATGCTTCATCCCGAAAAAAATCAACCCAAGACCTGTGGCATACTGAGGAGTTGCCACCAGGTCAGTTAATCCCTCAACCTTCCGCGGATACCCAAGCCGGACCGGCAAATCAAAGATCTGTTCCGCCAGATCGACCATGTTGGCCAGGAGGCACGTCCCACCTGTCAAAACCAGGCCCCCGTTGATCAGCCCGATAAAGTTACTCTCTTCAAGCTCCCGCTTAATCAGACTGAACATCTCCTCGACCCGGGGTTCAAGAATCTCACCCATGACCCGCTGGGAAATACGCCGGGGCTGCCGCCCACCAAGGCTGGGGACCTCTATGGCCTGATCCTTGTCGATCAGAGCGGCCAGGGCAGAACCATATTTTTCTTTGAGAAGTTCCGCCTCTTTCAAAGGAGTGCGCAACCCGATGGACAGATCATTGGTCAGATTATGCCCACCCAAACCCAGTACATGGGTGTGCTTGATGGTCCCTTCAGTAAAAATCGCCAGATCGGAGGTCCCCCCCCCGATATCAAGGAGACCGATGCCCAACTCCATCTCTTCCCGAGTCAAGACGGCTTCAGCTGAAGCCAGTGGCTCCAAAACCACATCACAGACATCAAGACCGGCCCGGTTACAGCATTTGACGATATTCTGCACTGCGGCTACCTGGCCGGTAACAATATGGACCTCAGCCTCCAACCGAACCCCGGTCATGCCCAAGGGGTACTGAATACCATCCTGATCGTCCACCATAAACTCCTGGGGGAGAACATGGAGAACCTCCTGGTCGGTGGGGATATGGACTGCACTGGCTGCTTCAATGACCCGATCAATATCATCCTGACAGATCTCGGCATGACGAATGGGCAGCAGGCCCCGGCTGTTAAATCCCTTGATATGACTGCCGGCAATCCCGACATAGACCGCGGTGATTTCGCACTTGGCCATCCGTTCAGCTGCTTCTACCGCCTTCTGGATCGACTCCACCGTGCTTTCAATGTTCACCACCACCCCCCGCCGCATTCCCACGGAAGGATGCACGCCGACCCCGACCACCTTCACCTGATCTTTTAAAACCTCGGCAACCACTGCACATATTTTAGTGGTACCGATATCAAGCCCGACGATTATTTCTCCACGATCATGTGATGCCATCGTTCACTTCCGTTTGATGAGTTCCCATCCGGATAAGTCTTTTATCTCAGGATATTGGAATAGTTTGGTTTCCTTCCGGAAACAGACATTTTTCAAAAAGGGCGTTCCCAGTGAAACCCCATGCGCTTCTCGTACAACCCTAGTCAACTATCGACCGCTCAAAACCCACCAGGACCTTCTCCGACAGGTATTCCATATCAATTGAAGCTGTTATAGCGAAATCCCGACGTTTATACAACCTGCCCAAAACCCGGGTAAGTTGCTGGTACTTCTTCCGCACGGAACCGGTTCCGAATTTGATGGGAAAAGGACGATCCACCAGAAAGACCGTCATCTCCCGCTCTGGTGAAAAATGAACTTCAGAAATATTAAGCGCCATTAAATTGGGATTTCCTAGCCCGGCGAGATATAAAAATTGCAAGGCCTCCTCCAACTCCATTTCGCGCTCAGCGCATCCCTCCCTACAATCGACAATCCCGCTGATCACCGGGAAGTCAAGGTCATCCCGATCCCCAGCCGGGGCAAAAACCGTACCCTGACGATCAATATAATGCAAGCCGTCCGCCTTATTGATCAAGGCCACCGGGTTCCGTTCCTCCACCGTAATGTCCAGACGATCCGGCCAATCTCTTTTCACCTGGGCCTTTTCCACCCAAGGGTGGGACTCCAGTCGAGCTTTCACCTGGTCCGGATCAATGGCAATAAGATTACTATGAATATCCACCCCTGAAAGCAACCGCAAACTCTGGAAATCAATCCGTTTATTCCCATTGATTCCCACATCCACGATCCGAAAAAAGGGGGCACGGGAAAGTCCTTGATACATCAACACCCCTCCTCCGATCAAAGCCAGAACTGCCAGCCCCCCCCCAACCAGCATGACGAGACCCCGACGCCAGACCTTACCCCGGTCATCTCCTCCTCGGCGTCCCTGCCACCTCTTTCCGATTCTGCCGCCCCTGCCGGACCTCATTCCCATGGTCGCACCGTCAGCATATGAATTTCCGGTTCAAGACTGATACCGTGACGGGTCAGAACCTGATCCCGAACCTCATGCATCAGAGTAATCACATCGGTGGCCGTGGCCTTGCCGGTATTAACGATGACATTGGCATGCTCCTCAGAAACCATGGCCCCACCGACCTGCAGTCCTTTCAAACCAGTAGTCTCAATCAATTTACCGGCATACCCTCCGGGAGGATTTTTAAAGATGGATCCAGCATTGGCCATCCCCCAGGGCTGCCGCCCGCGCCGAGCCCGCATCAATTCCCGACAAGTCTCCCTGAGTTGATCTCCGTCGCCTTGATCCAGAACGAGACGAGCACTTAACAAAATCGACTCAGGTGGCTCCCCCCAGGACCTGTAGGTAAAAGAAAGTTGATCCTGGGTCCGAGTATGAACTTCACCGGCTCCATCCAAAATGGTAACCAGGTCAATCACATCCTTCATTTCCCGGCCGATGGCTCCGGCATTCATCACCACGGCGCCACCCAGGGTGCCGGGTATTCCGACCACAAACTCCAAACCGGCCAGCCCTTTTTCCAGTGACCAATTTAGAAGTCGTCCCAGACGGCAGCCAGCCTCAACCTCCAGTCTTACAGCCTCCCCCGCTTCATTGACCATCCGAATAGCTCCATACCCCGAGCCCATGACCAGAATGGCGCCATGATATCCCTCGTCGGGCACCAGCAGATTGCTGCCCTGACCAATCACCCGCCAGGCGAAACCTTCGGCCGAGAGACCGTTGGTAATCCGTACGATTGAATCACTGTCGGTCGGTGCCAGCACCGCCCAGGCCTCACCACCCACTTTCAAGGTGCAATAGTCTGCCATGGGGGCATCCCACCGGACCTGCCCCGACCACAAACCCATTAAACACTGCTTAATTTTTTCCCGATCGTTGTTCATTGCCCCTAGTTGGTCTCAACTTGATTCATCACCAAGCAACTCCAAAATGATATCGCCAAACTGCCAGACATTACCAGCTCCCAAGGTCAACACCACATCTTCCGGCCGCAAAAGCGCCACAACCCGGCTGGTTAGCCCCGAAGAATCCCTCTCCAACAAGGCATGCCGATGCCCATGCTGTTTGATTCCCTCCAAGAGGGCCTCACTGTCAACCCCGGGGATGGGAACCTCACCAGCCGAATAGACCTCGGTCAATACCAAAATATCCGCGTCATGGAAGGCGGTACAAAATTCTTTAAACAGTCCCTGGGTCCGACTGTAGCGATGGGGCTGAAAGATGACCACCAATCGCCGCCCAGGCCAGACGTTGCGAAGAGCTGCAAGGGTGGCCCGAACCTCCGTGGGATGATGCCCGTAATCATCCACCACCGTGACCCCACCCTTTTCGCCCTTCACCTCCAAACGCCGATGGACCCCGGAAAAGCTGGCCAGGGCCTCGGCTATCTCCGGAAAGGAGATCTCCAACTCGACCCCAACCGCCACGGCGGCCAAGGCATTACATACGTTATGGAGTCCGGGCTGCCCGATGGTCACACTCCCCAGCAAGGTTTCTCCACCATGGACCTCAAAATGGGTTACAAACCCCTCACTGGTGATGGCCCGCGCCTGAAAATCCGCCTGGGAGGTTAAACCGTAAGTGATGATCCTCTTCCCGATTTTAGGCAACAACTCGGCAATCCGAAGATCATCGAGACAGACGATTACCGCCCCGTAGAAGGGTATTTTCTCAATAAATTTAAGGAAGGCATCCTGAACCTCCTCAATATTATGATAATAATCCAGATGCTCCAGATCGATGTTGGTCACTACTTCAAGGACAGGAGAGAGTTTCAAAAAGGAGCCGTCACTCTCATCGGCCTCGGCCACCAGGAATTGTCCCTGACCAAGCTTGGCGTTGGTACCAAAGCCGTTCACCCGACCACCGATCACTACGGTGGGATCAAGGCCGGCCTGGGCTAAAAGCCAGCCAATCATCGAGGTCGTTGAGGTCTTACCGTGACTGCCGGCTACGGCGATGCCAAACTTATTTAAGCGCATCAACTCGGCCAGCATCTCGGCCCGAGGGATCACCGGAATATGCTGATCCAGGGCGGCGACGATTTCCGGATTATCCTGGCGGACTGCGGTAGAAACGACCACCACATCGGCGCCAGTCACCCATTCCGCCTGATGGCCTCCATGGATGACCCCGCCAAGTTGAGTAAGGCGCTGGGTAATATCAGATTCCTTCAGATCGGAGCCGCTGACCCGATATCCCAGATTGAGTAAGACCTCGGCAATACCGCTCATCCCGATCCCGCCGATCCCCACAAAATGGACGTGCATATTTTTTTTCTTATACATCGCTCACCCCTCCCAGGGTCAAACACTCCGCCACAATCGTGTCGGTGGCCCGGGGCATTGCCAAGCCCCGGAGGCACTCCGCCATCCGGGTCCTTGCTTCATGATTGGCCAGCAGTTGCATCACCGTTCCCGCCAATTGCTCTGCCGTCAGTTCGTTTTCCAAAAACATCAAGGCACCGCCACCCGCCACGACATATGCTCCATTTTTCTCCTGGTGATTATCGGCTGCAAAAGGATAGGGGATCAAAATCGCCGGACACCCCACCAGGCATATTTCAGCGAGACTTGTGGCCCCCGCCCGGGATATCACCAAAACTGCCTGCTGATAGAGCGAGGCCATATCGGTAAAAAACGGGGCCACCGTCGCCTTGATTCCTGCCAGCTTATACTTGTTACCCACCTCTGCAGCATCGGTGCTACCGGTCTGATGAATTACCCGAAAACCTGGGGGCAGTTGCTCACGAGCGCCGACCAAGCCATCACTCACCAGCTGATTTACTCGACGGGCCCCCTGACTCCCTCCCAGGACCAGCAAAACCAGCTCAGAGGGGGCATTGCTCGTGTCAGAGCGAATTTCCGCAATGGACTCACGAATCGGATTCCCGGTGAGAATTGTTCGATTCGCCGGAAAATATTCCTCACTCCCCGGCAGGGATATAAAAATCCGCTCAACAATTCGCCCCAACAGCCGATTGGCCAATCCCGGCACCGAATTCTGCTCGTGGATACAAGTGGGAATACCCAAGAGTCGAGCAGCCACCAGCACCGGCCCAGTCACATACCCACCCACCCCCAACACCACCCGAGGAGCAAATCCCCGGAGAATCCGTTGAGCCTGCCAAACCGCTTTCGGCAGTTGCCATAAGGCTGTGAAAATCCCGGACAAGGACTTTCCCTTAAGACCCTGACACCGAATGGCCGCCGTTTGAAATGGATGCCCGCCCAACACATCTCGATCAACCTGCCGCTCAGTTCCGATAAACAAAATTTCGGTCCCGGGCCGCTCCCGCATCAAGGATGCGGCCACGGCAATCCCGGGAAAGAGGTGCCCACCAGTTCCCCCACCAGTAACCACAAACCTGAGGGGTTGTCCGGGGAGATCCTTCAATGCTCGCCCCCCCGGGGTAGCCCTGATGATAAATCCTGATGCTCATATTGATCATATATGGACCGAATGGTATCGCCATAACACTTGGGACATAGACCATGACTGATGGAGACACCTTTGACCGTCGTTCGTTTCAGCCATCGATCCTTAATCTTCGTTTTCAGACAGACGCAACAAACAGTTTTCATCCCTCACCTCCAGCCCTCATGCCAACGCTTTGCGTCAGGACCACTTCCTGAAAAAGTCGGCCCCGATGCTTATAATCGGTGAACATATCAAAGCTAGCGCAGGCCGGTGACAGCAATACCACATCGCCTGATTCCGCCAGCTCCCGCGCCAGAAAAACCGCCTCTTCCATACTCCCAGCCCGGATCACCCGGGTCACGCCACGAAATACTTGATCCATCACTTCCGAGGCTTCGCCGATCAAGACCATCGCCTTGACCTTTTCCCGAACCAACGGGACCAAGGGTTGGTACCCCCCCCTTTTATCCCGGCCTCCGGCAATCAGGATCACCGGTCGATTCTGACCAGACAACGCCGCAACAACCGCCCCCACATTCGTGGCTTTGGAGTCATCCACATACTGCACTCCATCTGCTTCAGTAACCTTTTCCAAACGATGGGCCAGGGCTCGAAAATCATCCAAACCCTTCTTGACCGCAGCCTGATCACATCCCATCAATCGCGCGGTCAGGATTGCAGCGGCGGCATTCCCAAGATTGGGCGCCGCTCTAAGCTGATGACCAGCCAGGGAATATATCTCGGGTTCACCCGCCCCATACAGCGTGATCTCATCACTTGCGATCAATGCCCTGCAAGAGCCACCAGCCTTTTCTCCAAACCGACAAAACTTACCGTGTCCTGATGAGGTCTTCACCCGGGCCTCGATTTCTGGATCATCACCATTGATCACCGCAAAATCACCTGGACCCTGGGCGGCAAAAATTGACATTTTTGAGGCGGCATAGTGGTTGAAATCCCGGTACCGGTCAAGATGGTCCGGGGTGATATTCAAAAGCACCGCCGCCTGGGGTTTAAAATCGGGAGCAGTATCCAGCTGGTAACTGCTGACCTCGAGAACAACAAGATCTGCCACATCATTCCCAAGAAGATACGCACAGAGCGGGGTCCCCAGATTGCCCCCCACAAAAACCTTTTTCCCGGCAGCAAGAAAGATCTCACCAAGTAACTCAGTCACCGTACTCTTGCCATTGGTTCCGGTCACCGCCACCACTGGGATGTCAAGATACCTGGCCCCGAGTCCCAATTCGCCGACGATGGGAATACCAGCCCGTCGTGATCGCTCCAGGGCTGGCAGAGTCAGCGGAACCCCCGGACTGACCACCACCAACTGGGCCTCGGTAAACCAATCACTCTGATGACCACCGCTCTCCCAAGGAATGTCATGTTTTTGAAGCCATTGCCGAATCTCCGCCAAAACCGCTTCGGGCCTGGCACCATCAGATACGGCAACCCGGGCTCCGGCACGCTCAAGGAAACGGACAGCGGCAAAACCGGAGACCCCCAATCCCACCACCAGGCAACGCATCCCCGGTTCGATCTTCGTCCTCCTTGATTCTTCCGGCACCATCAACTCACCTGATCTTCAAGGTTGCTAGGGCGGCAAGGCCCAGGACAATGGAAACGATCCAGAAACGGACCACCACCTTGGGCTCATGCCACCCTTTCTTTTCAAAATGATGGTGGAATGGTGCCATTAAAAAAATTCTTTTACCGCCACTGAGCTTAAAAAATCCAACCTGCAGGATCACCGACAGGGCTTCCATGACAAAAATTCCCCCGACAATGGCCAGGAGGATCTCCTGCTTGATAATGATGGCGATCATTCCCAAACCGCCCCCGATGGCCAACGAGCCGACATCGCCCATAAAAACCTGGGCCGGGAAGGCGTTGTACCAGAGAAATCCAAGCCCGGCACCCACCATGGCCCCGCAGAAGATGGCAATCTCACCAGCCCCGGGAACATAGGGGATCTGCAGGTACGCTGAAAGACCAATATGACCAGCCAGATACGAAAACATCAGATAGACACTACTTGAGATTACCGTTGGACCGATGGCCAGGCCATCGAGACCATCGGTCAGATTCACCGCATTTGAGGCCCCAATGACCACGAAGACTGCAAAGAGGATGTACCAGGGGCCCAGATCAGGTCGGATATCCTTCAGGAAGGGGAAACTAAGATGGGTATCAAAATCCGGATGGACAAACAATAGATAGCTTCCGGCCACCAGCACCCCGACTGCCTGAAACACTAGTTTACCGCGGGCACTGAGACCTTTACTGTTCCGCTTTTTAATTTTTTGAAAATCATCATAGGCTCCTATCACTCCGTACCAAAGGGTAATACCCAGCACCACCCAGACAAAACTATTGGTCAGATCGACCCAGAGTAAGGTACTAACGGTAATAGCGAACAGAATCAATACCCCCCCCATGGTGGGAACACCCTGCTTACTTATGTGGCTGGCCGGGCCGTCGGTTCTTACGACCTGGCCGATCTGTTTATCACGAAGAAACCGAATAAACCAAGGCGAAACCAATAACAGCAAGAGAAAGGCGGTCAAGGCAGCCCCAATGGACCGAAAGGTAATATAGCGAAATACATTGAAACCGCTGATGGTTTCATGGAGTGGATAGAGCAGATGATAAAGCATGGAGTCCCTTTACTCCTTATGGAGCTGACTTAAACCAAACCCGGTTCTTTGAGCTGATTAATGATGGTTTCCATTTTAAGCCCCCGGGAGCCCTTCACCAGCACCCAGTCACCAGGGGCCAGAAAGTTCTCTCGGAGCATGGTCCGAACCGCAGCCACCGCCTCGTCTTTATCGCCACAGGCCTTAACGACAGCAAGACCTCCACCCCGGGCTGCCTTTGCCATTTCCCGGGCAAAGGCACCACAGGAAAAAAGTCCATCAAATCCCAGGTGAGCCACGGTCTCGCCCAGGACCCGGTGGGCTTCCTGACTCGCCTCACCCAGTTCCAGCATGTCCCCCAAAATCACCAGCGCCCGCCGTTCCCGACGAACCTCAGCCAGGGTTTTGAGGGCGGCCAGCATGGAAGCTGGATTGGCATTATAGGTATCATTGATCAGCCTTAAACCACCGATACCACGTACCACCTGCAGTCGTTTATCATAGGGCACAAAGGCCGCCAATCCCCGAATGATCTCATCAGGTGTCGCCCCCGCCCCAAAGGCGAGGGCCGCGGCGGCCAGGGCATTGTTCACATTATGGGTGCCAATGCAACCCATTCTGATCCGCCGGTG
The DNA here is from genome assembly GCA_018814305.1 of Pseudomonadota bacterium. Classification (GTDB taxonomy): domain Bacteria; phylum Desulfobacterota; class Desulfobulbia; order Desulfobulbales; family JAGXFP01; genus JAHJAA01. Next base: position 24,250 of record JAHJAA010000020.1, read on the forward strand.
TTCCCCGTTGATTCCAAGGGTAAAGGAAATTCCATCAGGGCCATGGGAAAAGAGCCTGGTGGCCCGCACCTCAGCTCGTCGATGTCGACCGAAGGTGATCCGCCGTTGGGGACAAGCTACCCCAAGCCTTTTCACCAAAGAATCATCGAGATTGACCACCAGACAGGCATCAGGACGTACCCCCTGGAACAATTCCCCCTTGGCCCTGGCCACTCCCTCAATGCTGCCGAGCCCTGCAAGATGGGCGCTCTGAACATTGTTGATACAGGCCAGATCAGGATCGGCGATCTCGGTCAACCGGGTAATTTCCCCCGGCTGGTTCATCCCCATTTCAATCACCGCAATCGTATGGCCCGTTTCAAGCCCCAAAAGGGTCAGTGGAACTCCGATGAGGTTATTCAAATTCCCCCGGGTCGCAAGAATCTTTCGACCCGGGGTTAAAATTGCTGCGGTCATTTCCTTGACCGTGGTTTTGCCGCTACTGCCGGTGATGGCAAGCACCGAGAGGTCTGCCATCCGTCTTCGGTGATACCCGGCTAGGTCACCCAAGGCCCTGAGAGTGTCCGGGACCAAAATAACCGGAACCGTCGCCGGTGAGGAGGGCGGGGAACTCAAGATCAGACCGGCGGCCCCCGCAGCCACTGCCTGCCCGGCAAAATCAGCACCGTGGTATGTTTCTCCGGACAAGGCCAGGAAGAGATCACCGGGATTCACGGCCCGGCTATCGGTGGTGATTAGCCGAAAGTTCACCCCCCGGTTGCCTGAAACAAGCCTGCCGCCGGTAGCAGCCAGGACACGCTCCACGGACCAGCCCTCGTTCCCTCTCCGGGGCTGCCGTACTGACCTCCCGGCGATTTCAACCGATTGGTTGCTCACCAGTTCACCACGAGCAGGTGACGCGCCGCCTCAACGCGATCATCAAAAGATAACCGGCGATCGCCAATGATCTGATAATCCTCATGCCCTTTCCCGCTGATCAAAAGCACATCATCTACGCCGGCAAATCGGATGGCCGTGCCAATCGCCTCCCGGCGTGACCCCATGAGATCATAGCCCCTGCCCCCCGAGCGCAACAGCCATTCGGCCCGCCCCCGGCTGAAAACCGGAGTACCATGATTTCCTGCCTTCGCCACCATCCCCTGCTCAATATCGGCCAAGATTGAACTTGGCTCCTCTGAGCGCGGATTGTCAGAGGTGAGCAAAACCACATCGGCTAACCGAGCAGCTATTGCCCCCATGAGGGGCCTCTTGCCCCGGTCTCGATCGCCGCCGCACCCAAAGACTAGGATCACCCTTCCTCCAGTCAGTCGCTTCAGACTCACCAACACCCGCTCCAAGGCATCCGGGGTATGGGCATAGTCAACAAACACCCGACAGCGCTCCCCGGTACCGCTTCCCAGAACCCTTTCAACCCGACCTGGAACCATGGGCATTGCCGAGATTCCTTGCCCAAAGCTCTCCCCATCTATATCAAGGGACCGGGCAACACCGGCAACCCCCAGGATGTTCTGCAGATTAAAATCCCCCACCAACCCAGAACGACAATGGGTGTAAATATTTTCGGGGACCCCAAGCTCAAGATCAATTCCGTCAAGAGTGGAGCGATATCGAAGCACTCTGAGTTCTCCCTCGTTGAGCCCGCAGGTCACCAGATTGCAGCGGGCCTTCTCTGGCGGGAAAAAATCGTTGCTCGCTTTCAGTTCATCCCGCAATCGCGATCCCCAGTGCCCACTCTCAGATTCCGTCGCCTCTCTTTCTTCCGAGGACAAAACAATAACCGCCGAAGCCCCATCCTTCAGATATTCGGTAAATAACTTTTTTTTGGCCTGGAAGTACCGCTCCATATCGAGATGAAAATCCAGATGATCCCGACTCAGATTGGTAAACAGCACCACATCAAAGAGCAGCCCAGCCAACCGGCCCTGGACCAGGGCATGGGAAGAGACCTCCATGATTACATGGGTTGCTCCCCCTTTTGCCATTTGGCCAAGCAACCGAAAGAGACTCACCGGATCCGGCGTCGTCAAAGGCGCCGGCCAAACCTGATCACCGAACCGGTAATTGATCGTTCCAATGACCCCCGGCCGGTGCCCGGCCGCACACAAGACCTCTTCCAAGAGGTACGTGGAGGTGGTTTTACCATTGGTTCCAGTAATCCCAATCAGGTGCAAACTCCGCTCCGGGTGACCGTAATAGGCCGCAGCCAAACGGGCAGCAACCAAACGACTGTCTGAGACCACCACCAGGGCAACCCCCTTGCTGGCTTCGGGCAAGCGCACCCGCTTCTCGACAATAACGGCCAAGCAGCCCCGGGCCACGGCATCACCAATATGGTCGCGACCATCCGTCTGCGTCCCGGCCAAAGCCACAAAAATATTTCCGGGTCGGACCTCTCTGGAATCAATGGCAACCCCGGTAACAATCCCCTTCCGCTTTTTATCCTGACCGATTTCGCCAAGCAGCTCCCCAAGAGATGGACCATGAAGTTTCCCTTCAGATATCATTGGCCACCAAAGCTGAGGACAGGACCAGTTGGCATTTTTGGTCGGCTTTAAGGGTTTCTCCAGCTCGCGGCTCTTGCTCAACCACCCTCCCGAAACCGGTTATGCCAACATCCAAGCCATAAGGCTGCAGGCGTTGTAAGGCCCGGCGCAAACTGATACCCCGGACGTCCGGCATCCTACTAAAAGTGCTGACCTGGGGTTGTGCTGCAACCTTTTCTGAAGGATTCATCACCTCAAGCCATGCCTCATACCAGAGAGCATTCCTGTCCTCCAGGGCCTGAGCTAGCGTACGGGTTGCCTTTACCCCTGCAGCCTGAGTCAAAAGCGTAAAACCCTTCTCGAAAGAGGTCCGCATGGGTGTTTTCCCTTTACCAGAGAGAGCAGCCTCCCCCAAGACGACTATCAAACACATTCGCGGGTCCCTGCGTGGAAAGGCGCCCAGCAAAATTGTCTGATATCTTCCGGGGGATGCCCCCTTAACCAGAACATCAACGGATTCAGGGCCATTCGGGTTTATGGCTCTTGGGTTAAGTATCTCCAGGAACACCCCTTCCGAAGGGCGTGAATATCGTCCGAGCCAGGCTGCGGCCATCCGGCTGGTTTCCGGCCGCAAGACCTGATCGTGGAGCTCCTGATTTATCTCTCGAACTTGACCTGTTTGGGGATCAATCACTCTATCGGCAAGGTGCGGGATGATACCTTTGCCGCCATTCATCATGATGGAAAAACCAGTAAGGAGATCCATGGCGGAAAGATCGGAAAAACGGCCGCCAACATCGTCTATTTGGTACGCCGCGGGCAAATCAAAGGAATCGCCACGGTCCCACCCGGCCCGATGGAAGTACTCCTGGGAAACGGCGTCACTAACTTCAACTGCGGTCTCCGACCGAACCAACTCCGCTGAAATCACCTGTTCTCCCGAGGAATACCACGACCCTGGCTCCGGGCCAAACGATGCCCCGTTAGCTAACTGTAATTCAGCCCGTAAAGCGGCAAAGGCCCCATGGTTCCCCGGGGCATCAGTGGTCTGTGCAGAGACCTCAGCAGACTCTCTCCCATTCTGAAGATCCATTCGTACCGATTCCAGGAGCAACCCCGCAGCCGCTCCCACATCAAGCCGTTCCTCCATGATCTTGTTTGTCCGGGCCCCACTATCCGACTCCCACCACTGATTTGGATCAAACCCCGGCAATGAGACCAAGGCCAGAACAGAGCCGTTATTGGGATCGAGAACCGCCCCCATAGCGGTGTTCGCCTCGGTTTCCTTCACCAATCGGTGCAACAGCCTCTCAAATTCCTGTTGGACCCCAAGATCAAGGGTCAGGAGTAAATGGCCACCGGCCTGATCGCTGGCCTGGCCCGACATCCCTCCAACCCCACGAAGTAATCCATCATAAAACGACTCAATTCCAGCCAACCCCCGTCCGTCCTTGACAAAACCAAGGACGTGGGCCGCCTTATCTCCTTGGGGGTAGTACCGCCGGGACTCATCAACAATATAAATCCCCTCGAGATGTTTCTCCCTTACCAGCTGAACCTTCTCTTCGGGCAGATGTCGCCCCAGCCAGACATAGCCGAGTTCTCCCCGAAGATCCTGTGAAAGTTTCTCGCCGTCAACATTGAGCAATGACGCAAGCTCTCCAACGACTTTCTCGGGATTTTCAATCTCAAGAGGACGGGCATAGATCGAACTCATCTTGACGGTAACCGCGAGCTCTCGAAAAGCACGATCAAGAATCATCGCGCGCCCCGAAGCCTCAGCAACCGGTCCCTCGCCTGCGCTCACCGCGCCCGAGCCATCTTCATTCCGGGTCAAGGGCCAACCATCCCAGATCGACCAGGCAATCCCAGTCAACAGAACCAGCACAACCGCACCCCACCGGTTTTTTCGCTTCTTTTTGGAGGAGTTCCGTCGCACCTGCTTCATACCACCCACCTAGCCGTCAATTACCCTCTTACCGAAGGCCCTATTCTGGACGGCCGATCTGCCCAGGACCCGGCGCAGAAAGACCATACTTTTCAACTTCAAGAGTAATCCTTTCACGGGATGCCAATTGATCCCGGGTATGAGTCAATTGATCCCTTTCGGAAATCAACGCATTGCCACGAACAGATTCATCGGAGAGATCCTTGAGTCCATGACGAATCTGCCAACCCATCCACGCACCCGCGGTAAGTCCCAGCACAAGACAAACAACCACCAGAACCCCACCCATTTTATGAAAAAGATGGGCGTTCCAAAGCGATTCACCCGTTCTCCCAGGGGAATACACCCTGCCGGAAACGGGAAAAGTCTTATTTCGATAGGGCCTACCGGCTAAACCAAAACCGTTGCGGCTCGTAATTTGGCGCTGCGCGCCCTTGGGTTTTCTCGGCATTCGTCCTCCGTTGGGATCACCGGTTTTTTGGTTACAACCTTCAACCGTTGATTCCCGTTAAAAAACCGCTTCACCAACCGATCTTCCAACGAGTGAAATGAAATAACGCAAAACCGGCCACCGGGTACCAGTAACTCACTGCCGTCAGCCAGGACCCGGAGCAAATTATCAAATTCCTGATTCACTGCGATCCTCAGGGCCTGAAATACCAAGGTCGCCACGTGGATCTTTTTGGGATGGAAGCGTCGAGGCACCGCCTGTTCGATAATCCGAACCAGTTGCCCCGTGGTCTTCAACGGTTGAGCGCTCCTGGCCTCCACCACCGCTGCTGCAATCTTCCGGGCCTGACGCTCTTCTCCATAATAATAGAAGAGATCCGCCAGATCCGCCTCGGAGGAAGTATTCAATATATGGGCGGCAGTAGTCTCCCGCCGGTCATCCATTCTCATATCAAGGGGTTCATCCCCCCTGAAACTGAAACCACGTTCCCCCCCATCCAGTTGCAATGAAGAGAGGCCCAGATCAAGAAGAATCCCGTCAACCTTATCAATCCCGACTCCAGCAAGGGCTTCTTTGATCTCAGCAAAGTTCTTGCGCAAAAAAACAACCCGTTTGCCAAACCGGGCAAGGTGAGTCCTGGCAAGCTCCAAGGCCTTTCCATCCCAGTCAAAACCGACCAGTTTCCCGTCCGGTTCGCTCTCCATCAAAATTCGTTCGGCATGCCCACCAAGCCCAAGATTACAATCTACGTAAATCCCACCGTTCCCAGGGGAAAGGAGGGTCATCACCTGGTTGACCAGTACTGGAACATGGGACGGTTCGTACCCCTCTCTGTCAGCCATTTGGGATTCAGAAGAGTCCATTTTCCAACAGATTCAGTTCAAAGGCATCGAAATCCTCAGGGGAAGGACGACTCTCCTCTTCCCAGGTTACCCGGTCCCAGATTTCAAAATAGGTGATCATACCACTGACCAGAACTTCTTTCCGGATCCCGCAATCATCACGCATTTTCGGGGGCAGCAGGATCCGCCCCTGCCGATCAGGCTGGCATTCCACCACCCCCCCGACCATGAATCGGACCATTCGGATGGTGTCCGGCTGTTTTTTCCCGGTGGCCATCAGATTCATTTCCATTTCTTCCCAGCGGGCCAGGGGATAGGCCTTGAGACAGTGGCGCCACGGGAAGACCATTAACCGCTCATCGCCATACTGATGGCGCAGGACCTCTCGAAACCTGGTTGGAATATTCAACCGGCCCTTACCGTCCAGACTATGATCGGAGCGTCCTCGAAAATGATACACCGGGACCCGCCCTTCGCCGCCATCTACCACCATCAACACCCCTACACCAATTTAACCCACTTCACCCCACAATACTCTGAGTTATATCGATGCGCACCCGGCGGTGTCAAGAAATTTCGCGATTACAACATCTTTTTCCTTGCGTTGAAGCGACAGGCACAATATTATCACCGATTTCGCTACGGTCGGATTGCCCCCATCGAGCGGAGTTGTGTACCCCTTTTTTTTCCAACGCGCCTCTCCGGAAATTCAATTTCTTGTTTGCGACCAGGGAACGAAAAAACTAAAAAAACGCACTCACAACAAGAAGTTGTGGATGCTCTTCATTTTCCATCTGCCCCAAAATCGGGGAAGCTGTTGCGGTAACATTTTTCAAAACAAGGATCAATACCGTAGCACCGGTTACACCTTTTACCCAGGAACAAAACAATGAGACAGGATCAGATCAGAAACGTGGCAATTATCGCCCATGTCGACCACGGCAAGACCACCTTGGTGGATCAACTCTTCAGGCAAAGTGGGGTCTTCCGCTCCAACCAGGAAGTTGCCGAGCGACTGATGGACTCCATGGATCTGGAAAAAGAACGCGGCATCACCATTACTTCCAAAAACGGCTCCTTCATCTTCCATGACCATTGGATCAATATTATTGATACCCCGGGCCATGCCGACTTCGGTGGACAGGTCGAACGGGTCTTGCGGATGGCCGACGGCTGCCTCCTCTTGGTCGATGCCCAGGAAGGCCCAATGCCCCAGACCTATTTCGTATTGAAAAAGGCCCTGGCCGTAGGGTTACCGGTTATCGTGGTCATTAATAAAATCGACAAACCCGCCGCCCGCTGCGAGTGGGTGGTTGATCAGGTCTTTGATCTGTTCGTCAAACTGAACGCCCCGGATGACATCCTGGACTTCCCGGTGGTCTACGCCTCAGCCAAGCAGGGCATCTCCACCTATAATCTGGCCCAGCCCGGTACCAATATGGAACCAATCTGCCGGATGATCGTTGAATACATCCCTGCCCCGGCCGGCTCACCGATGAACCCTTTGCAGATGCAGGTCAACACCCTGGACTATTCCCAGTATCTCGGACGCCTGGGCATCGGCAAAGTGGTCAACGGCACCCTGCGCATCAATGAAAACATCGTCTGCGCCCGGCGGGACGGCACCATGACCCCGGTCCGGATCGCCAAAATCTTCCGCTTTGAAGCGGACCAGAAGGTCGCCACTGATTCCGCCACCACAGGTGAAATCGTGGCCGTGGCTGGTCTCCAGGACATCACCGTTGGGGTCACCTTTACCGACCCGATCAACCCGTCCCCGCTTCCCCTGATTGACATTGACCCACCGACCATCTCAATGAACTTCATCCCCAACGATTCTCCTTTTGCAGGCAAGGAAGGGAAATTCGTCACCTCTCGTCATCTGGATGAACGCTTAAAGCGTGAGACCCTGTCCGATGTGGCCCTGCATGTTGAACCCCTCACCGAAGGGATCGGCTTCCGGGTCTCTGGTCGGGGCGAGTTACACCTCTCGATCCTGATCGAGAAGATGCGGCGCGAAGGCTATGAGGTTCAGGTCACTCGTCCCCAGGTCATCATGCGGGAAGAGGATGGTAAATTGCTGGAGCCCTACGAAGAACTGACCATTGATGTGGACGATGAATTCAAGGGAACCGTGATCGAGCGCCTCGGCAACCTCAAGGGACAGATGCAGGAGATGAGCCAGGAAAACGGCATGATCCGTTTGATTTACAAGATCCCCACCCGTGGTCTCCTCGGTTTCCGGTCCCAGTTCATGACCGATACCAAGGGCATGGGGATGATGAACTATGTCTTTGCCGGTTACGGTCCCCACGCCGGGGAAATCACCAACCGGATCAACGGGGTCCTGGTGGCCATGAGCGAATGCGCCACCGTGGCCTACGCCCTCTTTAACCTCCAGGAACGTGGCAAACTCTTCCTGGGCCCGGGACTCAAGGTCTACAAGGGACAGATCATCGGGGAAAACTCCCGTAATTCCGACATGGTGGTCAACCCGGCCAAGGGTAAGAAACTGACCAATATGCGGGCCTCCGGCTCCGACGAAAATGTTGTTCTTACCCCGCCGATCACCATGAGCCTTGAAGAGTGTATCGCCTATATCAATGACGATGAATTGGTCGAGGTGACACCGAACTCGATCAGACTCCGGAAGATGACAATCTGATTTATGATTTATGTGACAGGGCTGAAGGTCAAACAGAGAATACGGCAACTCAATTTAATCACTTGACCTGCCAGGCTTGTTCCAATTAATATAGCGGGACTTCAATACGATCGGCGCGCCCTCCTTTTTGGAAACATTGGTTTTTTAAAAGGAGGGCTATCCCATCGATGGCCCCTTTAACCGACGAAACCGAACGAGGCACCTCTTGCCGGAGAGACTCTCCATTCGCAGGGCCATAATCCTCTACCTGCTCTTGGCCTTCTGCCTGCTCATGCTCCCTGGTTGCGGTGGTGGCGGGTCATCATCACCAGCTCCCGCGCCTCCTCCAGCCAACGACATTACTCCAGAGCCTGGGCCGACTCCTCTCCCTGATCCTGATCCAACCCCGCTTCCCGTGGCCCACACCCTGAGCGGAACCATCACCGCGGCCAATAATGCCATTGCCGACAGCGACGTCAACGATCCTCTGGCACTTTACACCTCAAACAACGATCCGAATGGAGCCCAGCTCGTCACCAATCCCGGAACCATCGGCGGGTTTGCCTGCGCCAGACCGACCGGCATCCCAGGGGACCGCTTTGAAAAGAGTTCCGATATCTTTGACCGCTATGAGATCACCATGGCCGAGGGTCAGACCGTCACCCTGACCGTCAGCGATTTCCTTGACACCGCCAAGGGTACCAATGATCTCGACCTCTATCTCTACAATGTCTCCACCACACCTCCAACCCTGGCGGCCTCCTCCCTGGGACAAAATCCCGTTGAACATCTGACCGTCCCGGCCGGGGGGACCTATCAGATTCTGGTGTACGCCTTCAAGGGCCGCTCCAACTACCTTCTAGCCATAACCATCGGGACGACCGCCAACCTTGGGCCGGTCTTTCGTCTGGAAGAGGACTTTGTCCCTGACCAGCTGGTGGTCTCCTACAGCGAAGCCCCAATGCCCAACAAATCCCTGGCCAGACTGGGCTTAAGTTCCCTCCGCGGCAACAGTTCCGGGCCGCACCTTCTCCAGCTCAAGCAAACCGGAACCGCCCGCAACAACCTCCCAGGTTTGATCGAGCCAAACCTAATCGAAAAATACCGAACTATCCGCGCGGTCATCGACCTGAGAAACCAACCGGAGATCAAAACAGCCGACCTTAATTACCGACGCCTCGCCCAGACCACTCCAGACGACCCCTACTATGACCACCAGTGGCATATCCCCCTGATCAACCTGCCCCAGGCCTGGGAGTTCACTACCGGGATCACGACCGACGTGGTGGTGGCAGTGGTCGATACCGGGATCGTGATGAATCACCCGGATCTTGTCGGTGCTATCCTGTCCACCGGATATGACTTCATTGAAGATCCCCTTTTCTCCCTGGACGGTGACGGGATCGATGATGATCCAAGTGACCCCGGTGACCACGGTGATTCCGGATTAAGCTCTTTTCACGGTACCCATGTTGCGGGCATCATCGGTGCCGCGACCGACAACGGCAAGGGGGTGGCCGGCACTGCCTTCAATCGCGCCAAGATCATGCCGATTCGGGTTCTAGGCCTTTATGGTGGAACCACCTATGATATTCTCCAAGGAGTACGCTATGCTGCGAGGCTCAGTAACGATTCTGGAACCATCCCGCCCCGTCCGGCAGAGATCATCAACTTGAGCCTGGGGGGACCCGGCTATTCCACCATTGAAGAGCAGACCTTTCAGGAAGTCAGCGACCTGGGCATTATCCTGGTTGCCGCTGCCGGCAACGATGCCGACACCACTCCTTACTACCCGGCAGCTTATCCCGGAGTGCTCGGGGTAAGCGCCGTTGACGCTGGCTCTCAACTCAGTTATTTCTCCAACCACGGCAGTTATATCGACCTGGCGGCACCAGGCGGAGACCTGGCCCAGGACAGGGACCATGACGGCTTCGGTGATGGAATCCTCAGCACCTCAGCCCACGATTCAATTATCAGCCCGATCCCTGATTATTTATTCCTGCAAGGCACCTCCATGGCCTCCCCCCAGGTCGCAGGGGTAGCGGCCCTGATGAAACTTATCCACCCAGAGTTAACTCCCCTCGAGCTGGATACCGCCCTGGCCGCCGGGCAATTGACCACGGACCTTGGTCCTGCCGGTTGGGATGAAAAGTACGGTTACGGTATGATCGATGCCTTACGAGCCGTACAAACCGCCAATACCTTGGCCGGCGGTCAACCACTCCCTCCCACCCTGATCCTGACCCCCAATACCCTGAACTTCGGCCTGACCACCAACACCTTGGAATGCACCGCTGCTGCCAGCGATTCTAACGGCACCCCTTTGACCATTGCCACTGTCGTAACAGACTCCACCTGGCTCACCGTGAACGGAACCACCCTTGACCAGAATAATCTGGGGACCTACCAGGTGGTGGTGGATCGTACTGGTCTTGTCGACGGAATTTACTCCGGAACCATCACCTTCACCACAGCCACCGATAAACAGAGCACCCTGGTCGTCACCATGTTAGTCAGCACCGGCATCGGTATATTCCCAGACACCGGTACCCTCCACCTGATTCTGACCGACGAAACGACCAAGACCGTTGCCCGGACCCAAATCATAACTCCCAACGAAGGCATCTACCCCTTCTCCTTCAGCGACTTGCCCGATGGGTTCTATTCACTCAAGGCCGGATCCGACTACGATAACGACGGTGTTTTCTGCGATCCCGGTGAATCCTGCGGGGCCTATCTTACCCTGGATAATCCCCTGACTATTTCCCTTGACTCCGACCGGATTGATCTCCATTTCTTTAACAGTTTTCAGGCCGCACCATTTGAGGCAACAATCATGCATCAAGCCGACTTGCTTAATGCAACTCCACTCGATCAATGATCATGGCAACTCTTCATCCGTCAGCCCCCCTCATCTTTCTTCTGCTCCTGCTGCAGGCCGGGTGTTCGCCTGTGCTCCAAGAACCGCTCCCGGTTACGAGGCTTTGGGCTGGTCAATTCTGCCGGATATCCAATGAACCCGAGGCTCGATGGATCCGTGATCAAAAATCACTCGCCAACATCTTCGAGCGCCTCAGTCCTCCTTCCATAAGCCCGACCAGCAGCAAACCACCCATAAACGACCCGATCGATTTCACCAAGGAGTTACTGCTCTTAATCTCCATGGGTGAACAACCCACCGCCGGTTTCAGCCTTACCTCCGCTCCGACAGCCCCAATACTGACCAACGGCACGGCCCAACTTAATTTCACCTGGCACCGCCCCGATCCGACCCGGATGACGGCCCAAGTCATCACCAATCCCTGCCTGCTGGTCAAACTTCCAAACCACGGATACCGCAACCTGGAGATCATCGATCAGGATGGCAAAACCCAGTTCCAACTGCCCCTCGACCATTAAGCTGACCCTGGTCACCAACTTCGCTGTTTGATCAACCAACCGAAAAAAACACCAGCGGACATTCGCCAGTTATCTTGGTACTATGGGGGCAACACCCTTTTCCAGCTCAGCAAAACCCACAGCCTGTATCGCCTGAGGAGATCAACCCATCATGCCCCAACCAACCGACCCAACGACCGATTCAAAAATCGAACCGGATCTTTTCCCCCATGACCTATCCCTGCAAAGCCGCTATCCCGGTCTGCAGCTGCCCCCACCCTGTTTCATAGAATCAGGGGCGAAAATTATCGATCACCAACCCAATAAAAGTTTGACGGTAACCTTCCCCGTCAATGAGCGCCAAACCAATCCTCTCGGCACACTCCAGGGAGGAATCCTGGCCGGACTCTTCGACAATGCCTTTGGTCCACTCTCCTATGCCACCATGAAGAAACCCTGTGTAACCATCGATATGACCGTAAATTTTATCCGAGGGGCCAAACCAGGGGATACCATCACCATCTGCGCCGAATTTAAATCAAAAAACAAAAAAATCGTCCAGATGTATGCCGAGGCTCGAAACAGCAAGAAAAAACTCCTGGCCACTGCCTCAAGCAACCTGATGGTTCATGGCTCATAATCCCCCAATATACATGCTGTCCCAGTCTCCAGTCCTCTTTGCCGCCTGGACCGCCTGGTGTCTTTTCCACAGCCTCCTGGCCAGCCGCCGAGTTAAACGACTGTTAACCAGCCGACCGACAAGCCAAGGGTATCGAATCGGCTATGTCCTGTTTAGTTCTATAACTTTAATGGCTCTGGTATTTTGGAATCACGCCGTGCTTGTCCCAGCGGCCCAAGGAGGCTGGCCCTGGCAATTAATTCGCCTGATCCTCGTCGGTTATGGTCTATGGATGCTGTACGCAGGAGGGAAAGCGTATGATCTCAAGGAATTTCTGGGCTTAGGTGAGTTTTCTGAAACTGCCGAGGAGACAATAACCAAAATAAAACAAGACGGCATCCTAGCCCGGGTACGTCATCCCTGGTACTCTGGGGGCATCGCGCTGGTCATTGCCTTAGGGAACACCCCACTTGACCTTATCGACTGGCGGGGGCTTCTGATCGCCTACCTCATCATCGGCTGCCTGATCGAGGAACAAAGGCTGGTCTCAGAATTAGGAGAGGTGTATCGCCGGTATCGGAGGGAGGTGCCCATGCTGTTACCACTCCATCGAAACCAACACTAAAAACCGATTAGCGGATATTTTAAGGAAAGACAGGAAAGGAGTTTAATGGGCAGGCAGGGCAGACAGAACCATGCCCCCTCTTCCACAGCGTACAAATCGAAACACCAGCCAATTAATATTAAGTCTCTGACTCCAGCAAACTAAGCGATATTTAGGGCCATTGGGAACGTATCTGAACGGAAAACTTCCCACACAAGTCATGGCAGTAGATAATGCCTTGTGGCAAAGATTACACTTCCGAAGTATCATCATTGACTGTCTGGAATGATAAAAGGCTGGAATAGAACAATAGCGACTTTCATGGTTAATCATCAAAAATTACAGGCCTTTATTCACTCGCGGTTAACCGGTTTCTGGAGATACCTCCGGGCAATTCCAAAAGCAATCCGCCACTATGGCTCCCTTAAAAAAGCCATACCGCACACCCTGGCGATTCTTCGCCGTGACGGCTTCTCCGGAATCAAACTCCGCATGGCAATCCTCCAAGTCAACTCCAAGCACGACACTTATACGACCGAGCCAACCAAACACGATGACTTGTATCTTGTAGATTTACCCCCAGAAACCGATTTTCATCCCACAATCTCGGTGATTGTCCCAAATTACAACCACGCCCCCTATTTACGTCAACGCCTGGAATCGATCTATAATCAATCATACAGGAACTTCGAGGTGATCCTCCTGGATGACTGTTCGAAGGATGGCAGCACCGAAATCCTGCGGGAGTACGCAGACCAACATTCGGACCGGACCACCACCATCTTCAATGAGAAAAATTCCGGTGGCACCTTCAACCAGTGGAAAGCCGGACTTACACACGCCCGTGGCGAACTAGTATGGATTGCCGAAAGCGACGACTATTGTTCGACCAACTTTCTTTCTGAGTTAGTCGGCTTTTTTGCCAATGAAGCGGTCATGCTCGCTTTTTGTCGGAGTGATTTCATCACCGGTAGTCCTCTAGAAAAGATCTGGTCTTCTGAAGAGTACCTTGCCGAGCTCAAATTGCACTGCTGGCACCATCGCTTTATCAAATCTACCCATTGGATGGTTAATCATGCCTGGGCTATCAAAAACGTCATTCCCAATGTCAGCAGTACGCTCTTCCGACATCCCGGCAAAATGGCCCTGCTTGACGATCAGGAATGGCTGGGATTACGTCTCTGCGGTGACTGGATTTTCTACCTGACAATAGCCAGGGGAGGCCTGGTAGGTTACAGTCCTGAAGCAACTAATTTTTACCGGCAGCACCCCAACAATACATCAGTCAATGCCCAGAGTGAAAACCTCTACTATCATGAGCATGAACTCGTTGCCCAACACCTTATGAAACTTTTTCACCTTCAGGAAGGCATCTTAGAATGGCAACAAGAAGTCATACTGAAACATTGGATCCGCTTTCGTGGGGAAGGAGATATGGCTGGATTTAATGCCCTCTATGATCCAACCCGAATACGGAACTCGGGATCAAAACGCAAAAAAAACATCGTCATGGCCCTCTATGCCCTTGTTGCAGGAGGGGGAGAGACCTTCCCCATCATGCTAGCCAATCTCCTCAAGGAAGAAGGTTATGCCGTGACCCTCTACAACTGCAAGCAGGAAAAGACCGAACCGGGGGTCAGGAAGATGCTCGACCAGAAAATCCCCCTGCTGGAATTGGCCGACTTTGAGATTCTGGGGCCGGTCTTTGAGGATTTGGGGATTGAACTTGTTCATTCACATCATACCTGGGTCGACACCACAGTTTCCTCTTTACTGATCAATAATCCTGGGATCAGACAAGTCGTGACCATGCACGGCATGTATGAAATGCTCACTCCAGAGCAGTTAAGCAACATCCTGCCCATTCTCGACCGTCGGGTGGACCGTTTCGTCTATATCGCTGATAAAAACCTGTTACCATTTACGGCAAATTTCCGGGAAGAAAAACGTTTCACCCGTATTGATAATACAATGCCTATACCCGAGATCCATCCCATTCCCCGCTCAGAACTTGGTATTCCCCCGGAAGATTTTGTCCTCTGTATCGTCTCAAGGGCCATCCCGGAAAAAGGCTGGGAAGAAGCCATTGCCACCATTTGCTGGGCCAACAACCACGGCTCACGGACGATCCATCTCCTGCTTGTAGGAAACGGGCCAGAACTCGACCGACTCAACCGAAGCAACCAGCCAGAATTTATCCACTTCCTCGGATTCCGCGCCAACACCCTCGATTATTTTGCCGGATCAGATCTGGGATTTCTGCCTTCGCGATTTTCCGGTGAAAGTTCCCCCCTAGTCCTTATCGACTGCCTGCATGCCAATCGACCGATGCTTGCCAGCAATATAGGAGAAATAGCCAAGATGCTTCAGACAGAAACAGGGTGTGCGGGAGCCTTGTTCGATTTGCTCGACTGGGAGATTCCCATCGCAAAGGTGGGAGCGATGATCTGTAAACTTGCTGAAGACCCAGCCTCCTACAAGATTCTTCTCGACCGGGTTCCCGAAGCCGCAGAAAAATTCGATCCTAGGATCATGCTTGGCAAGTATGAGGAAGTATATACGATCTTATAGAAGGGCAAGGATTGCGGAAAGGAAATCGCGGTCAGCCGCAGATTTTCCTAAGTTTAATTCGATCATGGAATGTCCTGCCCAGCAATCTCAGTAAATGCCTGCCTGACTTCATAGTTATCCAGAGGTTCCCGAGGCCCAGTCTGATCCAACCCAAATTGTCTGTAGACCTCTTTTCCATAGTTCTTCGCTTTGCTTTTGGTCTCCCCATCGAGTTGAACCATTCTGGCGACCCTTTGCTGCAGATACATAATTTCAGCCAGGTGTCTTGCATAAGATGACGAAGAAATGGTTACACTCTTCTGATGTCGCCGGTGAGAGTTCAACGGCTCGGCAACAAAACCAATCATCCCTAGGCGGAGAACTTCCGCATAAACAAGCCAATCTCCTGCAATATTGAGCCGACCCAATTCATCTTGGCATTGTTCCAGGGCCTGTTTCAACGCAGATTTCCGGAAAATCACGGCACTGACATTTGGTATGGTATTTTTAATTGATAAGGCTTCCGCGAGTTCTATTTTGCCATCGCAGATATAATCCTGATACCACTTTTCATTAGAAACTCCGTTGGTATATTCAAGATAATGGTCGCCAATCAATTTTCCATTTTCATCAATCTGCCGTGATTGAGTAAAACTCATAACCAACTGATCACAACAAAATAAATCCATCGATTTTTCCAGAAACCTTGGCTGCGCAACATCATCAGCCTCTGCGATCCAGACAAAATCTCCCTGAGCCATTTCAATAGCCTTGAGCCATTGACTAAACACCGAGCCGGAATTTTGATTGTTCGTTACAAATTTATGATCAACAGGCTGTGAACCCAAGAGCCGCTCAATAACCTCACTACTGTTGTCGGTCGAAGCATCATCCAAAACGATCAACTCATAAATGGGATAACTTTGGTCGACAATAGACTGGAACCTTTGTTCAAGATATCGGGCATAATTATAGTTTGGAACTATTACCGATACTCGTTTGAGATCAAAACCAGCCATACCCAGCAGTTCAAAAAGATACTGTCTGAATGAAAACGAAGCTTCTATGATTGCAGAACCCTCTCTACCGAGGCTCGATATTTTGGCGGGCTCATCAAGGAGGGAGCAGATCGCGTCAGCAAACCGGGAGCAATCTTCCCGAGGGACAAGAACTCCGCACCCCTGCCTCAGCAGATTTTCTGAACCACTACACCCACTAAACCCGATTACTGGCACCCCAACATTCAAGGATTCCATCACCACCGAAGGAAATGGATCTTCTCGAGAAGTAAGGGCAAACAAGTGAGCTCCGGCATAAAACAGATCAGTATCATCCCTGCGGCCAGGAAACAAAAAATTCCCGGCATAAGGATTTTCAGCCAACTCATCCTGAATCTTTTTCTCAGCGGTTGGATCCCAGTGCCCCAACCAAACAAAAAAGACCTCAGGCCGCAAAGGCACGACCTGGAGACCAGTCTCCACAAAGAGGTCTATCCCTTTCCGGTAATCAGCATACCCGACACCAAGAATGACCATTGCATTTTCAGGGAGCCCTAGCTCCTTCCTAAGCAATGCCCGAGCAACGTCATTTCTCCCACGGTAGGCGTTCAACTTATATAATCCCTGGGGCCTGACATGCAGTTTGTCGGGCGGGATAAGGCTTTTGCAGGGAAAGGCCTCCGCAACCTGCCTGGTGGGAAAAACAACGGCAGCGGCTCTATTGGCAAAACTTTCGGCATGGCTCTGCAGTTTATACGACCCAATAATTCCAGGCAGCTCATGAACAAGCCCGACACATTGCACCCCTGCGTCGGCCAGAGTATTCAGAAAAAGTCCCGAAGCAGTACTATTGACCAAGGCCGCCTGGAATCCTTTATTCACCAACCGTTGTGCCAAGATGATCGCTTCTTTACCATCCTGACTTTTGCCTGTTAGATCATAGGTGGCCGTCAAATTGGAGTATGAGTCCTTCAACTGCCCTTCTCCCAAGGTGACCAGTGCAACCTCAAACCCAAAATCAGCGATTAAGACTTTCGCCATATTCAACACAAGATACTGAGCCCCACAGGGATGAGAATCATGGGTTACGAGAACAATTTTCCGATCAGCTTTTTTTTTAATAGTCTTCGTCAAAACTTCGCGGGTTGCATCAAGGTAAGCATATCCGTAATACCTGTCGGGTTCGAGATATGTCCCTTCAGCCCATTCATTCCAGGCATTGATAAAAACCAATCTTTCATCAGAGGTATTTTGCTCGACGACATAATCAGTAGCGGCCTGAAGCCAGTCTTTGTATTTGAGGGGAGAACCATTGTAATAAACATGCCCCTTGCCGGGCTTTCTCGCTTCGTTATCCCATTCGGTCATGACACAGGGGAAGGTATGCTCCTTACCTTCCAGTGCCTTGAGCGTCTCACGGACAACGGAATCATAATCAAAGACGTATCCCTGGAAATTCATATTCACCCACTGCATCCCATGGGAAATTTCAGTGGCGCCTATATTATGGGGAGGAAATTGAACCAAACCATCGAAGCCGATCATTTTATAATCTTCGAAGGCGAAGGTGGCGGCAGCAACAAGGAACAAATCACCGATGCCATTCTCTTGGGTATAGCGCCGCCAACGCTCAGCCGTCGCCTTGGGATCCGGCAACAAACCGGGGCGATAAACAATAAGTAAGGGGCGCCCATCTACCCGAATATATCTTGAATCCCGAAGAGCTGGGGCCAAGTCCTTGATGAAGGCCAAATCATCCTCAGGCGTATGGTGCTGTCCAAAAATTATTTCATCTTCCCCGCCATCCCAACGCCGGGTCCAATTTTCATTCGCCCAGCAAAGACAGAAAGGCAAATCCAGACTTGAATCTTCCAAGACCTGCTGAAAAGGTCTATCCAACACTTTTTTACCGGCAAACCAATAATGATGATAGCAAAAGCCATGGATGCCATATTGTTTCGCTAATTCAATCTGTCGCCGCTGGGTATCCTTTACCCTTAAATCATAAAATCCCAATTCACCCGGGAGTCTTGGCTGATAATGACCTACAAATTGAGGGACTGCCTTTGAGACGTTTGTCCACTCGGTAAACCCTTTCCCCCACTCCCGGTCATTTTCAGCGATGGGATGAAATTGCGGGAGATAAAAGGCGATCAACTTGATTTCTGCTAAGGAAAAGTCAACGTGCACTTCCGATAAGGGAACAAATGTGGCTGGCGATTTGAGTTGTGCCTTATTGGCGAGAGCATTATAGACTTCCCGATAAGGATTGGTTCCAGCAGGAGAAACATCAGGGATGTCTACCTTTAGATCAACTGGATCACCCACAATTTCAACCACTTCACGAGATTTTCTTTTCAAGAAATCCCCATCTACCGTAAGCCAGTTTCTATACGCCTGAGTATTTTTAAAAATGCCAGGGAACTGGAGAAACAACCAGCGTTTAAATCTGATTTTCAGGTGGAAAGATGCTGGCAACAGCAACCACAGCAACCGACTCCATTTATGGATGGTTAATTTCGTCCGAAAATATTGTTTCATTGAACCCTTCCGGAGGAGCGGATCTGACCGTATTGATGCAACCGATTAATAAAAAAAAGAAACTCAGAGCTAAATACCATGCGATTCCTCACTTTGCAGAATCTCGGACTATACACTATTATGCTGATAATCGCCTCTTTTTGGACAACACTCTCTTGAAGAGATCGCCCTTTTGCAAAAAGATTCAATCCGAAGGCTGGGATACAACCATTGACAAAAAAACGGAACAATATAGCGCTGACGTCATAATCGTTTTTATTGGAAAATAATGATAATTATTAGGCACTTCTTTACTACATAACAAACATACAACAACGACTACTGGATAATACGTTTCATCCCCATGTAGTCGCTATTATTATGCAAGAGAATCAGCCTATGGATTTCTGAACTTCAACAAATCTTTACTATGACGATCAAAGCTATCCATCTAAAGACTTGAACCTGCGAAACAGTAGATCACAATTTCGAGCGATCCCATGCTTTAAGAAACCAAATCGAACAATTGTATAGATACGTTGCAAATAGCCATAATTTGCCAACCCAAGAAAACTTTCCAATTCTTTGGTATGAAGGGGGCTCAGTTCTGATTTGAAAGTTTCGAGAAAACCATGAGCCTGTTGAAAGTTTCGACTTATATTGCGTTCAGCAAACAATTTTCGCGCCAGATAAGAGAGGCCAAACCTGACAGTATCTGTGACATTTGTCCCATGCTGCCGATATAAAATCGTTGCTTCATTTAAATAATAAATTTTCCCGAACACACTTGCGACAAGCGCAACCCACCAATCGTGCATAATTGCACCGGGGTGAACGGGCAAAGCTTTTTCAAGTAACTTCCGATTCATCAACATGGTGCACCCGGGAATAAAGTTCTGCATGAGAAGCCTATTAATCCTGTTTTTCTTAGGCGAAACATGCTGAAACTTCCAAAACGATTTTCCAATGATCTCAAGATTTTCATCAACAACAACGAGATCTGAATGCACTAAGATAGGGGTGTCTGGAAAATCCTGTTCTTTTTCCTTCATTAACGAGAGACATTTGGCAATTTTCATGGGGAGCCAGTAGTCATCATGGTCCGCGAACATAAAGTGGGTATATTTCGGTATTGAAACAGCATACTCGGCCAAACTTGAAAAACTTGCCGCCGGTCCAAGATTTTTGTTTTCTTCAAGCAACACAATATTCTCCGGATAGGTCTCCTGATAGCGCAGGAGAATATCACCCGTTAAATCCTGAGAACCGTCATCCCGGACCAATAGAGTGAAATTCCGGTTGGATTGAGCAAAAAGTGAGGCCAGAAGCTCCCCAATATAAACCTCACTGTTATAGGTTGAAAGAAGCAGAGCGATATGGTCCGTGGCCTTTTCACTCTGCATTTTTGTTCCAACAAATGATTGGTACCAATCCAAAATCCTCTATGTTTTGATATAAAAAAACCTATTCAACAAGGGATCGATTTAAAGTTTTCCGGACATTTTCCCCAATCCATCCCGCCCCCCCTTGAACATCATCTTCAACCGCTCGCCTCTTCCCGGCAAAAAAATTCCAAAAAATACGCATGAGAGGATCAAACGTCTGATTTCAAAAAAACGCCAGGACCGGCAGGGATAGCTACGACGTAAAAGCAGAATAGAATTCCGAATCATATAATAATAGCGGAAAGGGGGGCGAATCGCCACTTCCCTTCCACCGAGCCACCAGGCCTTAACCCGATGCAAACCTAGTTCATGGAGCATAACAGCGGAGCAGATTCCGAACAACCGATACCCCTTAGCCCGAGCCCGCAGACACCATTCGGTATCAACGTGGTCAATGAACAATTCTTCATCCATGGTCCCCACCTCAGAGATGGCTGTCATGGGGATCAAGGAACCGGAGGCGATTAGAAAGTCACATTCAAGCTCGGCATCTCCTGTTGCACAATGAACAATGTTTCTACCAAACCAAGAAGAGAAGCGGACAAAACCACTGAGCGGGGCCTCTTGGTCGTCCTGATATTGGGTTCCCACCGCCGCCACCTTGGCACCATTGCCCGTCAGGCGTTGATACCCCAGGAGCAACTCCTCGACCATGCCGGTTTGGGGGATGCTATCCTGATCCATCAGCAAAACAAATGCACTCCCGCACCGACGCGCCCACTCAATTCCATGATTTTGGGCCGCCCCAACCCCATAATTATCGCCCAACCGAATCAGCTTGTCGACCGTTTGGGGAATAGTCTTAAGCCAGCTGACAAGATCATCCTGCGAGGCATTATCAACCATAACAATGGCACTTACTTGCGGAGCCAGAGTAACCAGTTGCTGCTGTAACGTGGAGAGATCGGGGTTATAGGTAACAACAATGGCTATAACGTTTCGGTTTGAATCCGGCATGGATAGTATTATATCGGTAGCAATGACTCTTGGTTTCGGGGCCGCTCGGTTTGGCGAGAAAGGAATGCTCCGCTTTTCCCGTAAGACAAGGCCTCAAGATGAAAAATCACTTAATTATTTCCGGGATAAGATGTCAACCACAAAACCACGTCTCATCCCAACGGAACCTTTGCCAATCACAGAATTCAAGGATGATCTGTCAACCAATTCGGATCGATCTCTGAGAGAGAACCCATGGATTATTGGTTTTTCAATCGTTTTTATCCTTACCGAACCAAGAACAAGAACAACCTTCCAGCGAGGACCCCTCCTCGACGGACAAATGACACAACACATTGACCCCCCTCTCAATCGGTGGTATTTATCCTCAGATATACGATTAACAGCCACCGCAGCCGATCAACCCCTGACATCCCCTTGAAAAAATTCAATAAAATCTATATCGAGATCACCAACCGCTGCAATCTCTCCTGTAGCTTCTGCCATCAAAGCAGGCGAAGCATGGTGTTGATGGAACCCGATGTATTCGTCCGAATCCTTAACCAGATCAGAGGATTCACCGACCATGTTTACCTCCATGTTTTGGGAGAACCACTCCTTCACCCCAAACTTGATCTCCTGCTGGCCGCCTGCCGGGATCATGGCCTCCGAGTCAATCTGACCACCAATGGCACTCTCCTGCCCCGCTGGTGGGATACCCTGTTGCAGGAGCCCGCCTTGCGGCAATTGAATGTCTCACTGCATGGCCCGGCCGAACAACTGAGTCTAGCCAAACTTGACCACTACCTGGATACCCTCTTTGCCTTTATTACCGAAGCCGGGCCACTCAACCCATGCCTGATCAATCTGCGGCTCTGGAACCTGAGTTCTGGGAACCCCAACCAGTTCAATCCAGTGACTCTCCACATCCTGGAACGAATCACCGCCACTCTAGCTCCTTCTCTCAATCTGAGCGCAAACCGACCCGTCAGCCGGGGCATAACCCTTGGCCCCAAACTCTTCCTGAGTCAGGCTGAACGGTTTGACTGGCCCCACCCCCTTACCCTGGATCAAGGTCGTCGCGGCACCTGCCGTGGTCTCAGGGACCATGTTGCCATTCTAAGCGATGCAACCGTGGTTCCCTGCTGCCTTGATGCCGAGGCCGACATAACACTGGGCAACCTGAACACCGCCTCCTTTTCCGAGATCATCCACAATGGGCGAGCCACGCTTATCCGGGAGGGTTTCACCCGTCAGCAGCTCATTGAGCCACTTTGTCGCCGTTGCACCTACCGACTTCGCTTCGACCATCAACGACGCCCCGACCAAGCTGCGTAAATTTAAAAAAATTAAGGATACAACTCAGGTAAACCCCAGTTGCCGCAACATCCGGCTCCAACACCCCTCGTCTAGACGGGTCAAGCCGGCCCGCTTGGCAAGGTTCAAGGCCTCTTTATATTCTTCGGCCAGCAGTGGGCGATCCAAGGAGGCAAGGGTGGACAGAGATTCATAGCCACTGCAATGGCCAAACAACCAAGGGTTGAAATCATGCTACCTGAATATCTTGAAAATTGGGAGATTTCGATGAAGATGGTGACTTTGATGCTGTCCGATTATGGAGTCATGAAAAAGGTCGAGAAAGGGGTGAATCAATCGCAAAAAGATCGTGGTATCTCCGGATGCTACCTGGTACTGTTAGCTCCACTTGCCGGTCTGACAATGCTGGTTGGAGTCTGGTTCAAACTGCAGGAAAAATATTAATCAGATTATTGGAACTATATGACGTTCTTTTGTTGTACGACATGACTTTGAGACCAATGGCTGGCTGTTAGGTTTGTGTAGGAAAAATTCCTCTTCTTGGGTATGTTTGGGGGGGGAGTACTATATGGCAGTTAACGATCTTAATTTAATAGGCTCTCCAAGCCTGAACGACGTGACGAGACCCAATAATGGCAGTTGTTTCCTCAGCAAAATACCAAATGTCCTTCACCACCGGCGGGCTGTTCCTCCATGAATCCTTGTTGGCGGTTGACTTATATTTGCTGCACCGTGACTGGAAGAAAGTCCGGGATCTTCTCCTCTCCGGGAACCTTATCCAGGCCCGAACCATCAGCAGCGCCCAAAGGGTAACCCGGGAGATCTGTCAACGCTTGTCCCTTCTCACCCTAGAGCAGCTCCAGTTGTTGTTCTCCGGCACAACCCAGGAGCGGCAAGGGCTCCTATGGGTCGCGGTCTGTAAGAGATACTCATTCATTAAGGATTTTATGACTGAAATCGTTCGGGAAAACTTTCTACGTTTGAACATGGTCCTGCACCCAAGTGACTACGATATGTTTTTCCACGACAAAGAGGAATGGCACGATGAACTGGCGCGTCTCAGTCAGACAACCAAGGCAAAATTACGGCAGGTTCTCCATAAAATAATGCACGAAGCCGAAATCCTGACTAAAGATGACACGATCATCCCCGCAATCTTGACCGCCAGGCTGGCCCAGGTATTGGTCGCAGACAATCCCGATTGGCTGCGGGTATTTGCGGTATCAGACTCCGACCTTAATGAGTGGCTGTGAACCATGGCTCTTGATCCAGAAAAGTTAACATACCAGGAAAAATTCGATCATCTCCTGAAAGTGCTCGCCAGCAGGCGCTTCCTCGACAAAGAGGGTTTGGGCAACGAGGTGCCTTTTTTCATCTGCCACTATCTCCCTCAAGACCAGTTGGGAACGGACCGCAAACGGCAGCAGCTCAAAAACCGTCTCGCCCAGCAGGGGGTAACGGTATTGGACATCAACCTCTACGACCTGGTGGTGGAGATTCTCCAGAAACGGGGGAGCTGGCAAAAAATACTCGATAATGAGCCCAATATTTCCAAAGAGCAGCTCAAGGAACTCTTGCAGGGGATGCTCGATACCGAAAAATATCTCATCCCGACAATCTGCGAAAAGATGGCCGACCAGGCCTTTGACGTCATGTTCATTTCCGGGGTGGGTGAGGTATTCCCTTACATCCGCTCTCATAACGTGCTTAACAACCTGCAGAGCAAGGCCAAGGAGCATCCCACCCTGATGTTCTTTCCCGGCAAATATACTCACACTCTGGAGGACGGTGCCTCTCTGGATTTGTTCGGCCGCCTGCATGACGACAAATATTATCGGGCCTTCGATATTTTCAATTACGAAGTCTAGGAGATAACAGGGATGCTCTTACAGAAAATGTTTGTAAAGCCGGTTGACCGTCACATTGATGGGGTCATCAAGGCGGATGATGAGGCCAGCCTGCTTCTGGAAGTCGAAGAGTATGTCCTGACCAATGAGGTTGCCAAACGGCTCGAAGCTTTTGTCGATGCTTACAACAACTATGACGGCAGTAACGGAGTTTGGATCTCCGGCTTCTTTGGTTCCGGTAAATCTCACCTTCTCAAGATGCTGGCCTTGCTCCTGGGAAACCGGACCATCGATGGCACCCACGTCCTTGACCTTTTTCTGGCAAAATGCGATGACGAGATCCTCCGCAGCGACCTGAAAAAGGCCGTGGCCATCCCGACCAAGTCTATCCTCTTCAATATCGACCAGAAGGCCGATGTGATCAGCAAGACCCAGACCGATGCGCTGCTCTCCGTCTTCGTCAAGGTCTTCGACGATATGTGCGGTTACTATGGCAAGCATGGCCATATTGCACAGTTTGAACGCAACCTGGAGGGCCGGGGGCTTTACGCCAAGTTTAAGGAGGCCTTTCAGGAGGCAGCCGGGCAAACTTGGGAAATTGGACGCGAAGAGGCCATTCTGGAATCAGCCAATATCGATAAGGCCTACGCCAAGATCACCGGTACCGCTCTTGATGCCACCACCGGCATCATCGATAAATACCGCAGTGAATACAAGCTCTCCATCGAAGACTTCGCCGACCAAATCAACGACTACATCAACAAACAGCCGCCCAACTTCCGGCTCAACTTCTTTGTGGACGAGGTCGGCCAGTATATCGCCAACAACACTAAGCTGATGACCAACCTGCAGACCGTTGCCGAGAGTCTGGCCACCAAGTGCCGGGGCCGGGCTTGGATCATCGTCACGGCCCAGGCGGACATGGACGCGGTGGTCGGTGAGATGACCAATCGGGACAGCAACGACTTTTCCAAGATCCAGGCCCGATTCGCCATTCGCCTGAAACTGACCAGCGCCAATGTCGATGAAGTCATCCAGAAACGCTTGCTGCTGAAGAATGAAGCGGCCGTATCTTCCCTCAGCGACGTCTATCATGCCCAGGCCAACAATCTCAAGACCATGTTCGACTTTGCCGACGGCGCCCAGGCCTACCGCAATTTCCAGGACCGGGACCATTTCATCCGTTGCTACCCATTCATTCCTTACCAGTTCGATCTATTCCAGACCGCCATCCAGAGCCTGTCTCAGCACGGCGCATTCGAGGGAAAACACAGCTCGGTGGGCGAGCGATCGATGCTGGGCGTCTTTCAGCAGGTGGTCAATCATATCTCCAAGGATGAACTGAAACAGCTGGCCACCTTCGACCTGATGTTCGAGGGGATTCGCTCCGCCCTCAAGGCCAATCTCCACGCCATCCACATGGCCGAGAGAAACCTGGAGAACCCTTTTGCCGTCAAGGTTCTCAAGGCGCTGTTCCTGGTCAAATACGTTAAAAGTTTCAAGGCCACCGTCCGTAACATCTGTGTCCTGATGCTGGATGACCTGGAGCACAACATCACCTCTCTGCGCCAGGAAGTACAGGGGGCACTCAATCTGCTGGAGCAGCAAACTTACATCCAGCGCAATGGCGAGATCTATGAGTTTTTAACCAGCACTGAAAAGGACGTCGAGAAAGAGATCAAAAATACCGACGTTGATGCGGTAGAGGTTGCCGATGAGCTGGCCAAGCTGGTCTTTGATTACGCCCTCAAAACCCGCAAAATTCGCTACGACGGCAATGGCCAGGACTATTCTTTCACCCGCAGGCTTGATGATCGGCTGATCGGTCGTGAACACGAACTGACCATTCACGTCATCACCCCCTTTCATGATGGTGGTGGGGACCATACTGTTCTGGGGATGCGCTCCATGGGCCGTGACGAGTTGCTGGCGATCATGCCGCCCGAGGAGCGACTGGTCCGGGATCTGCTGATGTACAAACGGACGGAAAAGTATATCCGCCAGAATATTTCCATTACCCAGCAGGAATCGGTCCGTCAGGTCCTCACCAACAAGAGCCTGCAGAATCAGGACCGACTTCGCGACCTCCAGTCATTGGTACAGAAGCTCCTGGGTGAGGCCAAATTCATCCTCAACATGAAGGACCTGGAAATCGGCGGTACGGATGCCTCCAGTAAGTTTATCAAGGGATTTTACGATCTCCTCCAGCGCTCCTACCCCAACCTCAATATGCTCCGGGGCATCACTTACAGTGAGAACGACGTCGCCAAATACCTGAAGCAGGCCCCCTCCCTGCTTGGTGATGATGACCGGGTTCTCGGGGAGGCCGAGCAGGAGCTCCTTGCCTTTATCCAAGGCAATAAACGCGCCGGGATTCAGACCACCATGAAGCACCTGGTGGAACGTTTCGAGAAGAAACCCTATGGCTGGTACCTGGCCGCCATTCTCTGCAACCTGGCCAAGCTTTGCGGGCGCGAAAAGCTGGAGGTAAGGCACGATTCTAACCAACTTGAAGGCGATGAATTGGTCCGCGCTCTGCGCAACACCCAGGCCCACGGCAGCATCTACCTGGAACCGCAGGTCGATTTCACCGCCTCGCAAGTTCGCCATCTCAAGGAATTATACGAGGATCTTTTTGATACCCCACCCCGCGCCAATGAGGCCAAAGCCCTGGGCCAAGAGACCGGAGTTGCCCTCCAGGAACTCTTGCACCAACTCACCCCTCTCGCCGCCCAAACTGGGCAGTATCCCTTTTTGACCGCCATCAATCCGGCCATTGATCGCCTCAAGGAGACCATCGGCAAACCATACGCCTGGTATCTGACCGAGTTGCCGCGCCAGGAGGATGCCCTCCTGGACCTGAAGGAACAGGTCATCACCCCGATCTGTAACTTCATGGTCGGCCCGCAGAGAGGGATCTTTGATGAAGCCCGGAAATTTGTCCAATTACATGATTCAAACTTCTCTTACCTGGACGGAGATGAAGGGAAACAGGTAGTTGGAGCCTTAGCAGATCCCGAATGTTACAAGGGCAACCGGATGCAGCGGGTGAAAGAGCTTCTCGGTTCGTTGCAGGGGATCTTGTCTTCCCGGGTCAATGAAGAAAAGCAGGAGGCCCTGGCGGTCATCAAGAGCCTCGAAGAGCGGCTGGTCGGCATGGCGGAGTTTCAGGCCTTGCCCGCCGACCGTAAAGCCAAGGCCCGGCAGCCTTTCGCTGATCTGAGCAGTGAACTGGAAAGGCAGGAGATCATCGGAGTCATTCGCGACCGCCGCCGACAGTTTGAAGAAGAGAGGTACCCCCGCTTGCTTGAGCAGCTTACCCGCCAGGAACCGAAGCCGGAAACCAAAGATCGGGAAGCCGGTGGCGGCGGCGTCAAGACCGGTGAACCAAAGGTGGAGTTCGTGTACGGACGCAAATTATCCGTAAAATTCACCAAACCATATCTCGCCAGCAAAGAGGATCTGGATGCCTACCTCGCCGCCATGCGGGAAGCTTACCTGAAAGAGATCGAAGAAGGTAAACGCATTCAAATCTGAAAGTGACTTCACTATGCCGCCAGTATTTTTGGCGGAAGGTCGGGCATGGACACAACCGAGCACCAGATATTGCAGCTGATTCGCGCAGGCGAAGGGGTTGCGACCGAGTTCAAGACCTGCCGGAATCAGCTCAACCGGGATGTCTATGAGACGGTCTGCGCCTTTCTCAACCGCCACGGCGGCACCCTGTTGCTTGGTGTCAATGACTCCGGCGAGGTTGTTGGTGTTGCTCCCGATGTTGCCGCCCAGCTCAAAAAGGACTTTGTTACCGCCATCAACAATCCGCAGAAGATCCACCCACCTGCCTACCTTTCGGTAAACGATGTAACGGTGCTGGGAAAAACCATCCTGCACATCTATGTCCCGGAAAGCTCACAGGTGCATCGTTGTAATGGGCGCATTTATGACCGCAACGAGGATGGCGATCTCGATATCACCGACCATACCCAGCAGGTGGCGCGGCTATACCTCCGCAAGCAAGCCACCTACTCCGAGAACAAGGTGTTTCCTTATGTCGGGCTTGAGGATTTGCGGACCGACCTGATCGATCGCTGCCGCAAACTGGCCGGAGTCTGGACAGAAGGCCATCCCTGGCTCCAGATGGACGACATGGAACTGATCCAAAGCGCCCAGCTCTACCAGACCGACCCGGAAACCAGAAAGAGTGGCGTAACCCTGGCGGGAATCCTTTTACTCGGGCCGGATCAGCTTATTCTGACAACCGTCCCGCACCACCGCACCGATCTTATCCTGCGCAAGGTCAATCTGGATCGTTACGACGACCGGGATCTGATCAGAACCAACCTGATCGAGAGCTACGATCGCATCATCGCCTTTGTACAGAAACACCTGCCCGACCCTTTCTATCTGGAAGGCATAGAACGCATCAGTATCCGGGATGCGATTTTCCGTGAAGTGGCGTCCAACATCCTAATTCACCGGGAGTACACCAACGCATTCCCGGCCAAGCTCATTATCGAGTATGGCCAGGTGCGCACCGAAAACGCTAACAAGGCCCACGGATTCGGGGTGCTCAACCCGACCACCTTCACGCCATTCCCGAAAAATCCGGTCATCGGCGCTTTCTTCCGCGAAATCCACCGGGCGGATGAACTGGGTTCAGGCATGAGGAAGATGATGAAATTTGGCAACATCTACGGTGGCGCCGATCCTGAAATGGCGGAGGGGGATGTATTCAGAATTATGATCAAGGTGCCGGAATTTGGCGGCAAGGCTGGATCTGACGCTGCCGCTCATGCCGCCGAACAAGTCGGCACCAAGTCGGCACCAAGTCGGCACCAAGAAACACCTGAACCAGGGACCAAGTTGGGACCAAGTCGGGACCAGGTTGAAATACTTCGCAACTGCACGTCTGAAAAAGCGATTGGGGAGCTTATGGCAATTGCCGGTCGAACCAATCGGACCAAGTTCAGGGACCAGGTACTTAATCCCTTGTTGACAGCAGGCTGGCTCGAAATGACCATCCCCGAGAAACCGACGAGCAGCAAGCAGAAGTACCGGTTGACGGCACTTGGAGAACAGCTCCTGAATAGTTTCGATTTATGAGCGGAGCGCATAAGTTTTGAGCCGACTCATAACAGGCTCATAAGGGATTAATCGGCTTACCGTGCTTTCCACGGTTAAAGGATTCTTGAATGGAAACTTCCAAACTCAAAAAATTCGCCCAGTTCGCTAGGCGCAGCCTGATTGAACAGGTGGGCGGTAAGCTGAAGCTGGTGCTGGCTACTGATAGCGCTGCTCGGCGGGAGAACCCCGAGGCGGTTAAGCAGTTGGCCGAGCAGATCGCCATGATGGGCGAGGCCCAGGTGATCGATAAGGTCGCCTATATCTGGTTCAACCGGTTCTGCGCCCTGCGTTTTATGGATGTTAACCGCTACACCCGCATCGGGGTGGTGTCGGCGGCAGAGGGGCAGTTTCAGCCCGAGATCCTGGCCGAGGCCAAGATGGGGCATATCGATGAAGACATGGTGCCAGAGAAGACCAGGCAGCAGATCTTTGCCCTGTTGAACGGCACCGCGCCCAGTAGTGACCCGCAGGCTGAGGCCTATCGGCTGCTGGTGGTGGCTGCCTGTAACGACTGGCACCGGGCCATGCCCTACCTGTTTGAAAGAATCGCCGATTTTACCGAACTGCTGATGCCGGATGATCTGCTTTCCGGCAACTCCATTCTGGCGCACATGCGCCATGCCATTTGTCTTCCGACAACAGAAGGGGCTGGGGGTGAAAGGACAGGGGTTAGGGATCAGGGGTTAGGGGCTAGTGAAAACCATGCTAATCCCTCGTCCCTAAACCCTAACCCCTATTCAACTTCTCTAGAAGTTGAAGTCATCGGCTGGCTTTATCAGTTTTACATCTCCGAGAAGAAGGATCAGGTTTTCGAGGGGTTGAAGAAGAACCAGAAGATCACCCCGGAGAATATCCCGGCTGCCACCCAGCTCTTTACTCCGCACTGGATCGTGCGCTATCTGGTGGAGAACTCCCTGGGGCGGCTATGGATGTTGAATAGGCCGCACTCCAAGCTCATTGAGCGTATGGAGTATTACATTCGACCGGATACTTCAGGGGCTGGGCAAACTCCAGGGGTTAGGGATCAGGGGTTAGGGATTAGCAACAACTCCGGAGGCGACGATGGAAGTGAAGAGTTATCAGGATCTGATCGTCTGGCAAAAGGCGATGGATGTCGTGGAAATGGTGTATCAGGCGACCAAGGTATTTCCCAAGGAGGAGCTTTACGGGCTGACCAATCAAGTACGCAGGGCGGCTGTATCGATTCCCTCAAACATAGCGGAAGGACACTCACGCAACTCGAAAGCGGAGTTCAGAAATTTCCTCTCGATAGCACAGGGCTCCAAAGCGGAAGTGGAAACACAGATTCAGATCGCTCAAAGGCTGCATTACATATCGCAGCAACAAGCTCAGGATATACTCTCACTGCTCAAGGAAATCAGCAAAATGCTGGGATCGCTGAAAGCCAAACTAACCCCTGGCCCCTAACCCCTAACCCCTCCGCTTCCCCCGAAGATTTCTTACGCATCAAAACCCCCGAGGACATCAAAATCTGCGACCCCGCCTGTGGAAGCGGCCACATGCTCACCTATGCCTTCGACCTGCTCTTTGCCCTCTATGAGGAAGAAGGTTACGAGCCTGCCGAAATCCCGGAAAAGATTCTCACCCACAACCTCTTTGGTATAGAGATTGATGAAAGGGCCGGGGAACTGGCCGCCTTTGCCTTGACCATGAAGGCCCGGAGCAAGAGCAAACGCTTTTTCCGCAAGCCGGTGCAGCCCAATATCTGCGTGCTCAAGAACATCCATTTTGAGGAGATTGAACTCAAGGCCTATATGGACGCCGTGGGCCGCGACCTCTTTACCATCAATCTCCAGGAGACACTGCGCCAGTTTGAGGAGGCCGATAACTTCGGCTCACTCATCTGTCCTGCCGAGACTGATGTGGCAAGTACCCTGAAACGGCTGGAGGCGAATAACGTCTCCGGGAATCTCTTCCTTAGCCATACCCACCAAAAGGTGCTCTTGGCGCTGAAACAGGCCGACTACCTAAGCCAGAAATACCAGGTGGTGGTTGCTAATCCTCCCTATAAAAAGAAGGCCGACCTGAATGACAACCTACAAAGTTGGCTTGAACAAAAATTTCCAGATGGAAAATACGACCTATACCAAGCTTTCATCTTAAGGAACATCAGACTAGCGCGCAAGGGTGGTCAAGTGGCAATGATAACCATGCAGGGCTGGATGTTTGCCCCAAGATATGAGGTAATCAGAGCTAATATCCTTTCGAGTTGCGCCATTGCAACAATGGCCCAGCTGGGAGAGCGGGCATTTGATTCGATTGGTGGCGAGGTCGTCTCGACTACGGCATTCGTTCTCATAAATAAACGCGACAAAGATCATTGCGGCCTGTTTATTAAGCTGACTGACGGCCAGAACGAACATGAAAAGGATTTGTCTCTTCTTGCGGCGGTCAAGTCCAGACAAAGCGGACTTCTGTTTCTTGCGAGCGAGAGCGATTTCCGAAAAATTCCCGGTCAGCCTCTTGTGTTCTGGGCTTCAGAGAAAGTTCGCGCGGCTTTCCAGGACGAAACCTCAATTTCCGAATCTATCATTACGAGAGAAGGCCTGGCGACTGGAAGTAATGCGATTTTCCTTCGCGAGTGGCATGAGGTATCGCAGGCTGAAGTTGGGTTTGGGATTACGAGCGGTATTGTCGCTCTGAAGTCAGGGAAACGATGGTTTCCGTATGTGAAGGGTGGCGGATCACGGAGATGGTATGGAAATCAGGAACACTTCGTCAACTGGTGGGACGACGGGGTTGAATTAAAAAACTTTCGAGATGTCAAAACTGGTCGTGTCCGTTCGCACAACTACAATGGCCTTTATAGTTTTCGCTCGGGCTTCACGTGGTCAGGGATTTCTGGCAATGATTTTGCGATTAGGCACGTTCCAGTGGGCTTTATGTTTGACGCAAAAGGCCCCATGGGATTCACGAACGAAGGTATGCTAAATGAGACAATCGAGGGGTTCCTAAACAGCCGGGTTTCAAGCTTCTTCTTGAGAATGCTGGCACCCACACTCGACTTCAAGCTGACGCATGTTCTCAGTTTACCATTGAAACAAATCAATGATCCTGCTCTCTCCGACAGAGTTAAGCAAAATGTGGCTTTAACCAAATCCGATTGGGATGCTTACGAAACTTCCTGGGACTTCACTAGCCCGCCATTGCTGCAGCCCGACTATCGGCAGCTAACATTGAAAGCTATTTTTCAGAAGCTCCGTTCAAATTGGCAGAAAATGACGCTGGATCTCCAGCAACTTGAGGAAGAAAACAACCGTATCTTCATCAATGCCTATGGCCTGGTGGATGAACTAACACCCGAGATGCCGCTAAACGAAATCACCCTCACTTGCAACCCGCATTACCGTTACGGCGGCAACAGGAGTGAGGTGGAGCTGGAAGAGCTGCTACTGGCTGACACCATGAAAGAGTTCATCTCCTACGGTGTGGGCTGCATGTTCGGTCGCTACGCCTTGGACAAGCCGGGACTGATCCTCGCCAACCAGGGGGAGACCATCGCCGACTACCTGAAGCAGATCCCCGAGCCGATCTTCCCGGCCGATGACGACAACGTCATCCCCATGCTCGATGGCGACTGGTTCACCGACGACATATCTGAGCGCTTCCGCAAATTCCTGCGGGTCACCTTTGGCGAGGAACACTACGAGGCCAATCTCAAGTTCATCGAACAGGCCCTGGGCAAGGACATCCGCAAGTATTTCCTCAAGGATTTCTACAACGACCATGTGCGCCGCTACAAAAAGCGGCCCATCTACTGGCTGTTCAGCAGCCCCAAGGGCAGCTTCAACGCCCTGATCTACCTGCACCGCTACCGCCCGGACACAGTCAGCGTGATCTTGAACGACTACCTGCGCGAGTTCCGCACCAAACTGAGCGCCAACCTCGACAACCTCAAGCGGGTGGAAGCCAGCGTCGAAGCCGCCAAAGGCGAGAAAACCAAGGCTCTGAAAGAAATCGAAACCCTGAAAAAGACCATCGACGAACTGGACACCTGGGAACGCGACGTCCTCTACCCCCTGGCCACCCAAAAAATCGACCTCGACCTCGACGACGGCGTAAAAGTGAACTACCAAAAATTCGGCACAGCCCTAAAGAAGATCCCCGGTTTGGATACGAGTGATGAGTAAAACTATTCAGTTCATTCCAGAACAAGATCGAATCCTTCTCAAATATCGACCTAGCGATCTTCGAGATCCTCGCCTTATTGGAAATAAGCTTGAGACTGAAGGCCGAGTGACCCTTCGTAAAACATTCTCCTTTGAACGAGCGGACTTGGTAGAAAAAGTTGAATCGGAAGATTATTTTGAGTGCCAGTACACCTTTATCTTTGGTGTAGCTGACGGGCCATATTTTCGGGTTAAGCACCAAATTCTCGGCCTGAAGCATGATCTGCTGCTGGACAAAGGGATGAAGTTCAGTGACAAGACGTTCATTGCCACCCGGGATATTTCCATTTTTCACAGAATTGATGCGCTTGTTGATGAGCCTATCGTCGTAGGCGGTGATGGGGACGGAGCGATTCCACCGGAAGCCTTTGACGAGCTATTGGTGAACTTCCCGACAACCACGGAAATGAACCATTACGCGAGAGCCCGAGTAACCGGCGTTTTGAAAGACTATTTGGGTACCATGTCCGATGCCCAAACCAAGCTAGACAGCTATCTCAACCAGAAAAAGACCATTCCGAATCGCTCGAAAATCGATTTTATCAGAGACTATGAACCGAAAAAGTTCGAGTATGTTCGTGATGAGATTTCGGCAATGCTGCGCGAGGTTGAGGCCAAGCCGGACGCATTCAAGGAGAAAGACTGGCAACGCCAGATTGTAGAATTCCTCTTACTGATATTCCCCAAGTACGTCGCTGTCCTCGAAAATGTTCACATCAAGGATTTTTACCCTATTCGTGGAGATAGCACCAATCGGTATATAGATCTGCTATTAGTCGATGCGAATGGCAGTGTGGATGCCATCGAAGTGAAGCGACCGCGTCCACATCAGCTGCTTTCCAGAAAACCAGGATCGCGTGGTAATTATACCCCTGGTGGCGAATTATCAGAGGCGGTTATGCAGGTTGAGAAATATATCTTCCACCTGAGTAAATGGGGACGCGCTGGCGAGCGGGAGATCCAGAGACCGTACAGAGCTAAGTTGCCTTTAGGCTTCGAAATCAAGATTACCAACCCAAAGGCCATGCTCATCCTCGGGCGAGACAAGGATTTTGATGATAGACAACTATTTGATTTCGAGATCATTCGGCGAAAATATGCCAATGTCATCGACATCATGACGTATGACGATCTATTGCGTCGGCTTGACAACATCATAGCGATGCTTCCGCAAAACTATTCCAAGCTCAGTGCTACCCTAAAGAAGATCCCCGGTTTGGATGCCAAGGAGGAGTGAACACGGATATGAATACCCCAGAAGAAGTTGAAATTATTGAAGGTCTGGACACCGACGAGGATGCCTCGTTTGGGGATTACCCAATTGACACGGTGCTGATCCGAAACGAAAATCGCACAGTCCATGATGTGCTGCGAAGAATTGAGAAGGGCAGCTTCGTTATGGACCCGGACTTCCAGAGAGATTTTATCTGGAAGGAAGATAAGCAAAGCAAGCTGATAGAGTCCGTGTTGATGCGCATTCCCTTACCAGTATTCTACCTCGCGGAAAATTCCAAGGGGCAGATGATAGTTGTTGACGGGCTACAACGTCTTTCGACATTTCAGCGCTTTGTTAATAACGAATTTAGCCTGAAGCTCCCAGATCAATCGGAACTTAATAACAAAAAATTCCAGGATCTTTCGCCAAAACTCCAGAATCGCGTAGAAGACTGTAATTTGATTCTTTACGTAATCGACGCCAAGGTACCTGCGCAGGCCTTGCTGGATATCTTTGAACGTGTAAATAGCGGCCTTCCTCTCACACGCCAACAAATGCGCAATTGCTTGTACATGGGGCCAGCGACTCGTTTCCTCAAGGCAGAGGCTTCAACATCGCTGTTCTTGGAGGCGACAGGCAGAAGTCTTGATCAGGCTACCATGAGAGATCGGGAGCTCATTAACCGCTTCTGTGCTTTTCGGATACTGGGACTTAAAGAATATCGGGGAGACATGGATGATTTTTTGGCTCAAACTCTGGAACGGATGAATGAGTTAGGGACTTCAGGTCTTGAAAAGTTGTCCGCTAATTTCAGATCAAGCATGAAAAACAATCGCGTGGTATTCGGCAAACATGCCTTCAGAAAACATTCACCGGGACAGTCTGCGAGAAGTGTATTTAATGCATCACTTTGGGATGTTATGTCCACTGGGCTGTCATTTTATCCGGAGCATCTGGTTGAAGCACGAGCGGATGAATTGAGGAAAGTGTTCTACCCGCTCCTGAATCAAGACAATGGTTTTATTGAGTCCATATCTCTTGGCACTAACCAAGTCAATCGGGTCAAGTACCGGTTTGCCAAGACTCAAGAAATGTTTAAGGAGGTTTTCGGTGATCACACAAGTTGATCTTCAGCAGTTCAAGTGTTTTGAACTGCTCAAACTCCCACTGGCCGACCTGACCTTGCTTTCCGGTTCAAACGCCTCTGGCAAATCGACAATCCTTCAAGCCTTAGTCCTTCTACATCAGACTATGCGCGAGCATGAATGGTCGACAAGACTGGTGCTGAATGGCGACGTGATTAAGCTTGGTACTGTAGCGGACGTCGTCGACAAAGTACATGGTCGGCGGTCTTTTGAGATCGCCATAACATCCGATGAGCAAACCCACCGATGGGTCTTTTCTGGCGAACGTTCTGAGATGTCTCTTGCGGTCGACAGTGTTGAAGTCGCTGGGGTTAGGAATGACGTGCCGGCGAAATTGCAGTACCTGCTTCCCAATCCAGATAATGGAGTGGTCCCCGCCTTGGCTCAGCGCCTGCGCAATCTGACCTATATCACTGCTGAGCGTATTGGCCCACGTGAGTTTTATGCTTTGGAGGACCGGCAAGTTGCCACGGTGGTGGGGCCAGAAGGAGAGCACGCTGTAAGTCTCCTGCATTTGGGCCGAGATGAGCAGGTCCTTGAGGAGTTGGTTATAGCTGGTGTGCCTCCAACCAGATTGAGACAGGTTGAAGCCATAATGCAGGTGTTTTTCCCAGGCTGCGGCTTGGCGGTCGAACAGGTCCCGAGGGTTAACGCCGTGACCCTCGGCATAAGGACATCAGAGGATACCGATTATCATCGCCCGATTCATGTTGGATTTGGTTTAACCCAAGTATTGCCGATTGTTGTTGCAGCGCTATCAGCAAACAAAGGGGATCTATTGCTGATCGAAAACCCCGAAGTTCATCTTCACCCAGCCGGGCAAGCTCGTATGGGCCAATTTTTGGCGGACGTTGCATATGCTGGGGTGCAGGTAGTGGTCGAGACCCACAGTGACCACATTCTTAACGGGATTCGTCGGGCCGTCAAATCGCAGCGGCTGTGTCCAGACCAGGTGGCGCTCCACTTCTTCAAGCCACGATTTGCGAAAGAAGCTCAAGTCATCAGTCCCCAGTTGGACAAATCCGGCAATGTCGATGTTTGGCCTGAAGGGTTTTTCGATCAGTTCGACAAGGACATGAACCATTTTGCCGGATGGGGTGAATGACTTGGAGCTCTTGGTAAACGATCTGTCTATTAATGGGCAATTCCCTGACATACCATCATTTTTGCAGGCTATTGATAATGTGATGGATATGCGGGTTAAGGCCCGACAATTTGGGCAAGAAATGTACTGCCACAGGAACCTGGCATATGCGCAGGTGACAAAAGAGCAAAATATGCGGCAGGCATTTCAATCCCTTGCGCATGCTAAAAGGTCGGTATTGGTTCAATGGCTTACCCAGCATGGGCCTTATTGGGAGGATGAGCGAACACATGACCCCGGTGATTATCTGGAATGCAACGATCAGGTTGTAACCGATACTGCCATAGGGGAGGCCGCATTTCGCCGTTTTAATGGGAGCGACTACCGATTGGTCAGCCTGCTTCCTTCCTCTTGGGAGTACTCGCCGCTGTCGGTATGGTGGCGTCTTGAGGGCGGTGATGATCGTAATATAGAGGTTGCTAACCACACAACGGCAGAAGAACTGGAAGCCGCTCTGCGCATAGCCTCGCCACCCATAACGTCCTGGAATAACTTGGCTGATGTGGCAAGAGAACGCTTTCCTTCTCTGACATTTTCGGGTGATGCCTTCGATCCATTCCGAGGACACCCTTTTGTCCCCGGTGCTGCACTTAGAATCATTGAGCGGCTTGAAATCCTGGAAAAAATGAAGGGTTGCTTTGATGCATCTGGTGAGCGAACGCAAGAAGGACAAAGACTTTATCAGGAGTATTTCACTGGCGAAAATGCTTGGTTTTCAGATTCATCGGACCCTGAGAAACATGACTTTAAATCAGCGTTAACCTTTAAGCATCCAGGGAAAGCAGGCGAGACTTTATTTTGTTCCATGCACGGCAAGGTGAAAACGCCACAGATCAGGGTCCATTTTTCTTGGCCCATAAGTAAAGACGCCGCGCTTTATATTGTGTATGTCGGTCCAAAGATCACAAAGCGCTGACTCGTACAGAAAGATCATTCAAAGCCCTTTGGGTGTTCTTGTGTCACCTCGGCAAGCATCAAATTGCTTTGTGTCTCGTCAAAACGATTATGAGTTACACAAAAACTCTTGTGTCGCGTGCGCCAGCCGCAAAACCGGTTGTGCCTACCGGCCTCTGTTTGGCGCTTTTGGGAAGACGCGCACGGGGTATGACGTTATAAAAGGATGTTGGAATGAGTGAGCGCATAGCCCAGGCCCTGAGTAGGCTTTTTGACAAACACCGTATCGTCTTCTGGCACGATGCTGATAAGGAACTGCGTGCTGATTTTGAGGCTCTGCATCTGCCGGATATTACCAAGGTAGAGCTCAACAACAACGAGTTTGCGGTGAAGCATCGGATACTCCGCGAGCTACCAGAGCAGAAGTTTCTCCTCTACCGCGAAGGACCGCAACCTGCTGACTTGGACAACTGGTTGCTGGATGTGCAGCTGGCCCACGGTGAGTTTCAAACCGATCAAGCAGCCCTCCATCTGAGTGAACTCGAATTACCCCTGGAATTTGCCGAGCTTGTCCGGCAGCACCTTGATTTTTTCACAGCCGCGAAACGCCGGGAGGCCTTAAAAAAGCTCCTGAAACCTGATGATCAACCGCGACAGATTCGGCTCAAGATCCTGGCGGTGTGTGCCGGCCCCGGGGCAGAGGCGAGGCTGGATTCGATCCTGGAGTTTTTGCTGGCTGAATTGGCCGAGGATCGGGAAGAGAAGATCAAGCTGATCGGCCGTTGCGGGCTGGACAAGTATCTCTGGGAACAGACTGAACGGCTCTATGGCTATGAATCGAAAACCCCCGGGATTCGCGATTTCGCCATCGAGCTGTTCAAATCCTGCTACCGGATGGAACTTGGTGAGTCATCTCTTCTGAACAGCGAAGCCCTGGTTTTTCTCAAACGTTGGAAGGACAGTATCCGCCATCGCGCCACTTTCGAAAAGTTGTCCGACGATTGCGCCGATGTGTTGGGGATAGAAAAGGATCTGCAGCAGCGGGATTATCGACAGCTTCTGGACCTGGATTTCTTCCGCCTTATTGAACAGAAGATCATCTCTGACCTGGTCAACAGCTTGGCCAGTCGAACCTTGGCTGCTGGTGAGTGTGCCACCCTCATTCGTGCCCGCCGACAGAGTCATTGGCATCAAGGCTATAGCGATATCTATGAAGCCATTGATTATGCCGCCCGGATTTTCTCAGAATTGGAAACCGTTCACCTGCAAATTGATTCACTGGCTGACGGCGTGGAGCGCTATGTAGCTAACTGGTACCGCATCGATCAACTCTATCGGAAGTTTGTCTTTCATGCCCGGCAATCCGGAGAACCTTCGCTACTTGGTAAACTCATCACCATGGTTGAGGATCTCTATACCAACAACTACTTGCGCCGGGTGAACGATAAATGGCAGGAGCAGGTTGACCTTTGTGTAGAGTGGCGCAGTGCCGGCGTGGTTCGCCAGGACGGTTTCTTCCGAAAATGGGTGGCCCCTTTTCTCAAAGAGCAAAAGAAGGTTTCGGTGATCATTTCTGATGCCTTGCGCTACGAAATTGGCGAGGAACTGGTGAGTCTGATCCGGCGCGAGGATCGATACGATGCCGTGGTCGCTCCGATGTTGACCTTGCTGCCAAGCTACACCCAACTGGGAATGGCAGCCTTATTGCCCCACCAGACACTGAGCTTTGCCCCAAACGACACAGGGGCTGTTCTGGTTGATGGCGTGAGTTCGCAAGGAACCCCCAATCGCTGCAAAATTCTGGCTCAGGGAATCAAGGCCCGGGGGGCGGTGGTGAAAGCCGACGAGCTGCTGGCGATGGACAAGGATGGGTGTCGGACCTTATTCCGTGATCATGATGTGGTCTATATCTACCATAATCGGATCGATGCAACTGGAGATGACCGCAAGACCGAGGAGCAGGTTTTCGGGGCGGTTGAAGAAGCGCTGGCTGAGCTGATTAAAGTCGTCAAAAAGCTTACGGCGGCCAATGCTACCAACCTCCTGGTTACTGCCGACCACGGCTTTATCTACCAGAACCGGCCAATTCCCGAGAGTGATTTTACCGACATTGAAGCCAAAGACGAGTTGGTGTTGTATCGTGACCGCCGTTTCTTACTTGGTAAAGGAATAAACGAACATGCCAGTCTAAAGAAATTCTCCAGCCAGGCCGTTGGCCTTACGGGGGAGATGGAAATTCAGTTACCGAAATCAATCAACCGTCTGCGGCTGCAAGGATCAGGGAGCCGTTATGTCCATGGCGGTGCCGCCTTGCAAGAGGTGGTTGTGCCGGTCGTTTCAATCAATAAGAAGCGCCGCAGTGACACAGGCAAGGTTGAGGTCGAGATCCTGCAAAGCGGCAATCAGTTAATCTCCTCCGGACAATTGGCAGTGGCCTTCTACCAGACTTTACCGGTCAGCAGCAAGATTCAGCCGAGAATATTGCGGGCAGGGATTTATGACCAGGGTGACCAGTTGATTTCCGACAGTCAAACCTTGAATTTTGATTCCGTCTCTGAAAATCCCCGTGATCGCGAGTTCAAGGTCAGATTTGTGATGTCTAGAAAAGCAGACGAAGCAAACAACCAAGATGTCAATTTGAAACTTGAGGAACAGTTGCCAGGGACCTCGCATTTTAGAGAGT
Source organism: Pseudomonadota bacterium (assembly GCA_018814305.1). GTDB lineage: Bacteria > Desulfobacterota > Desulfobulbia > Desulfobulbales > JAGXFP01 > JAHJAA01. The sequence goes on from JAHJAA010000020.1 coordinate 65,228, forward strand.
ACAAATCTTTGCGGTACACCCTGCGCCGGTCATTCACCAGCGACTTTGAGCTTTAGAGGAATATGGGAACGATGAATGAACTTGACCAAAAGATAGTTGAATATTTTCCGGGATTGGTGGTCAGAAAAGACCTTGTAAAAATAGTTAAGGGCAATGCCATTGTACCTTCCTATGTTCTTGAATATCTCCTTGGGCAGTATTGCGCCACGGCTGACGAGCCCAGCATAAAGTCTGGAATTGAAACTGTTAAGGAAATTCTCCGAAAACATTACGTCCACCGGAATGAAGCCGGGCTTGTTAAGTCGATCATTAAGGAAAAAGGGCGGCACAAGGTAATAGACAAGATCGGTGTTGACCTGAATGACAAAGCTGGGACCTATGAGGCATCATTCTCTAACTTGGGGATCAGTAAGGTACTTGTCTCCGTTGATACTATTAAAAAACATCCTAAGCTTTTAGTTGGCGGGGTCTGGTGCATTGCCGAACTGGGATATGAACATCTTGACGACCCAAAGGCCAGCCCATGGGTGATGGAATCGATAAAGCCGATTCAACTTTCCCACTTCGACTATGACGGCTATCTGGCGGCAAGAAAAAAATTCACTACGGATGAGTGGATTGATCTTCTTCTGCAAAGTATCGGGTTCAATCCCGAGATGTTCGGCAAACGCAGTAAGCTGTTACAACTTGTCCGGCTTATCCCTTACTGCGAGAGAAATTACAACCTGATCGAACTTGGGCCCAAGGGGACTGGAAAATCCCATATTTATTCTGAATTCTCTCCACACGGCATACTCATTTCAGGTGGTGAGGTTACGGTGCCCAAGCTTTTCGTTAATAACAGTAATGGGAAACTTGGCTTGGTGGGCTACTGGGACGCAGTTGCCTTTGACGAATTTGCTGGCAAGAAGAAAAAGCCCAACAAGGCCCTGGTCGACATCATGAAAAACTACATGGCCAACAAGACTTTCTCGCGAGGCGTGGAGACACTGGGAGCCGAGGCATCCATGGTTTTTGTCGGCAACACGCAGAACCCTTTACCTTACATGTTGAAACACACAGATCTTTTCGATGAATTGCCTGATGCATATCACGATTCAGCCTTTCTGGATCGGTTGCATTTTTACATCCCCGGCTGGGAAGTGGACATCATCCGGGGAGAGATGTTCTCTGAAGGGTACGGCTTTGTCGTTGACTATCTGGCCGAGATCCTCCGGACCATGCGAAACCATGACTTTTCCCATTTTTACGCGGACCACTTTGATCTACTGAGTGACATTTCCACCCGGGATCGCGATGCGGTAAATAAGACTTTTAGTGGGCTGGTGAAAATTCTGTTCCCACACCAAGAAGCATCGACCGAAGAGCTGGAAGATGTCTTGAAGTTTGCCATTGAAGGAAGGAAGCGGATTAAAGACCAGCTGTTTCGGATCGATCAGACGTATGAGCCGGTTCGGTTTGGCTATAAGGTCCAAGGTGAGGATACTGTGAACCTGATTAAGACCTTGGAAGAAACACAATATCCCCAACATTATTATAAAGGCTTCAATCCGCCTGAGGATGCTGGGCAGGCCGAGCAGTCAGAAGTCCAACCGACAGCAACGGCAGCAGAGAGTACGGAGGAAATACTCAAAGAACAACATCTAACCTTTCAAGAGAATCAGCGGGGGCTGAGTTACGACAACCTTTTCGGCAAGTATCTGCAAGGGGCGAGCAAGATTACGATCACAGACCCGTATATTCGGCTCTTTTACCAAGCCCGCAACATGATGGAATTTCTCGAAACCGTTGCTAAATTCAAGTCAGACGATGCCGTGGTGGATGTCACTTTGGTTACTGTTGAGGACGAGTTTAAGGGCGATGCCCAAAAAGATTTCCTTCAACAGATGCAGATGAGTGTCCAATCGGCCGGAATCAGGTTTTCCTGGGAATTCGACAAATCTGGATCAGCCCATGCCCGACATATTGTTATCGATACCGGCTGGAAGATCCTCCTTGATCGAGGATTAGATATCTTCCAGCACTACGACATGAATGAAGCATTCTCAATAAATAACAGGATACAGGATTTTCGAGCCTGCAAGGCATTTGAAGTGACCTTCCTCCTCATGAATAATTAATGGACTTAATACATGGATGAGTTTGATGATGGGCTCGACTTACTTGATGATGATGGAGATGGAGTTGTAGAGACTTGTCTTCTTGAGGAAGAAGATAAGGGTAAAGAAAAAAAAACCACGGTTGCTGTGTAATTTTTTTGGTATTGGGATCTTCCGCCCTAATATCAATCTGGGGTATGATAAGAATATTATCATAATGGTTAGGTCCCAACCATAAGTGGTGATTCCTATCGTGGATTATTTGAATCTTCCTAATCTTGGAGTCGCAGGTTCAATTCCTACTGGGACCACCAAAGAGCATTGAGGTTTACTTGTTTTGGGGAGGTCGAATTGAGTAAAAACAGAATATTTTAGCCATTTGTTACCCATGCGTTACCCAAAACAAAAAAGCACCTAGCCGTTTTCCGGCTAGGTGCTTGATCTTCCTGGTGGGCCATCCCGGACTCGAACCGGAAACCTGCTGATTAAGAGTCAGATGCTCTACCAATTGAGCTAATGGCCCGAATTCACCCTTGCGGGTATACATTGCGTACGAGCAGACAGGCTGCTCAACTCAGCTTTTCACCCTTCGGGTATAAGTTTCGTACGAGCAGACGAGCTGCTCAACTCAGCTTTAATTTTCACAGCGAAGCTATCATATGACGGTTATCCCGTCAAGCTTCTTTGTCTTCTATCTCAGAAATAGTAAGCAATATAAAGGGCTGCAGGGTGCGCAGGTTTGAGCGCAGTCTCCTGTCCGCTATAGTCAACTATGCGGACGGGAGTCGGCGTTCAAAGATGCGTACACTGTGTTCCTTTAAAAAGGCTGGAGAACCCAGATTCCACAAGGACAGGTATCGGCGCAGAACCCACAGGCAATACATTTATCATCATCCGAGATATAACGATACCCCCCGTCCACCAGGACCTGACGGGAAATAGCCTGGGTAGGACAAATGGTCTCACAGAGATGACAATCGCGACAGGATCCACAACTCAAACAACGCTCTGCAACTTCTTTGGGCGAGGCAGCCGGACCGGCAATGGGCTCATAGTGGGCAAAGGTCAGATTACACTGGGCCACAACCTCCTTGACAAAAGGCTTTGGCTCCTCGCCCTTGAATCGAGCAACAACCGCTTCGGCGGTATTCTTGCCGGCGCCCAGAGCATTGGTGGCCAAACCGGGTCGCTCCACATCACCCACTGCTGAGATCTTGGGATCGGTGGTAAGTCCGGTGGAATCACACTTTACCCAACCAGCCCCACCTACCGTCAAAACTTCAACGGTATCGGGCAGGAACTTCAGGGCTGGGACGTCACCAATGGAGATGATCACAGTCTGGGCCGGAATGAGCTGCCCAGCTGCATCGATCAAACCTTCTTTAGTAACTTCCTTGGTCATGACCGGCCACTTGAAGGTGGCGCCCAAAGCCTCGGCCGCCGCCTTTTCCTTACCAAAAGCCAGGGGTTTCTGGATATCAACCAGGACCACCTGCTCAGCCCCCAAACGATACGCTTCACAGGCCACATCACACCCAACGTTGCCCGCGCCGATAACCACCACCTGTTTCCCAATCTTGGGCGGTTTGTCACCTTTGGCAGCTTTTAAGAAATCAAGGGCAGGAAGGACCCTTTCATGTCCCGGAAAAGGAATGGTCCGGGGTTGATGGGTCCCTACAGCCACGACCACATGGTCATAGTCTTTTTTAAGCTTGGCGAACTTCTCCTTGGTCATGGCCACCCCGAAATTGACCTTGATATTCGGCATTGCCATAAAACGATCGATCTCCGAATCCCAGATCGCCTTGGGCAGCCGCTCCCAGGGAATAACCTGGGCCAGCTTGCCACCCAGCTGGGTGTCCTTTTCAAAGATATGGGCTTCTACTCCGAGCCGGGCCAACTGCCAGGCAGCGTTCATCCCGCCGGGCCCGCCACCAATAATCGCCACTTTCTTGTTGAGAGACTTGGCTACTTTGGGTGGCTTGGCATCACGGGCGGCTCGACCGAGCATCTGGACATCAATCTTCTCATCAACCATCTGCCGGGAACAGTTCTGCATACAGAGATTAGGGCAAACATTACCGCAGACCGAGGCTGGCAATGGCGTATACTCCATGAGCATCTCGTAGGCTTCAGCTTCCTTGCCTTCCCGGAACAGCCGCAACCGATCGACGGTGGGGATATGAACCGGGCAGTAATAGGCACAAGGAGCCGCCTTGTCGCGGTTGGCCCAGAAGGGTTTCTTGCGCCGAAGATTACCGGTCTCGATCATCCCGATGGGTGAGCGGTCAAGCCCAGGGGCTAGGTCACGAATCGGATCACCGCCACCGAAACCCTTATCCCAGATCTTCCGCTTAAACTCGGCCATGGACATGGGGCCTGAATACATCAAGGCCCTTTCCTGGGGCGGGATGGACACCAGCATGCTCCACTCTTCCCGCTTGGTAAGTTTCTTGAGGAGCCGTGAGCGACCGATCGACTTCAAATAATCGGGCATCCGCTCCAGCAGCCACTGCCATTGTTCATCATCGGGCACCACGGCCTTGACACTGGTCTTGGAATAGCTGCCATCGATCATGCCATGATAATAAATCCAACCACCGACCATCCCGACACAGGGCCGATATCCCAGGACGTTTTGAGGATTTTTCGCCTCAACCCCACAGACTACGGCAATCCCGCCGCAGTTGAATTCGGCAAAGGAGTCACCGGCGGAGCCCAGAATCCACAATTGGGGCCGCTGGTATTCAGGATTCCACTTGGTCATGGTCAGACCCCGGGCGCCGATGGAACCCCCGATATAGACTTTGCCCTCGGCCATGGCGTTGCAGACCCCGTTGGTGGCATCACCCTTAACGGTAATCTTGGCGCCGATATTCAGGTACCCCACATCGTCCGAGGCCGGGCCGTTACAGACAATATTGGTCCCGGGCAACCCCATGCAGCCGAGCCGCTGGCCGCAGGGACCGTCGATTTCTATGGAAACCGGCTTGCCACCACTTTGCAACCGACCACCAACGTTGTGCTGTCCGTAGGTTTCCAGCTTTAAATTCTTAGATTTAGTAAAGGCCTGTTGGACCAGCTCTTCAAAATTTTTGGAGCTGATACGCTGGCCCTTTTCATCAAGCCCTTTTACAACTATCGTTTTACTCATATCATGCTCCCCTTAACACACGTATCTGATCTTCAGGCGTTCCGCCACATCCTTGTCGCTGATGCCAAGGGCATCGGACATCCCGATGGGCAGACTCTGGGAGCGACCAAGCGGGGCCATGACCTTTTTCATTTCGGTCTGGATGGCCATGAAGGTCTCAACGACCCGCTCGGCAACCTTATCAGGATCAAGACGACGATACAGTTTTGGATTCTGACTGGTGATTCCCTTCGGGCAAAGCCCGATATTACACACGTTACAACGGTTTCGCTCGCTGCCGAGACACCCGGCGGCGGACTGCATAATGAACTTGCCCATATGCACCCCGCTGGCCCCCAACATGATCAGAGCCATGCCATTCTGGGTGACGTTGCCGTTTTTACCAACCCCGCCGGCAGCAAAGAGCGGAATTTCGTTCTGCTTGCCCTGGGCGCAGAGATCGAGATAACACTCACGCAGGTTGGAGGCGATGGGATGGCCGGTGGCATCCATACTGATGTTGTAGGCCGCACCGGTACCACCGTCGATCCCGTCGATCATCAAGGCTGAGGCATACGGATTCCGGACCAGATTGTTCAACACCGATTTGGCCGAGTTGGACCCAGAGATTTTCGGATAGACCGGCACCTTGAAGTTAAAGGCCATGGACATGGTCTGGATCATCTTCATGACCGACTCTTCGATAGAGTACAAGGTCTGATGAACCGGCGGCGACGGCAGATCAACGCCCTCCGGAACCCCGCGCAAACGGGCAATGAGTTTGGAAACTTTGAACCACATCAGGAGTCCGCCGTCACCGGGCTTGGCGCCCTGACCATACTTAATCTCAATGGCGGCAGGATCACACTGCATCTCAGGAATCGCCCGAATAATCTCATCCCAGCCGAAATAGCCGGAGGCAATCTGCAGGATGATATATTTAAGGAAGGGGCTCTTCAACACCCAGGGCGGGCAACCGCCTTCACCGGTGGCCATGACCACCGGGATTCCCAGAACCTCGTTACAGTAGGCAACCCCCTGAAGCAATCCCAACCACATATTGGGGGACAAGGCCCCGAAGGACATGGAGCCGATGATAAAGGGGAAGATCTCCCGGACCGGCGGAATCCATTCCCCTGACATCTGCCGGCGGACATACTCTTCCGGCGGCAGAACCCGACCCAGCAAGGTGTTCATGGTAAACTCATGCCGACCGGCATCCAGGGCCGGGTCGGTGAGCATTGAAATCCGGTTGAACGAGATCCGGTCCAAGAGACTAGGCCCGGGGTCATTGCGCCGGCCACCCCGTTTGGGGGCCTCACCACCCTTAGTGTTCTGGAACCGATGCCGATCGGAATCGTTAAACACCGGGCGGATCGCCTCGTTTGGACAGACCATGGCACAGGACCCGCAACCGATACAACGCTTGTTCACTTCGGTATTCTGCCGGATGCCCACAAAGGTTTTGTAGGAACTGCCCCGTTCGGCGGAAGAAAGCACCAACTTCGGCATCCGCTTCCGCATATAGGCCAGTTTCAAGGTATTCACCGGGCAGACTGCAGCGCAACGCCCACAAAGGGTACAGCGCTCTTCCCGATGTTCGATGACCCAGGGCAGGTCGTTAGGGGTCAGGCTGCCTGGTTCAGAAGGAATGGATTGAATTGAGACCATATCTCAAGCTCCTGTCGGTCTGGAGGAATAATAACGGTATGTTCACGCATGGGCTGAAAATCCTTGCTACGATCGCGATCCGGGATCATGGCGTCAACCCCGCACATTTCGGAAGCGATAGCCCATTCTCCGGGCTTACCACCAACCATGGCCGGTCGCAGTTTTTTTGCATCCATCACCAGCATGCAGGTTTCATCGGGCAAGGTGCCGATAACCGCATTGGGGCCATCGATAATCAATCGCCGGCAGACGTTCCGCAAGCCACGCAGAAAATCTCCCTGGGGATGAACGGCCAGTTCTTCATTCTTCAGGGGAGTGATCACATGTTTATAGGCTTGCAACGGAAGCTTAAGCTGTTTGATCACGAAATGGAGGATGTGGGTGAAGACCTCGGAATCAGATTGATACCCGAGATACCCTGGATAGCCCTTACCGGTAAGCCAGTCCTTAATGGGAATAAATGCGGTGTTCTCACCGTTGGTCATGGTGCCGATCCCCTGGATAAAGAAAGGGTGGCAAGCGTAAAGGTTGATGCCCCAATTGGTATTCTGGCGACCCTGGGCCATGCAGACCCGGGCCTTGATCCGGCCGGACTCAAGCCCCAAGGCCTCGCCAACCCCTAGAGGCCAACCGACCTCCTTGATCATCGCCACATTGGGCCACAGGGAAAAAGCGGTCAGGTCTTCGTTGTGAGCCTCACCATCGGCCCTCAGAGCCAGACGGGTCATCATTAATTCATGTTCGACCTGATCCTTGCTCAAAGTCCCCCAGGATACCGGTTGTTTATATACCCGAAGGATATACTTGTACCTGTCTTGGGCCTCTACCTTACTTCTGTCCACCTCAAACTCGTGGTCATAGTTCAAGACAAAGCCCCGTTCATCCATGATGGCGTTGAGCCGGAACAAAGATGCTTCGGTATGGGCGATACCGGAAAGAATCGGATCCAAGCCGTTGTACTTGTAGTCCTCGAACTCAAGGCCCCGCAACAACAGACCTAAGCCGCTGCCGTCATACCCTTCCTGCATGGCTTCCATGGCCGTGAGGACGGTAAACGGCGAAAAAGGCACGCTTGCGGTCTTTAATGCTAACCGGCACATTTCGTTCTCCTTTAGTTATGATCTATTTCTGAAACAACCCAGAATATCGCTGGGTTGGATTCGGCAAAGGGACCCCAGATCAAGACTGATTATCACATCCCTGACGACCGAACGAGGAAAAATACAACTGTGACCCGGAGATGTCAAGCTAGAACAAGCTATTTCCTCTCATTGTTGACAATTATTAACACGTTGAAATTACGCGACGATCACTTGAAGTTCCGATAAGGCTGTGGCTGAGGTAATCACTCTCTTGGATAGCCTCGCTTCATCCCCCTCGCCAAAGAAACGGGATATAAAGATCTTTTCCTGACACTCTTTCGTCTTCTTATTGTTTTTCCGAAACACTCGGCCTGAAACCGGGGGAAAATCGCCATTTTTGTCGTGCATTTTCTTTATATGTATGTTATCTGCTGATCTTTTTCACCAAGTTCGGGTCGAATAGGCCCTATTGATTGGCAAGGAACACCATTCCTGCATATGACAAGGAGCAGTTACATGAAGATCGCGGTGATGAAAGAAACCCATGGGGGGGAGACCCGGATACCCCTTATCCCGCCGACAGTGGAAAAACTGGTCAAACTTGGCGCTGAAGTCGAGGTTGAGGCAGGTTTGGGATTGACCTGCCGGTACACCGATGCGGATTACGAAAAAGTCGGGGCCAAGATCGTTGCCGACCATGAGGCCTTACTGAAATCGGCCGATATGGTTCTGCGCTTGCGGAAACCACCCATGGCTGATGTGGAGCTCATGAAAAAAGGCTGCATCCAGGTCGGCTATCTTGACCCCTTTAATGAAAAGGAACTGCTTGAGAAGCTGAAGACCTGCGGGATCAGCGCCTTCAGCCTTGAGATGCTCCCCCGAACCACTATCGCCCAAAAGATGGACGTCTTGAGTTCCCAGGCCAATCTCGGTGGGTATGTGGCGGTCATGGAAGCAGTAACCCAACTCGATAAGATTTTCCCGATGATGACCACTCCGGCCGGAACCATTAAACCGTCCCGGGTCTTTATCATTGGAGTCGGCGTGGCTGGCCTCCAGGCCATCGCCACCGCCCGACGGCTCGGGGCCAGGGTTGAGGCCTTTGACACCCGACCGGTGGTTGAAGAACAGGTTAAATCACTGGGCGCCAAATTCGTCAAAATCGATCTTGGCGAGACCGGCCAGACCAAGGACGGATACGCTAAGCAGCTGACCCCGGAGCAGGTTCAAATGCAAAAAGAGGGCATGGCCAAGGCCTGTGCCCAGGCCGATGTGGTGATCACCACCGCCCAGCTCTTCGGCAGACCGGCTCCCCGGATTGTCGACCGGGCCATGCTCGCCCAGATGCAGCCCGGCAGTGTCGTGGTTGATATGGCGGTGGAAACCGGGGGTAACGTCGAGGGTTCCGAGTTGGACAAGGTCGTAGAGATCGACGGGGTCAAGGTGGTCGGCTTCGGCAATCTGCCGGGCCGAGTCCCAATGACCGCCAGTCAAGTGTACTCGGCCAACCTGGGCAACTTTGTCGATCACTTCTGGGATAAGGAAGCCAAGACCTTCAAACTGAAGCTTGAGGATGAAATCGTCAAGGGCGCCCTGATGACCCATAACGGTGAGATATTCAGCGAAACCTATAAGAGTATCGTGAAATAAGAGAGGAGAAGCATGGAAGCCGTATTTTTAATCTTTGTTTTTGTATTAGCGATTTTCCTGGGGTTTGAGTTGATCTCCAAGGTGCCTTCCACCTTGCATACCCCATTGATGTCCGGCTCAAATGCAATTTCGGGCATCACCTTGATTGGCGCTCTTGCCTCTCTAAAATCGGACAATGTTCAGGTTGCCGTCATTCTCGGCACCCTGGCCGTGGCCCTTGCCACCGTCAACGTGGTTGGTGGCTATGCGGTCACCAACCGAATGCTGGAGATGTTCAAGAAGAAAGACGGGGGTGCTAAATGAGCTCGATGACCCTTGGGATAAATTTCACCTATATCATTTCCGCCATCATGTTTATCATCGGCCTAAAGATGCTCTCTTCTCCCGCTACAGCCCGGCGCGGCAACCTCCTCTCGGCCGCCGGCATGCTGCTGGCCATCGTGGTCTGCTTAATGAATGCCGGTCTCGATTACAAATGGATTCTCGTCGGCATGGCCATCGGCACGGTGATCGGACTGATCGCCGCTTATAAGGTAGAAATGACCTCCATGCCTGAAATGGTCGCCCTGTTCAACGGTTTTGGTGGTATTTCCAGCCTGCTCCTGGCCTGGAGCGAGTATCACCAGCATCCAGAGTTGTCGGTCTTTCTGGCCGTTGTCACCTTTCTCTCCGCCTTTATCGGCGGGGTTACCTTTTCCGGCAGCATGATCGCCTTCGGCAAACTGGCCGAAAAGATTCCCAGCAAAGCCGTCGTCTTTACCGGTCAGCATATCGTCAACGCCCTGATTCTTCTGGTGGCAGTGGGTTCCGGGATCATGTTCGCCATGAATTCGGCCGATAATTATACGCTCTTTCTGGTGGTGGTCGGTGTTTCGCTGATCTTTGGGGTCACCTCGGTCATTCCCATTGGTGGCGCGGACATGCCGGTGGTTATCTCTTTACTCAATAGCTATTCCGGGATAGCAGCCTGTGCGGCCGGTTTCGTGGTCAATAATACCCTGTTGATCGTTGCCGGTGCCTTGGTCGGCGCCAGCGGAATCATTCTCACCAAAATCATGTGCAAGGCCATGAACCGCTCCTTGAGTAATGTTCTGTTCTCCGGCTTTGGGGCCAAACCCCAGGCCAAAGGTGCCGCCGGCCCCCAGGGCGAGATCCGACCGGCTACGGCCGAGGATGTCTACTATATTCTCGAAGCGGCCGACACGGTGGCCATTGTGCCGGGATACGGTCTGGCCGTGGCCCAGGCCCAGCATGTGGTCTGTGAACTCGGTGAGTTGCTGGAGAAGAACGGCACTGAAGTGATGTACGCCATCCACCCGGTGGCCGGCCGGATGCCCGGTCACATGAACGTTCTCCTGGCCGAGGCCAATGTCCCCTATGACCAGTTGGTCGAGATGGATGACATCAATCCTAAAATGGAAACCGTTGATGTCTGTGTGGTCATCGGGGCCAATGACGTGGTCAATCCGGCCGCCATCGATGACGAATCCAGCCCCATCTACGGGATGCCGATCATCGAAACCCATCGAGCCAAGACGGTCATTGTACTCAAACGCTCCATGAATCCCGGTTTTGCTGGGATCCAGAACGCCCTGTTTTTCAATGAGAATACCCGGATGTACTTTGGCGATGCCAAGGTCGCCATTCAAGCCCTGGTTGCTGAATTCAAAAGCGGTGATTGATCCGATAAATTCTTCAGAAGAGTATTCAATTTGTCGAATACTCTCTTTAAAAAAAAAGCCGCTGGTATTTCCAGCGGCTTTTTTTTTTCGATTCCATCCCAGCTTCATTCTTTTGGCTGCCCTGACCCGTCTAATAAGGCAACTCCGAACATATCACGCTACTCAAGGGCATATCCAGGTAAAAGCCGTTGTCGTATTCACGTTAATGTCTAAGAGGCGAATTCAACACAGGGCTCTACCCTCCGTACTCATTATACAAAAGAGGTGTGAACGGGAAGCCCACACCTCTTTTTTCATGGATATGTCTGCCGATTAGCCACAGTCAACCGCACAGGTATTCGCGTTTTCTCCATTGATTGCATTACAGACCCCGTCACCGCAATACGGTGCAGCAGTCCCGCAATCGGCGGAACAAGTCTGTGAGGTCTCGGTGCCATTGCAGGTTCCGTCACCACAGTACGGCGTGACCGGACAATCATTGGGACAGAGGGCATTGGTCTCACCGGTTTCACAGATGGTGTTCCCGCAGACTGGACCGCCGCCAACCGCACAATCGACCGCACATGAAGTGGTCGTTTCACCATTGATCGCATTACAGACCCCGTCACCACAGTAAGGAGCTGTCCCACAGTCACCGGCGCAGGTCTGCGGAGTTTCACTACCGTTACAAACTCCATCGCCACAGTATGGCGTAGTTGGACAGTCATTGGGACACAGGGCGTTGGTCTCACCAGCCTCGCAGATCCCGTTGCCGCATACCTCACCTCCGCTGGGTCCTGTCCCACAGTCTGCAGAGCACGAGGTAGACGACTCCGCCGCATCACAAATCCCATCACCACAATACGGCGCCGTTGGGCAATCATTGGGGCAGGTAGCATTGATTTCACTGCCTTCACAGACCCCGTTCCCGCAGACCTCACCACCGCCAGGCACTGTCCCACAGTCCGCAGAGCAAGAGGTGGACGACTCCGCCGCATCACAAATCCCATCACCACAATACGGCGCCGTTGGACAATCATTGGGACAAAGGGCGTTGGTCTCACCACCCTCGCAAATCCCATTACCGCAGACCTCCCCTCCGCCTGTTGCGGTACCACAATCTTTAGAACAGGACGCGGACGATTCTGCCGTATCACAAACCCCATCGCCACAGTACGGCGCCGTTGAACAATCATTGGGACAAAGGGCGTTGGTTTCACTCCCTTCACAGATCCCGTTGCCGCAAACCTCGCCTCCGCCGGATCCTGTCCCACAGTCCGAAGAACAAGAGGTGGATGACTCTGCTGCATCACAAACCCCATCACCACAGTACGGCGCCGTTGGGCAATCATTAGGACAAAGGGCGTTGGTCTCACCACCCTCGCAAATCCCATTACCGCAGACCTCGCCGCCGCCGGTTACAGTCCCACAGTCTGAAGAACAAGAGGTGGCCGACTCTGCCGCATCACAAACCCCGTCACCACAGAACGGCGCCGGTGGGCAATCACCAGGACAAAGGGCGTTGGTCTCACCACCCTCGCAGATCCCGTTGCCGCACATCTCCCCGCCACCCGTCACGGTCCCACAGTCCGTAGAACAAGAGGTAGCGGACTCCGCCGCATCGCAAACCCCATCGCCACATTGACTTGTCCCGGTTGAAGGGCATCCCATGTTGGCCGCCGTTCCCACGGTATTAGGGCAACGATCAAAGCCATCGGGAATACCGTCCTGATCGCTATCCGTTGTTTCAGGACACCCGAAGCTCTTATAGAGTCCCGGTTCATTTATGCACTGGTCGACAGAGTCCGGGACACCATCACCATCGGTATCACCGATAACACCTTCCGGACATCCTCCGCTGGCAGCAACTCCCGGGGTCAGCGGGCAGAGATCATAACGATCGGGAACCCCATCACCATCAACATCGCCAGCGCTGGTCACCGGACACCCCAGAGCAGAGGCCGAACCGGGGGTATTAGGACACAGATCCGAAACATCGGGAACTCCATCGCCATCCACATCATCAACCACCGGACATCCCATCGCCGAAAGCGGTCCTGGGTCGTTAGGGCAACGATCAATCTCGTCCGGGACCCCATCTGCGTCACTGTCTCCGGTTACCGGGCAACCTGCACTACTGAAGGAACCAGCACTGTTTGGACAGAGATCCTTGTCATCGGCAATCCCGTCTCCATCGGAATCCGTACCCGGGGTCCCGGTGGTACCAATCACCGTAAAAGGACATCCTTTGAATGCTGCGGTTCCTGCTTTTTGCGGACACATGTCCTGATCATTGGGCACACCATCTCCATCGTTATCCGCTTCACTGACCAGAGGACACCCGAAGTTAAGCGGATCCCCGGGGGTATCGATACATTTATCACTTTCATTGGGCACACCATCCCCATCCAGATCGCCCCCGGTGGTAGGACAGCCGTTATTCGCGGCGGTTCCAGGCATATTAGGACATTGATCCTGATCGTTGGCAATGCCGTCCCGGTCTCGATCACCATCCAAGGGACAGCCTTTATTATCACGCGGCCCGGGCTGATCAGGACAGGCATCCACGGCATCTGGAATCCAATCAAAATCAGCATCGGTCAGATCGGGGCAACCATTCTTCGCGGCTGTACCCTGGCGCAGGGGGCAGCGATCCTGATCGTCATCAATCCCATCGCCATCGGTGTCACCGGTCGTTGAAGTTCTGGGACACCCTTGGTTGGCCGGTGGGCCCGGTTGGTCGATGCATTGATCGGCATCATCGGTCGTCCCGTCACCATCGGTATCATTGGCCCCCTTTTCAGGACACCCATGATTGGCCGCGGTTCCAGGGCTATTCAAACACCGATCAACACTGTCATTGACCCCGTCCTGATCCCGATCACTCTGCAAGGGACATCCGTCATTTTCAGGAGGACCGATCCGGTTTGGACAACGATCGAAATAATTGGTCACCCCATCCCCATCGGTATCATCCTCACCGGGACAACCGTTGTAAAGCCCGGCGGCATCGGGACACTCATCGAAATCGTCTGGTCTACCATCACCATCACTATCATTGGGATCAAGCCAGGGACACCCAGAAAGGTTCCCATCCCCGGGATCATTGGGACAGAGATCGATGTCATCAGTCAATCCATCGCCATCGGAATCGGGCCAGGGACAACCGAAATTATCAACCGGTCCAGCCAGATCGACACATTCATCACGGCGATCCGGAATTCCGTCCTGATCGGTGTCCTCAGGCGGACAGCCATTCTTTGCAGCAAGGCCAAAGCGATATGGGCAGTCGTCAACTTCATCAAGGACGCCGTCACCGTCGGCGTCACCGGTCTGACCTGTCTGGCTGCCGCCAGACATCAAAATGCCACCCTGTTTGACCAGATCGATAATATCGGGGATACCATTACCGTCAGTATCGATTTTAAGCAGTGAGTCGAGATACCCACTGACCAGATTATTATCGACCGGATCCTTCTGGGGAAGCGCCGCAAAGGTGTTCGGGTCGATCACGATGTTCCCGAGATCAATGCCGAACTGACTCAAGTTTTCCAGGGGGAGCAGGACTCCATCACCAAACTGGACAAGACCGCTGAGGTTCTGCTCACAATCAACAATGGCCAGCAGATAGGTCGTGCCGGAGGGCAAACTGAGTAAGAATTGGCCATCGTCGGTAATCTCCACCATCTGGGTAGCCCCTTGATCGGGAATGGCGACCATATACAAACAGGACGTGGCTGCGGCCCGCAGGTTGGCAGGGCCGGCCAGCAACGAGGAAATGGTCCCGGTTATATACAAAGAGCGCTGGTTGGCAGTAACTGCTGTGGTTGTTGTAGTTGAGGCAACCGTGGTTGTGGTCGACACAGCCCCACCGGTGGTAGTAGTAGTCGTTATGTTGGTGGTGGTCTGGGTTCCTCCACCGCCGCCGCCTCCTCCACAGCTGGTCATGACCCCGGCCAATACCAGGCATATCAGCATCACACAAACGGGGGGAACCAATTTTATTTGGCGAATCTTCCTGGACATCATCGTACCTCCATCACTCGTATTCAGCCCCCACCCTGGCCCAACAGCACCGAACAACAACCGGGAGCAACGCATCTCTCAACGGGAACAAACCCGACTTTTCAATCATAGCATGACTGTATTTTTACCATGAAAACTCAAAAATATAAAATATATTCCAGGAACTGAAGCCTGGCAACCAACGTACCCCTACCTTCCCACCTCAGGCGATCCCCAACGACCAGGCCGCAATTCGTGGCGATTGATGGTTAAGCCTTCACGAAGCTGGGTAAAAAACATATCCCCCGATATTTCGCGCGCACCCATTCTGGCCAAATGCTCGGTCTTTACCTGGCAGTCGATGAGGCGGTATCCCTGCTTTCTGAGCGCTGCAACCAATCCGGCCAGTGCAACCTTGGAGGCATCAGGCTCCAGAGAAAACATTGATTCTCCAAAAAACACGGCCCCCATGGCCACCCCATACAGACCTCCAGCCAAGCGATCTCCCTGATGACATTCCACCGAATGGGCATACCCGGCTTGATGGAGTCGACCATACGCCTCGATCATCTGATCATCGAGCCAGGTGCCCGGCCGGTTCAGGCTTCTGGTTGAAGCACAGGCTACGATCACTCCGGCAAAATCTTGATCATAAGTGAGTCTGAAACGGCCCTGGCGGATGGTTCGGGCCAAGCGCCTTGATATGTGAAGCTCATCGGGATACAGCACCAGACGTGGATCCGGCGACCACCACAGAATCGGCTCACCCGGAGAATACCAGGGAAAAATTCCCAGTTGATAGGCCAGGATCAGACGCTCAAGCGAAAGATCTCCCCCCACGGCCAGCAAACCGTCTTCCCGGGCCAACTGTGGTGGGGGGAAAGCGATAGTTTCCTCAAGTTGATATACCGGCATGAAAGAATCCCCCTTCTGAATATTCAGCCATGATCCCGGGCAACGATACTCACACCCATGGACTCGACTGATACTTGACACATTTTAGGAAAAACGGTAAGTGTTTTCAACAGCTTATGCGCTCCCCCCTTTTTCATCCCATCGGGGTCAACTCAATCGAGAACTGCCAATGCCTGGAGAATCACCAAAAACCGGATCGATATCCCCTGCAGCCTGCAAACTGTTGCAGGCCATCCCCAAAGTTGATGACTTTCTAGGAGTGCTGACCGACAGCGGTCATCCCGTTACCACCCGCTCCAAAAACATCGTCCGCCAGGTCCTGGAGGAATGCCGCCAGGCCATTCTGGCCGGGGACCTGACTGATAAAAACGAGCTGGCGCAGCCAAAACTTATCGCCCGCTTCGAGGCCCGACTTGCTGCACGCAACACCCCCAATTTCAAAAGGGTGATCAACGCGACCGGGGTGGTTATCCACACCAATCTCGGCCGCTCGGTGTTACCGGATTCGGCCATGGCCTGGATCAATCGGGTCGGGGCAGGTTATTCCAATCTGGAATTCGACCTGACCACCGGGCGACGAGGCAGCCGTTACAGTCTGGTTGAAGAACTGCTTTGCGAACTCACCGGGGCCGAAGCGGCTCTGGTAGTCAATAATAATGCCGCCGCAGTCCTGTTATCACTGGAGACCCTGGCCAAGGGCAGGGAAGTAGTGGTCTCCAGGGGTCAGCTGGTTGAAATCGGGGGGTCGTTCCGAATTCCCGATGTCATGGCCAGAAGCGGTGCAACCCTGATCGAAGTTGGCGCCACCAACCGAACCCACCTCAGGGACTATGAGGCGGCAATCACCGAAAATACTGCCCTGCTGCTCAAGGTCCATACCAGTAATTACCGGATAATCGGCTTTTCTTCGGAAGTCCCCCTGCCGGACCTGGTTACCCTTGCCGGTCGGCACGACCTGCCGGTGATGGAGGATCTGGGCAGCGGTTGCCTGATCGATCTTTCCCGCTTTGGGCTCCCCCGGGAACCCACCGTTGGAGAGGTGGTGGCCTCCGGCGCCGATGTGGTGACCTTCAGCGGCGATAAACTGCTGGGCGGACCCCAGGCTGGAATTATCCTCGGGCGCAAAGAAATCGTCGAACGAATCAAGAAAAACCCGTTAAACCGAGCCCTGCGTATTGACAAGTTCACCTTGGCCGGACTTGAGGCCGTCTTAAGGATCTATGGTGATCAAGAGGATGCCCTGAAAATAATTCCCACCCTGGCCATGCTCAGCATGCCCATTGAAAAGATCAAGGCCAGGGCCCAAAAACTTATCCGCCAGATCAAAAAACCATTAACCGACCATTGCTTCGCAGTAACCATATCTGCATTTTCAAGGGTCGGCGGGGGAGCCTTACCGGAGCAGGATCTGCCCACTGTAGCAGTAGCCCTTACCCCCCTGAACCGCAGTGTCAACGATCTGGAAAAAAGTCTTCGGGAATACCCGGAACCGGTGATCGGTCGAATTGAGAAAGATCAATTTCTCCTGGATATGCGAACCGTTGCCGACCACGAAATCAACCAACTGGCCACAACAATTCTTGCTGTGCTTGGAACCGATCGATGAATGCTCCCTTTAACTGGCCCCGACCACAGCTTCAAGCTGAAGACTTCACCCTGATGCAGCCCTGGTTCGCCCGTGAAGTCAAGGCCTCGTTACCCTGCCACCGAGTACGTTTTTTGGCCCTCGACCCTGAAAAATTAGACACCGGCGGCCTCCCCGAATCGTGGCGGGAAGGGCTGGAACTGCTTCGCAAAAAGGGCCAACCGGTGGTCGACAACCACGCCCCCCGACTCTTTCTCCCGATCTGGCAAGACAAAGAGATGATCGCGGCCGCAGTCCTGGAAGACGGGCAACAGGAACTCTACGAAAAATTTCCTTTAAAGACCATTCAAGATCACAGTCGCCTGATCTCTCGGAAACTGCTCGATCTGAAAATAACCTCCATCGATCCCCTGACCGGTCTGTTAAACAGCGGCATCTTCTGGCTCAGCCTGGAGTCCCAACTGACCGGAATCAAGCCCTTCGTGCTGATGCTCCTGGAGCTATACCCTAGGATCCGTGATGCCGGCCAGGCCCAGGCCTATCTCAAACGGGCCGCGGGTTTTTTAAATGGCCTGACCGGACCTGATGTTCCGGTCTATCACCTGGGTTCCGGCACCTTCGCGGTCCTCTGGGACTCAGAGATCACCAACCGGGAGCAGGTGATCGGAGATCTTATTCTCCAACGATTGCGCCGGGACGGGATGCCCCGCGCCCACCTGGGCATTGCCCGGGCTGGACGCACCACCGACTTCTCCCCCCAAGAGATGATGGATCAGGCCTGGGAAGCCGTGGTTGAGGCCAGGGGCCGCGGCCCCTTTGCCCGGGCCACTTACCGTGGCCCGGCTGAAAGAAGCCTTCATCCATTCCATCCCCTCTCCAGCCAACTCTTGAATCGATACAGCCATTATTGGCGCAAGGACAATTACTTCTGCCTCGCTCTCCTGGCCTGTACCAACCCGGAAGAACAACCAGACCTGAACCAATCGGTACACCGATTGATACGCCCCGGGATGATGGTTATCGAGGACACTGACACCTGCATTTCAATCCTGATTCATGAGCCGGAACCTGAAGGCCTCCAGCTGACCAAGGAGCTTGCCGACCATCTTCACCAGGAAGACGGAAGAGCTTTTGGTATCGGGCTGGCCTCCTATCCCTGTGGCAGTTTTAAAAAATCCGATATTCCAATGAATGCCAGAAAGGCCCTGCGGCACGCCGGTTTTCTTGACGTGGGCACGGTGGTTCTCTTTGACGGGATTTCCTTGAATATCAGCGGCGATGTCTACTATAACGAAGGCGATCTGGCGGCGGCGGTCCGGGAATACCAGGCAGGGCTGGAACTGAACCCAGCCAGTGTCAACCTCCTCAACAGTCTCGGCGTGAGCTACATTCAAATGAACCGGTTGAAAACCGCCATTTCCTGTTTCGAAAAGGCCTTAAGCCTGGGCGGAGAGGAATACATGGCCCTGTTCAATCTGGGTGCGGCCTGGTTGGCTGCAGGAAGGGACGACCGGGCCATGGTCTCATTGGAAAAGGCCCTGGAAGTTGACAACAAAAATTTTGACCTGTGCCTCCAGTTGGCCGGGCTCTATTGCCGCCAGGGTAATTATCGGGGGGTCATCAATCTCCTGAGCCCGGGGATGGCGGACCAAGGAACCGAACGCCCCGAATGGGAAAAGGCTGCAGCTCTGAGACTGCTAGGCGAAGCCTGGTGGTCCTTGGGCCAGGGGCAAAAGGCCATGGAATGCCTCCAACGGGCCAGCCGTTACAACCCAAGGGACACCAGAGTTTTGAGCCTTCTTGGGGTGGTTTACGATGATGAACGCCAAGGGGATGAGATCGCCCGGACCCTTTGCCGCCAAGCGGTTGAGCTGGATGAAACCAGGTGGGAAAACTGGCTGCGGCTCGGCCGGGTTGCCGCCCGGCAGGGGAGAGATACTGAGGCCTTAACCGCCTTACAAAAAAGTATCCGATTACACCGAAAAAACCCGGAGGCCTTAACCCTCCTGGCCGAACGCTATGCCCTGCGAGGAAAAACCAGGCTGGCCCACCTGACCCGGGAAAAACTTCAAAAACTATCCCGCCGGAATTCAGACTACGCTCCGGTCTAAACCAACCCGACCTTCAAGATATTTTTACCCGGCACCGTCGCAACCAGGAGTCACCGACAAACGCTTTGCTTTTAAAAACCTATATTCAACCACCTCTTCAAAAAGAGACCCCACGATGAAATATCCCCTTCCAAATCTAAATGACGAGAATCATCAATACTGGCTCGACAATTTCAAAGTCGGTGATTCGTGGCGTCTTTTCCGCATCATAAGTGAATTCGTCGAAGGGTTCGACACCCTTTCCGCCCTGTCCCATCCAGCGGTTTCCATCTTCGGATCGGCCAGAACCAGTCCCGATGACCATTATTATCATCTGGCCCAGAACATTGCCGGGCAACTGGCCGAAGCGGGCTACCCAATCATGACCGGCGGCGGCCCGGGCATCATGGAAGCCGCCAACAAAGGGGCAAGCCTGGCCGATGGGATTTCCATCGGCTTGAATATAAATCTTCCCTTTGAGCAGGCCCCCAACCCCTACGCCAACATGCCCCTTGAATTCAAATATTTCTTTGTCCGCAAGGTCATGTTTATCAAATACGCCATGGCCTTTATCTGTTTACCCGGAGGCTTCGGAACCCTTGACGAACTTTTTGAATCGTTAACTCTGATGCAGACCAGACGAATCAAACCCTTCCCGGTCATTCTGGTGGGCAGTGAGTACTGGAAAGGCCTGGTAGAATGGATCAAAGGTCAACTCCTCCAGAAAAAAAACAATATCAACCGGGACGACCTCTTCCTTTTCAATGTGATCGATGACCCTGATGAGGTGGTTTCCTATGTTAAACGGACGGTCATTATGTAGTTTTATTGGTAAAAACCCTTTTCGCAGGGTGTCTTTTCCCGAGCAAAAAGGAACCTGTTCCAACATCAGGGAATAGAAGCCTTTCCTGATGGAAACTATTTAAACACTGAATTCTCAGATTGACGGTTGAACCTTTTGCGCCAATTATATATGGTACCTCTCTGGATACTCGACCTGTTCGGAATAAACCATGGTACAAAACAAGACCCGAACCGGCAACTACCATCAACCCTTATCCCATCACAGCTGAAACTTGACTCGAATTACTAAAAAATTAACCGCGGGACGCGGACTGGCGCCGGCCAAATTCCTCCTTGCCATACTGTTGGTGTTGGCCACCGGCAAAGAGGCAGCGGACCTGACCTGGAAATTTTTGACTCCGCCCTCAGGGGTCAATGTCTTACCAATCGCCCTGGTCACGGCGCAATCCTCCTCTGCCAAACCTGCCGTCACTAAAACCCTGATGGTTGATACCCCGCTCTTCGGCCAGGCCGCTTTGCCCGAGGAGTCTCCCCCCCTTGCCGATACCAAGAATGCCCCAGTGACCTCGTTGAATCTGATCCTGAGGGGGATCGTGGCAGTCAAACCAAAATGGCGCGCTTTGGCTATTATCGGGGAAAAACAAAAGCGGGGTTCATCCCAAGAAGAGATTTATGCCTTGGGCGATACCGTACCCGGAGGAGCGGTGATTGAGGAGATCCTGGGGGACCGGGTCATCCTTAGACGGGGCACTTCCCTGGAAACCCTGCTCCTGGATATGGAGATGGCTGATGCCTCTTCCGCTCCACCTGAACCGGAGGAACGGACGGTGATGACCGACAACATCCTTGAGCAGGGTGATGGGGTTCATTGGCAGATCAGCAACGACTACTGGCAAAAACGGCTCACCGACCTGCCCTCACTGGCCCGAGAGGTTGGGGTAGAAATCTACAAGGAGGGCGAGGTCCAGAAAGGCTACCGGTTGGTTTCAGCCCGGGGCAGCAGGCTCCTGACCGATCTTGGCCTGAAACCGGGTGACGTCCTCCATGAGGTCAACGGTATCCCGCTGGACAGTGTTTACAAAGGGTTGTCAGTATACGACAAGGTCAAAGGGGCTTCGGAAGTCCGGGTGGTGGTCAGTCGGGATGGTCAACGCGAGACCCGGATCTACAACATATCGGATCTCGGCAATTAATCCTGACCAAAACTCAATATTCAATCTTGATCAGTTCCAAATAAACGGCTCACAAACATGGCAATGAAACCAATGAAAAAAATTACAATCGGGTTGGCCCTGCTTCTCACCCTGCTGGGCGGAGGATTCCCGGCCGGGGCCGAAGAACCGGCCATGGCTGAAGGCAGAATCATGCTGAATTTTCAGGATGTAGAGATCAATGCGGTGATCTCAAGTGTCTCAAAGCTCACTGGCAGGACCTTCATCGTTGACCCTCGGGTCAAAGGCAAAGTTACCATTATCTCCAACCAGGAAGTGGATGAAAAAGAGCTCTACCCAATCTTCCTTTCAATCCTCCATGTCAATGAATTTGCGGCCATCGAAGGGGAAGGGGTCACCAAGATCGTCCCCCTGGCCCGGGTCAAGGATGACTCCACGGAATTCGACGGTGATACTCCCACCCCAGGGCGCTTTGGCGATAGTATGGTTACCCGGCTCTATAAGTTGAAACACATTCCAGCTGATCGGCTGGTGGCAATCCTTCGCCCCTTGGTGCCGACCAAGAGTTATCTGGCCGCCCAGCCCGACAGCAACATGATCATCATGACTGATCGGGTTGCCAATATCGACCGTTTGGTAAAAATCATCCAACAGATCGATCAGGCCCGGGACGGAAATGTTGAGGTGATTAAACTTGAGCATGCTGATGCCCGGGATGTGGTCCAGGTCATCCAGAATCTTGAAAATCCCGCTCAAAAAGCAGCCAATGGAACCGATCAACTGCGGCTGATCGCCGATGAACGAACCAACAGTATCCTGCTCACCGGCAATGATTATGATATTGACCAATTGCAGGCCATCATCGCCCATCTGGACAAACCGATCGAGACGGAGGGCGACACCCGGGTCATCTTCCTCCGTTTTGCCAAGGCCAAGGATATGCTGCCGATTCTGCAAGGCATGGACCCCAGCAAAAATCCGGCGCTCCGAAAAGGCGTTCCCCCGCCCCCGGCCAACCAGCAGGAACAAGTCAATATCCAGGCCGATGAGGCGACCAACGCCCTGATCATCACCGCCTCCCCCGCTCTACTGCAATCGCTCCAGTCGGTGATCCGCACCCTTGATATCCGCCGGGCCCAGGTGCTGATCGAGGCGATCATCGCCGAGGTCCAGACCGGTAAGGGCGCTGAACTGGGAGTTCAATGGCGGGCCAACAGTGTCAAATCGTCCGATCGCAGCGGCATCATCGGCGGCACCAATTTCAGCTCAGCCTCCTCTCCGGGGATTAATGTCGTTTCGGCGAGTCCCGCTACGGCACTGGCCTCGATGAACGGTTTCAACCTGGGGTACTTAAGCGGCAGCGCCACCTTTCTGGGCAATGAGATTCTCAATCTGGGCTCACTGCTCTCCGCCCTGGCCTCCGACGGCAACAGCAACATCCTTTCCACCCCGTCGCTGGTCACCATGGACAATAAGGAGGCGGAGATTACCGTGGGCAACAATGTACCTTTTGCCACCGGCAGCTACACCTCCACCGGCAGCAGCAATCCCCAGAATCCTTTTACCACCTACGAACGCAAGGATGTGGGCCTGAAACTCAAGGTTACCCCTCAAATCAATGAAGGCGACACCATCCGCCTTGATCTCGAGCAAGAAGTTTCCAGCTTGACCAGTAGTGCAACCGATAGCACGGTTGGTTTACAAACCACCGCCACCCGCTCAATCAAGACCAGCGTCATGGTCGAAGACGGCAAGGTTCTGGTTCTGGGCGGCCTGATCTACGACGACGTCCAGGAGTCCCAGCAGAGTGTACCGATTCTCGGCAGCATCCCCTTACTCGGCTGGCTTTTTCGATACAATAAAACCACCCACAACAAACAGAATCTGATGGTCTTTCTCCGACCGACTATCATGAGAACCAGTGAATCGGGTCAGTCGATCACCTTTGACAAATACGACTACATGCGACGCCTCCAGGAAAATTTTGCAGCCAAAGGGGTTAACCTTCTTCCAAATGAAGCAATGCCGTCCTTGCCGGATCACTTCGCCCCTGCCCCGGAAGTCCCGGCAGACGCGGAATGATCCGGCAGCGAGGTCATTTCAAAATGAGCGGACATTTTTCACGGAAACAGACCGGCCATGAGTAGTGAAACCCCACGTGCTGGAAATCGGTTGCCATACTCCTTTGCCCGGAGGCAATCGATCTTCATTTCGGACCAGGGCGGAGTCCCCCCTCTGGTCATCTATAAGACCGGGGTCTCCCCGCTTGCCCTGATGGAGGTCCGCCGCTTTCTTGGGGTACCCCTGCGCCTGGAGCCGGTGCCCCCCGAACGTTTTGACGAACTCATCCAACAAACCTATGAATCGAGTTCCAACGACACCATGCAGATCGCCGGTGATCTGGGTGATGATCTCGACCTGCAATCCCTGGCCGAACAGCTGCCCGAAACCGAAGATCTGCTGGAAAGTGAGGACGATGCCCCGATCATCCGACTGATCAACGGCCTCCTGACCGAGGCGGTCAAAGAAAATGCCTCGGATATCCATATTGAACCGTTTGAAAGCCGGATGCGGGTCCGCTTCCGGGTGGATGGAGTGCTGCGGGAAGTACTGCAACCCTCAAAAAGGCTGGCGCCGCTGATTATCTCCCGGGTCAAGGTCATGGCCCGCCTCGATATCGCTGAAAAGAGGCTCCCCCAGGATGGCCGGATTTCCCTGAAGGTTGCGGGACGCCCGGTGGATGTCCGGGTCTCGACCATTCCCTCTGCCGCCGGAGAACGGGTGGTGCTAAGGCTCCTGGATAAACAGGCCGGACGTCTCGACCTGGAACATATCGGAATGCCGCCGGCCATCCTCAACACCCTGGATCGACTGATCCACCGCCCCAACGGGATCATTCTGGTCACCGGCCCAACCGGCAGCGGCAAGACCACGACCCTCTATTCGGCCATCTCCCGACTCAATCAGGCCAGCCGCAACATCATGACCGTTGAGGATCCTATTGAATATTACCTCGACGGCATCGGCCAGACCCAGGTCAATACCCGAGTCGATATGACCTTTGCCCGGGGACTCCGCTCGATTCTCCGCCAGGATCCGGACGTGGTCATGATCGGTGAAATCCGCGACCGGGAAACCGCTGAGATTGCCGTCCAGGCCAGCCTCACCGGCCACCTGGTTTTTTCCACTCTCCACACCAACACCGCAACCGGGGCGGTGACCAGACTGAGGGATATGGGAATTGAGCCCTTTCTGCTCTCCTCCACCATCACCGGGGTTCTGGCCCAACGACTGATCAGATTATTATGCCACGAGTGCCGCGAGTCCTATGAAGCAGGGGCCGCCGAAATCAAAGAGCTGGGTCTTGATCCGAGCAATCCTCCAACCCTCTACCGGGCCACGGGATGCGATCAATGCAACCATCAGGGCTATACCGGCCGAAGTGGTTTGTATGAGATGGTGGTGCTGGACGAAGCCTTAAAGTCCATGATCCACGAAATGGCAGCGGAGCATACCATGGAGGAATATGCCCGCAAAAGCTCACCAAGCCTGCGGGCGGACGGGGTCCGGAGAATACTGGCTGGTGATACCACCGTTGAGGAGGTCCTAAGGGCCACCAGCGAGGAATTAAAGGTAGAACTCTAATGGGCGCCTTTGAATATGAAGCGGTCGACCGGAAGGGGAAGGTCAAGAAGGGTATACTCGCCGGTGACACCCCCCGTCTGGTTCGGCAATCCTTAAGGGAACAGGGGCTGACGCCCCTATCCGTCGCCGAGGTCTCCGGAAATCGTGGCGATACCCCCGGGGAAGGCCGTTCCAGCTTCAAGCGGGGGATAAGCCCGGCTAATCTGGCGCTGTTGACCCGGCAGCTGGCAACTATGGTCCGGGCCGGAGCTGTGCTGGGCGAGGCCTTACAGGTTGTGGCCGAGCAAAATGACCACGGTCGCTCTAAGAAGGTCTTAACCGCAGTGCGGTCCCGGGTCATGGAAGGGTTATCACTGGCCACCGCCATGGGAGATTTCCCGGAAATCTTTCCGGAGCTATACCGCGCCACCATTGAGGCCGGGGAACATACCGGCAAGCTCGACCTGGTCCTGGAGCGACTGGCTGATTATACCGAATTCAAGACCCGGCTCCACCAGAAAATCCTTCTGGCCCTGGCCTACCCGATACTCCTGACCGTGGTCGCTCTACTGGTGGTTTCAGGGTTGTTAACCTATGTGGTGCCCCAGGTGGTCGGGGTCTTTAAAAATATCGACCAGCAACTCCCGCTGATCACCAGAATAATTATCGCCCTCAGCGATTTTTTTCGACACTATGGCCTGCTTCTGCTGATTTTCATCGCCGGTCTCTTGGCCGGTGGCCGCCTGCTGTTACGAAACGACGCGGTCAAACGCAAATATCATCGTTTTCTCCTGATGCTCCCCGGACTGGGTCGGTTATTCAGGGCCCTGGACGTCTCCAGGTTTGCCCGGACCTTCAGCATCCTGGTGGCAAGCGGGGTTCCGGTTCTCGAGGGAATGCAGGTGGCAGCCGGGGTTTTATCCAATAGAGTCATGCGGGAAAGCGTTCAAGAGGCAGCTCGGGGCGTCCGAGAAGGCAAGACTATCCATCAGGCGTTACAGCGAAGCGGGTATTTCCCGCCCATGGCCATCCACCTCATCGCCAGTGGGGAAGCCAGTTCCGAATTGGATACCATGCTCACCCAGGTTGCTACCAGCCAGGAAAGTGAAGTTGAGATGATGACCGGGCTCGCCACCACGGTTTTCGAACCCCTGCTGATCATTTTGATGGGCGGCATGGTCCTGGTCATTGTGCTGGCTGTACTGATGCCGGTATTTGAGTTGAATCAGCTGGTACGGTAGGTAATGAAAGTGCCTAAAGTTGCGGAAGGTTACCCTCGGATATTTATTTTTGCTTTTGACGCTATCACTTAAATTTGGTGATGCCGGTATATACTCTGCCATTTATTGAACTACGCTCCAATCGTACATTACCATAACTTTAGGCCCTTTAAACTTAAGGCACTTTTAATGGAACCCCGGCAACAACCACCAATGGTCTATCCCCCCCACAAATATCCTTCGGGGGCAAAGAGTACCTCCAGGGGCTTTACCCTGCTGGAACTGTTGGTGGCCTTGGCGATCTTGAGTATTGTGGCAATCAGTGCCTTGAAAAATAATTCCACCATCATCGCCAACACCACCTATCTTCAAGACAAGACCATGGCCCATTGGGTGGCGATGAACAAGGCGGCGGAATTACAACTGGCTGGGAATTGGCTGCCCGAGGAGGAAGAGATTGAGGGGGTTGCGGTCTTGGCAGACCGCCAGTGGCAATGGCACGCCAAGGGCCAGGCCACCCCGGACCCCGATCTCCAACAGCTCGAAATCAGGGTAGGACCCTTTCGGGAACAAGGGAAATTCAGCCCGATGGCCGATGTTACCGTCTATCTCGGCCGGCCGACGGGATATACCCTCTAACGTGAGGGCTAAGTGGTGAGTTTCCGGATGCGCTGTCACGAAGGAGCGAGCAACGGTTTTACCTTATTGGAACTCCTGGTGGCATTATCGATCTTTGCGATCATGTCGGTGGTGGCCTATTCCAGCTTAGCGGCCATGGCAGAAATCAGAGAACAACTGAGGGACGAAGGAAAACGTCTCACCGAAATCCAGACGGCATTCAGACTCATCGGGCGGGATATCGAACAGGCGATTGCCCGGCCCATCCGAGACGGTTACGGCGACCCCCTCCCGGCCATGTCCCTGACCGAAGGAGAAGGAGTCATCCTGGAATTCACCCGGAGCGGTTGGCGCAACCCCACCGGTCGGCAGCGCAGTACCCTCCAGCGGATCACCTATCGGTTTTTAGGTGAGGAACTGATCCGGGAGAGCTGGCCGGTCCTGGATCGGGCGGTGGACAGCACCCCTTTCTCCCGAACGATCCTTACCGGGGTGATGAATCTGGAGGTGAGTTTTATTGGTCAGGATCGCCAAATTTCACCGGCCTGGCCCCCTGAGTCCAGCGCAGACCCGGCGCAAGCGGCCAAAATCCTGCCCCGGGCAGTAAGAATCTTTCTCGATCTGGAAGGATGGGGCCGGGTCGACCGACTCTACTTGATCGGAGGGGCCATATAGGGAGACCATTCCACAAGAAAGGCCCCTTAAAAGAATATGAACAACCGGTTCGAGCAAACATATCGAAATGAATCCGGGATGGCCCTGATCACCGTCCTATTGGTTACGGCCCTGGCTTCAATTCTCGCCATGAGTATGAGTTCAGGACAGCAACTGGATATCAGGAGAACCGCCAATATGATTGACGGGGACCAGGCCTGGCTCCTGGCCCGAAGCCTTGAAGAATGGGGACGCCAGGTTCTGATCCGAGACCGTCAGCAAAGTGCCGATGACACCCTTGGTGAAGACTGGGCCTTCGGATTGCCTCCCACTACGGTCAATAACGGGGTAGTTTCCGGCCAGATCGAGGATCTCCAAGGGCGGTTGAACATTAACACTCTGGTGGATATAGACCCCAAGACCGCAGAACTGGCAGCCTGGCGCATGTCCCGGCTGTTCTCCCTCTGTGAGATTGAGGACGATCTGATCCCAGCCCTGATTGATTGGCTGGATGGTGACAGCGACACCCGTCCCGGAGGAGCTGAAGATGATGCGTACCAGCTCCGTGATCCACCGAGTCGGGCTGGAAACCAAAAGATGTTCACCCCGAGTGAATTACTCCAGTTGGACGGCATCGATCCTGGTCAGTACGCCTGTCTGGCCCCGAACCTGACAGCCTTACCGGAATCAACCAAGGTCAACATCAATACCGCCCCGGCCCTGGTAATCAGAGCGCTGGCCGAAGATCTTTCGGCAGAAGCGGCGGAAGAGGTGATCAATGACCGGGCCGGCAGTGGTTATAAGAACGTGGCTGAGTTTATGGCCCATCCAGCCCTGGTTGATGCTAAACTGGATGCCCGGGACCTGGATCTTTCCTCAAACTTTTTTTTGATCATGGGTCAGGCTGATTTTGGACATGGTCAGGTGGACCTATACAGTGTCATCGACCGGCGCAGTGGTGATATCAAAGTCATATCACGCAGCATCGGCGCTTATTAAAAATATGGCACCGGTTTCCCGGTCGGGCCGTTTTGGGTTGTTTGGGGAATCGAAATGTACCGGGTTTCCGCGATGGAACCCGGATCGAATTGGGTCATACACCCCCTTCTCCTGCAGGGGATCATGACTCAACACATAATTCATCTCTGGATGATTTGATTGATGAAAGAACTGATTGTCTATCTGGGAGCAGCAGCTCCGGAAACCGTTTCCTGGCTGGAACGCGACGGCAAGGAAATCGGCCCTCACCAGCAGGGAGCCCTCTCCGAACTCACTCGCCTGAAAAGCGGGCGGATCTATATCCTGATTCCCGGAGGAGATGTCCTGCTGACCGAAGTGGCCCTACCGGCTGGTCGACGCCGGATCGGGTTGAAAAGTCTCCCCTATCTGCTGGAGGAAAATCTGGCTGAGGATGTGGAAAGCCTCCATTTTGCTGTCGGTCCAGCTGACCGCCAAAACAAACTCCCCGTGGCTGTTGTAGCCCGGGACCGGATGGATCACTGGCTCAGCATGCTTCTGGAGGCCGGACTTGACGGAGCAGTTCTGGTCCCGGCCCCCCTGGCCCTGCCCTATCAGGAGGGAACATGGACCGGCTTGTTGACTGAAGATATGCTCCAAGTCCGGACCGGAATCCACCAGGGTTTTTCCGTTGACCGTGACAATATTGAACTTGTCTGGGAGCTTATCCGCCCCCAGATCCCTACGGCAACCGATGAGACACTTCCGCTTCTTCGACTCCAGACCTCGACCCCAGAAGATCTTAGCGACCTTTTTCCGGGCGTCAGAGTGGAAACCATCACCAACGATCATCCAATCACAACTCTTGCCCAAGGATTTCAAGCATCCCAAACCATCGATCTGCTCCAAGGCCCCTACAGTCGTCATGCCGAATGGCAGGAGGTCTGGCGTCAATGGCGGCAGCCCCTTTTATTACTCCTGGTCCTAGTAGCCATGGTTGGCGCCGGAATGATTTTGAATTTTTCCCGTCTCCGCCACGAGGATCTCGCCTTGGAAGCGGCCATTATCAATGCGTATCGGGAAAGCTTTCCTGAAGCGAAAAAAGTTATCAATGCCCGGATTCAGATGGAAAACCAACTAAAAGCGTTCCAGGACCGCGCCACCCGTCGCGACGACTTCCTGGAAACCTATGCCCAGATAGCCCCCCTGCTGAATGAGGCGGTCGGTTTTACGCTTAAAGGATTCCGTTACCGCAACGGTCGGTTTGATTATGATCTTGAAGTTGACAATCTCCAGATCCTGGAAGAATTAAAAGGTCAGCTCTCGGCTTTGCCTGGTATCGGTGTGGAAATCCGGAATGCCGCTGCCTCCGGCGACAAGCTGGCGGCAAAGCTCCAGATCAAAGGAGGTGAACAATGAAAATTTCATGGAACGACTTAAACCAACGGGAGAAATATACCCTAGGATTAGGGCTAACCGCCCTGGCGATTGTGCTCGGCTATTTTTTGCTCATCGATCCCTTTTTAACCGAGTACAGCCGTCTGCGCCAACGGGTTCCAGGGAGGACCGCCGAACTGGCCTGGATGCGAGGCGCAGCCCTGGAAGTCGCCCACCTGCGCGGAGCAGGACCCAAGGGCGCCACAACCGATTCCCCGTTGAAGATCATTGACCGGGCAGCCCGGCGGTTTCGGGTTTCAAGTGCCTTAAAGCGGGTGGAACCGGCCGAAGACGGCCAGGTCAAAATCTGGATGGAACAGGTGGTCTTTATCGACCTGATGCGTTGGCTACGGAGCATGTCAGGTGAATACGGTCTCAATGTCTTTGAAATCTCAGTAGATCGCCAGGAAGCGGCCGGAATAGTCAACGCCCGCTTGACCATGAAGACTTCCCAGTAAAAAAGGACGGGGAATGCATCGCACAAAAAAAATAACCGGCTGGCTGCTCCTTTTCGCCACCGCCTATCTCTTTTTCTTCGTGGCCGAAATACCAGCGGCGAGGGCTTGGTCCTACCTCTCCGGGAAGGGCTATATTAAGATGGATGGGATAAAATTTTCCTCCATTGAAGGGAGTTGGCTCAATGGCCGACTCAGCGGGGTTTCCTATAAGGGATTCGACCTGGGAGACCTTACCTGGAGGCTGCACACCTTGCCGCTTCTCCTTGGCAGGATCAACCTTAATGTTGAAGACAAGTCACCGGTCGGCCAACTGACCGGGAAGGTGAGCATGCAACGAACCTCACTGATCATCCGTGATCTTTCAGGGACAGTGCATGCCAACCTGATGAAAAATTTTGCCCCGCTCAAGGGACTCGATATTACCGGTGATTTTGTGGCTAAAGGTTTGGGGGTTGCTCTACGGGAAGGAATTCCCGTGACAGGAGAAGGCCAGCTGGTCTGGCGGGAAGCTGGGATTGGCGCTCCCTATGAACTAAATCTGGGTGGCATCCAAGCTGAACTTTCCAGCGGCCGGGATGAATTGGTGATCAAACTCACCGACCTGGGCGGGAATCTCGCAGCTTCAGGAACCTGTAACGTAAAACCGGACGGCACCTATATCCTGAATGGTTCTGCGGGCTCACGGGATGGCGGCAGCTCAAAATTATCCTCCTTTATTCAGGTTTTGGGCGAACCAGGCCCCGACGGAAGGATCAGAATATCCCACAAAGGCCAGTTATCACCGTTGCTGTAACCTGTGTCATCTGCCGTTGCCACCGGACAATGTAAGGACTTGATATTTATAAAAATGTATCGCATATATTACGATAATGCCCACGCATGTTGAACCGCTGGGGATTGACGATTTTTCAATTTATCAATCAGGATAAGAGAGCAATGAAAGTGACTGACAAAGCATATTCCATGCTCCCCAAGGGAGCTGAGATCCACCGGAGATTAGGGTTTACTTGTATAAACAAGAGAGCTCAACTGGGCTTCACCTTGATCGAAATCATGGTGGTGGTGGTGATTTTGAGTATCCTCGCCGCCTTTGTGGTCCCGAAGATCATGGACCGTCCCGACCAGGCCAGAGTAGTCAAGGCCCGGCAGGATATCCGGGTGATTGAAAACAGCCTGAAACTCTACCGCCTTGATAACCACGTGTACCCCAGCACCGATCAGGGACTTGAAGCCCTGGTCACCCGCCCCAGTGATGACCCCGAGCCCAAGAACTGGAAAGAAGGTGGCTATCTTGAACGGTTGCCCAAGGATCCCTGGGGAGGAGAATACTTCTTCTTGAATCCCGGTGAACATGGTTCCATCGATATTTTTTGTTATGGGGCCGACACTCGGCCCGGCGGTGAGGGCATCAATGCAGATATCGGCAACTGGCAGGAATAATTATCGAGCTGGGTTCACCCTGCTGGAGATCCTGGTTGTCCTGGTTATCATCGGAATTATCCTGAGCTTCGCCGTCATCTCAGTTGACACCGAACCGGAAAAGCTGGGAAT
Organism: Pseudomonadota bacterium; assembly: GCA_018814305.1. Lineage (GTDB taxonomy): Bacteria > Desulfobacterota > Desulfobulbia > Desulfobulbales > JAGXFP01 > JAHJAA01. Next base: position 97,614 of record JAHJAA010000020.1, read on the forward strand.
AGAGGGACGCCGGCTGGCCTCACTCCTTGACCTGGCGGCGGAAGAAGCAGTGATGAACTCCAAAGAATATCAGGTAAAGTTACAACCAGACGGCTACTCTTTCCGGCTATTTGCCGGCGGGCAATGGATGGAATCCGATGATGAACTGTTCAAGGCGCGAACCCTGCCGGAGGGATTTGTCCTTGATGCCACCCTTGAAGGGATGAAGGCAGATCTAAAAAGTGAGGGCGACGGCCCGGCCGGCGAGGTCCGGGGGGCGGTAATTTTCCTCCTGTCCAGCGGCGAAGCAACCCCATTTGAAATTTTTATCCGGACCCCCACCGGCCGCGAAGCCGAGATCAGCAATCTTGAGCAGGGAAAGATCCATTTCTCCCAACACTGATGACGCCATACCATGAAAAAAATCCTTTTGATCAGCCCCGCCTATCGCACCAAATTACTTGAAAATGTCCGGGTTCTGGCCCTGCCGCCGCTGAACCTGGGCTTGATTGCCGCCCATACCCCAGAGGATTTTGAGATCCAGATCCTGGATGAGGCCTTTGATGATATCGATTACAGCACCTCAGTGGATTTGGTCGGCATCACCTGTATGACCCCTCTGGCTCCCAGGGCATATGAGATCAGTGAAGGATTTCGTAAGCGGGGGATCCCGGTGGTTATCGGAGGTATTCATCCCTCGATGATGAGTGAAGAGGCCTCATGCTATGCCGATACCGTGGTGGTGGGAGAAGGCGAAGAGGTTTGGCCTCAGCTGCTCAGGGATTTCACCAACGGCTCCCTGAAGAAAATTTACCGGGCGGAACAACGACCGGACATCACCCACCTGCCCGCCCCCCGCCGGGATCTACTCAATAACAAATATTTCGTCCAGACCGTTCAGACCTCCCGGGGCTGCCCCCACAACTGCCGATTCTGCTCGGTCACCCAGTTCAACGGCGGCCAATACCGACTCCGAGAGATCGACCACGTCATCGACGAGATCAACTCCATCCCGGATAAACGAATTTTCATCATCGATGACAATATCATCGGTTCAGGGAAAACCTCAATTGACCGAGCCTTCCGGCTCTTCGACCGACTTCAGGGATGCAACAAGGAATGGGGTGGCCAAACCTGTCTCAACATCGTGGAACATGACGGTCTACTCAAGGCCGCAGCCAAAAGCGGCGCCAAGGCCTTGCTCATCGGCTTCGAATCAATCCAGGAGGACACCCTGGCCTCCTTTAATAAAAAGGTCAACATGCGCCCCACCACCAGAAATTTCAAAGAGGCGATTAAAAAGATCCATGACCACGGCATTGCCATTATCGGTGGTTTTATCTTCGGCACCGACTGCGACACCCCTGACACCTTCCAACGAACCCTTGATTTCATAATGGAGGCCGAGGTTGATGCCGTCCAGCTTTCCATCCAGACTCCGCTCCCTGGCACCGCCCTATACCGGCAACTGGCTGAGGAAAACCGACTGCTGCTCACCAACTATCCGGCGGACTGGGAGGCCTACAACGTCTTCGAACCGGTCTTTGCACCCAAGGGAATGAGCCCTGATGAACTCTATCAAGCGCTGATCGAGGCCTACCGAACCGTCTCCTCACCCTGGCCCTCCTTCAAACGGGGCCTTAAGACCTTCATCAAAACCCGGAGTCTCTTCTCAACCGGCATCTCTTTCTTCTGGAATTATGACAGCTACAAGACGATCAGTTCATTCACCAACACCGGCCCCCGTTCCTGATTCCGAATCCGCCTGCCAGCCCCCTTCCTGTTTCCCCGCCGGCTATGATCTGGTATAATGCCGATTGAAAATGAGCGCGCTTCCAAACATATCCACCTTTTTCATCGAAGAGTCCATTACCGCCGTGACCAAGGAAACCCTTTTCCCATGAAAATCCTGTTGGTAAATCCACCCAACTGCGGTCGCAGTATCCCGGAAGAACGCTACGGCATCGATTCGATCAAACAGATCTTCCGGGGGGAACCCCTGGCTTTAGAGGCCCTGGCTGGGAACCTCATTGCAGACCACGAGGTGAAAATTCTCGACTTGAAGGCCGACCCGGGGGAACTTGCAGCAACTCTCGCCAACTTCCAACCAGAACTAGCCGGGATCACCGGAGTGACCTGTGAGGCCAACACCGTGATCCAGCTGGCCCGAGAGATTAAACAATCGACCGGCGCCAGAATCGTGGTGGGCGGTATCCATGCCTCCAATGATCCGGATTTTTATAATCACCCTGAAATCGATTATGTGGTGATCGGCCTGGGAAAACTCAGCTTTAGGGAATTGGTCATGGCCCTCACCCAGGGCACCGACCCAGGGGCCCTGGCAGGAATCGGCGTCACCCGCCCCGGCAAACCACTGGGGTATACCCCGCGACCTTTCTGCCAAGCCGATCTGGCCGATGCCGTCCCGCCGGCCTACGACCTGGTCGCCCGATATCGGGAGTCCTATCGACTCAAATCCCTTAACCTGGACATGGGTTTCGTGGTCACTGCCTTTGGTTGCCCATTCAACTGCGACTTTTGTTGCATTAAAGGTTTGACCGATGGACGTTATCTCACCCACTCCACCGAGGCTGTCCTGCGGGATATCGGGCTCCTGGGCGAGATCCCCGTGATTCGATTACTGGATGCCAATACCTTCGGCAACCCTGACCATGCGGCCCGGCTCTGCGCCGCCATCGGAGGGGCCGGGATCAAAAAACAGTTTCTGGCCGATGTCCGCTCGGACACCGTGGTCCGTTATCCTGAGTTGATGCAGCAATGGCATGCCATCGGCCTGCGAGCGGTAATCATCGGCTTTGAAGAGATCAGCGACGCGGGTCTTGCCAAAATGAACAAGTCTAACCAGGTGACAATGAATACCGAGGCCATCCGGATCCTTCACGAGATCGGCATCACCATCATCGGTGATTTTATCCTCTCCCCGGATTACGTTCATGATGATTTTGCTCGCCTTGATGGGTATATTGCTGAAAATCGCGTTGATCTGCCGATGATCACAGTGATGACCCCACTGCCCGGAACAGCTCTCCATGCCAGAATCAAGGACAAAATCACAGTCCACGACCTGGACTATTACACCTTGACCAATGCGGTGACTCCCACCCGTATGGCCGAAGAGGAGTTCTATCGGTGTTATGCCGAACTGATGAAAAAAGGACATGCCGGAGCCCGTTTGTGATAGGATCAGAATCATTTTTTTACACCCACGAGGTTATCGTTGAACAACGTTTTTATCCAAGATATCGCCAGTTTTCTCCCCAATGATCCGGTGGACAACAACCAGATGGAAGAGATCCTCGGCATGGTCAACCAGTTGCCCTCCCGGACCCGGAAAATTATTCTCCGAAACAACCGGATCAAGACCCGCTACTATGCCATTGATCCGGCAACCGGCCAAACCACCCACACCAACGCCGAACTGGCCGCCGAGGCAGCCCGCAGACTAACACCCTCCGGCCCGATTTCCTGCCTCTGCTGCGGGACCGCAGCCCCGGACCTCTTGATGCCAGGACACGCCTCCATGGTCCATGCCGCCCTGGGCAATCCCCCGTGCGAGATCGTCAGCACTGCCGGAATCTGCCTGGCCGGGATCACCGCCTTAAAATACGGCGCCATGGCGGTAGCCCTGGGTCAACACGGGCAGGCCGTCAGTACCGGTTCAGAACAGGCCAGTTCTTTTATGCGGGCAAAATTCTGTGGCCCGGTAAACCCCGAACGGGCCGAAGCACTGCCCCACCAACCGGCACTCTCCTTTGAAGCGGATTTTCTCCGCTGGATGCTCTCCGATGGGGCCGGGGCAGTCCTCCTGGGTAACACCCCCCGACCAGATCGCCTTAATCTCCGAATCGACTGGATCGAAATCGTTTCCCACGCCGATTCCATGGACACCTGCATGTATGCTGGTGGAGTTAAGGAAAAGGACGGATCAATCAAGGCCTGGCGCGAATTTTCTTCACTCACCGAGGCCGCAGAACGTGGTGCCTTTCTGGTCAAACAGGATGCCAAGCTCTTAAACAGCCAGGTGGTCCCGGCCGTGGTCACCCGTTCCCTTCCAGGGATCATCAAAAAACACAACCTGCACCCGGAAGATGTCACCTGGTTTTTACCCCATTACTCTTCGGACTATTTCCGAATGATTGTCCATGACCACCTTGCGGCCATTGATTTCGCTATCCCCCTTGATCGCTGGTTCACCAATCTGGAAGAAAAGGGTAATACCGGCTCGGCCTCGATCTATATCATTCTGGAAGAACTCTTCAAATCCGACCAACTGAACAAGGGAGACACCATCCTCTGCTTCATCCCCGAAAGCGGCCGCTTTTCCGTGGGCTATATCATGCTCACCGCAGTATAATTTTTTACGTGCAGCTTCCCTTTCTATATTTTTGAGATTACCGCTGCTGAACATAAAATAAACTGTTGATCCGAATAAATTCGACTGTTTTGATCACTTTAAACTTACGGTCCTTCTTTTCCCCAGGATTTTGAAACCATGCGTGAACAGGACGTCCCCCAGGACGAAGGCATCGCTGAAGGATTAAAAGAGGTTTGCTACGCTGTAAACCAGGAAGGGCGTTATGTGCTGGCGGCCAGCGCGGGCTGGGAACCGAAGAATATCACCAATTACCAGGCCTGGGAGCAGATCGGAGAAAAGCTGGCCGATCTCCGTCGTGAGGTCCAGGCTGGACGGCTCAGCCCCCTGGCCTATCATATGGCCAGAAACCAGATGGATCTTGCCCTCTTGGCGCAATACACCGGTTTTTTTCGCTGGCAGATCAAACGTCACCTGAAACCCAAGGTTTTTAAAAAGCTAAAAGACCCGCTCCTTAGGCAGTATGCCACCCTCTTCCGGCTCACCGTCGAACAGTTCCTGGATCCGGCCACCATCGACCATGACCGGATTCCCGGACAACCACAGCCGACCCCGGAAAAACCATGAAGATAACCTTCCGTCATCGCCAATCCGCCCACTGTGAAAGCGGGGTCACCGCCAATCTTCTGTCCCATTATGGGGAGGAGCTCAGCGAAGCCATGGCCTTTGGGATCGGGGCCGGAATTTTTTTCGCCTACCTTCCGTTCATTAAGTTAAACGACCTGCCCCTGACCACCTTCCGAAACATCACCGGGGGAATCTTGAAACGGACAATGAAGGCCATGGGCTGCCGTCTCGAAGCCCAAACCTTCCGGAATCCATCCCAGGGGATGGCGGCCCTTGACGAGAAGCTCGCCCAAGGGACTCCAGTGGGCCTTCAAACCGGGGCCTGGTGGCTACCGTATTTCCCCGAGGCCTACCGTTTTCATTTCAACATGCACAACCTGGTGGTCTACGGGAAGGATGGCGATCGCTATATAATCAGCGATCCGGTCTTTTCAGAACCGGTTCTCTGCCTTGGGAGTGATCTCAGCAAGGCCCGTTTTGCCAAAGGAGCCCTGGCTCCAAAAGGTAAAATGTACTACTTGGTCGGCACGCCAAAACCGGAACGGCTTCCCTCGGCAGTGAAAAACGGGATCAAAACTGCCTGCCGAGCCATGCTCAAAACCCCACTCCCCATCGCCGGCACCCGCGGCATGCGTTTCCTGGCGAACAGACTTGAAAAATGGCCGGCAAAACTTGGTGAGGACAAGGCCATGCTTTACTTGGGCCAGCTGATTCGAATGCAGGAGGAGATCGGCACCGGCGGGGCCGGTTTCCGCTTTATCTACGCTGCTTTTCTTCAAGAGGCGGCCACGGTTCTCTCCGAAAACCGCCTGGCCAAACTTTCAGGAGACCTGACCGACATCGGGGATCACTGGCGAGAATTTGCGGTTCGAGCCGCCCGCAACTGCAAGGGAAGAGCTGGAACCGACGATTCATACCCGGCCATGGCCGCCATCATCCGGCAATGCGCCGATCGGGAGGAAGCCCTGTTTAAAGAACTGAGCCGGATCGTATAGTCGTTTGTATTATTCAATCCTGATTAAATAGATTACTGAAACCGCCCAGAATATCCATTGATGGAATCCTCTCCGTCAGGTAAAAAAAGTGTTAACCTCTCCCTCCATTCGTGTAAAATGGGAAAAAAGGGAACAACCAGTTTTTATAAACAAAACCAGCTTCTGGAGAAGAGAACCGGCAAATCCGGGATCTGCTCAAATGCGACGTAATGCAAAAGGTGAAAAACATGCGAAACATCTTCCTCTCTCTCATGCTCCTCTTCCTGGCAGGATGTGCAACGAAATTAACCCCGGCCGCCCAGCAGCTCACCATTATTTCTGAATATTCCCCCGACAAAGTCCAGCAATGCCTGAAAATCGGGGAAGTCACCGGTTATTCCCGGCATGGTTTTGGCAACGATGTTGGTATCGTCCAGGCAACGGTTTCCGCTAAAAATAAAGCCGGCGCCATTAATGGTTCCGATACCCTGGCCTTTACCAACAAAACCAGTACCTTTAATAATGCTCAGGTCAGTGGATTTGTCTATAATTGCTCCCAAGCCCGCGGTCAATCAGGTCAAGTCGTAAACGCTAAACCGACCGACCCAAAGACGGTTTACGGCAAAGCCCAGGCTTGTCAGGAAAAAGGCGGCGTTTGGGTTAACGATCAGTGTGTTTTAAAGGTCGACTAAGATCCGAAACCATCCCGCAGCAAAGGAACATCATTCACACTTACCACCAGCGCTGAAACAGTTGAGGGGATGGGTAGAGGCATTTTATTTTGGCCATAACCGTCCCCTCTTTGCTCTTTGTTCATTAGTCATTCTCTGTCGAGCCCGATTCCGAAAGATCTCATCCAGACGGAGTTAACGCCATGAGAAAACCCTGCGTCTTCCTTGTTTTCGATTTCCCCCTTTTGTGTGACGATCAAAGACTCTGGACCATTTCACATAAATGAAGAAAATCAATGGAACCCTCCAAATATATCCACGCAGGGCACCTGATCGACGGCAGCGGCGGCCCGATCCAAAGACATGTATTACTAACGATCAAGGACGGGATCATAACCGCCCTTAACCGATTTAATCCAGAGAGCTGCCCCGATCCGGCCCGAACGACCAACTTCTCCCATTGTTCCATCACGCCACCACTTATTGACAGTCATGTCCATCTCGCAATGTCCGGGACCATTGACAAAACCATGCGCCAACGGCAACTTATTGCCGATTATGATTCAGTAAAACCGATTATTGTCCGAAATGTCAGCGATCATTTCAACCATGGCATCCTTGCAGTTCGGGACGGTGGTGATCGCCGTGGTTTTGTTTTAAAGTGGAGTAAATCCCCAACCCAAAAAACGCTAAGACCGATTCAGATTCAGGTAGCAGGGCGAGGTTGGCATCAAAAAAATCGCTACGGTAGCGCCTTTGGCAGACCATTGGAAGGTTCTGATCCTACTTTTCAGGAACTAGCCAAAGAAACTGGACCCATCTCCCAGGTGAAACTGTTTCAATCGGGGGCAAACAGCCTGGATGAATTCGGCAAGGAAACGTCACCTCAATTCACCCTGGAGGAACTGCAAAATATTGTAAAAATTGCGGCCAAGCGGAGGCTGCCGGTGATGGTGCACGCTAATGGAGTGCTCCCGGTCCAACTGGCTGTCAAAGCCGGCTGTCGCTCCATTGAACACGGTTATTTCATGGGCAGGGACAATCTCCAACGGATGGCTGACCACCAGATCTTCTGGGTCCCAACCATCTTTGCCATGAAGATCCTGACCCACAATGTCATTAGAATAGTCGGACCGAAAGAGCGGGATATTGCAGCAAGAAATATGGACAGCCAGCTCAAGCAGCTAGCCCTGGCTCGAGAACTGGGAGTGCCCATTGCCCTGGGGACTGATGCTGGTTCCCCCGGGGTCGTCCATGGAGAATCACTCGTTGAGGAAATGAAACTGGTGATGAAGGCAGGATACTCTTTGACCGAAGTGATCAAATTCGCAACCAGTAATGGCGCCCAACTACTGGGACTAAAAAATGAGGGCCTGATTGCCAAAGGCAAATCGGCCAATTTTCTAGTAGTCCGGGGCTCCCCGACCCAACTACCGAGAAAACTGGCCTATCTTGAGGCTATTTACCTGAATGGCACCCCAAACCCGCTCTATCGGAAATAATCCACGTTCTCTCCGTTCCCCCATTCCTGAAAGTCTCAACTTTACAGGGGTGACCCGCAATATTTGCAGTGAGTGGCATCGTGGTCATGGCCTTCGGCCGCGCACTGGGGGCAGGATTGGGTGGAGACCGTTTTTTTTGCCGCCTGGTTCATTTCCATGGTGACTATACCGGTCGGTACCGCAATAATCCCATACCCGATAATCATGACCAACGAGGCCAGCGCTTTACCCAACGAAGTCTGGGGAGAGATATCACCATACCCCACGGTGGTCATGGTGACGATGGCCCAATAAATGGAGGCGGGGATACTGGTGAAACCATGTTCCTCCCCTTCAATCACGTACATCAGGGTGCCGATAATAATAACGATGGTTATCACCGCCGAGAGGAAGACCCCGATTTTACGGGAACTGGCCGCAAGAGCAGTGGTAATGACCCGGGCTTCAGCCAGGTAGGCGGATAGTTTAAAGACCCGGAAAGTTCTGAGCAACCGCAGGGTCCGGATGGCGATCAACGATTGGCTGCCGGGAATAAGCAAGCTTGCATATGTAGGGATAACGGCCAGCAGATCGACAATACCGAAGAAACTGGTGGCGTAACGCAACGGCCTACCGACGCAGGAGATACGCAACAGATACTCGATAGTAAAAACGATGGTGAAGAACCACTCGGCCATGGAGAGATAGGGGCCGAAAACGGCCCGGATGGAAACGACGCTTTCAAGGATAACGGTAACCACGCTGGCAATGATGCTGACGATCAAGACCACATCGAAGGTCTTTCCGGCCCGGGTATCGGCCTCGAAGATTATCTCGTGCATCCGATCCCGCCAGTTTGGTGGTTGTTGCTCGGTCATAATTTGCCGGAATCAGAGTTCATTATAAATAATTTTCGAATGTATTGTGATAACACACAGAGTTCCGTTCAGCGAGGAGAACTGGAGCGGATCAAAGGAGCTTGATCATTCCTGAATACACATTTTTCAAATGCAAATATCAACTACATGCCAGCGTGAATCGAAGAGTTCTCTTCAAAATCCGATTTTCCGGGTCCTGTGGATAGCTGATTATTGCGCCACTTAAGCCATATTTTCCGATAACCCTTTTCTATTTCTTGGCTGAACCGCTGGGCGTCCATGAGCGGCGATACTTCCATCCGCTGCCGCAGACTACTGCGAAGATCGCATAAACGTTCGGGATCTCCGGCCAAGGATAAAGCTCTCTTTTTATACCCTTCTTCGCTTTGGCTGACGAGTTGGTCCATGCCTATCCGGTGCAGAATACTGGCGCCGACCCGCCCGGAATGCCGCTCCCCGATCATCGTAACCACCGGGACCCCCATCCATAGCGCTTCACAGGTTGTGGTGGTCCCATTGTAGGGAAAAGGGTCAAGCCCGATATCAATGCGCTGGTAGAGACTTAGATGGTCCTCTTTTCGAGCCAACATGCCAAAGAGCTCCACACGATCAACGTCGCCGCCCTCTTCCGCGAAGCACTGCCGGAAGCGGGCCCGGGTTGAGGCATCGACCAGGGACTTATTTTTCAGAATCAAGCGTGATTCCGGCATCTCGCTCAGGATCTCCGCCCATAGGCGCATAACCTGTCGGTTGATCTTCGATAGGTTATTGAAAGATCCGAATGTTATCAAACCGTTGGCGAGACAAGGTGGTTCTGTCGGTGCCGGAGCGGAACTTTCGGGCAGATAACATAAGAACCCCAGCGGCAGCCTGAGCAGGGTTTCACTGTTAAATAAATCAGCCGGGCCGACCGGATCGGCAACCTCATCGGTGATTCGATAATCCATGGCCGATAAACCGGTAGTATTTGGGTACCCAAGCCAGGTTACCTGTATCGGCGCCGGACGGCGGGCAAAGACAAGCAACCGGTTGGCATTGGTATGACCTGATAAATCCACCAGGATATCAATCCGATCCCTCATGATCAGATCGGCGACATCCTGATCATTCATCCGGGCAATATCCCGCCAGTTCAGGTTCTCTCTTTTTAGCCTTTCGGTTACCGAATCCTCTTTCTGTACATTGGAATAGCAGAAGATCTCAACCGAATCGGGGTCATGGCCACGAAGCACCGGCTCGATAAAATAGGCAACCGAATGATCCTTGAAATCGGCCGAAACATAGCCAATCCGCAGGCATTGTTTCGGAGTCCCCTCAACCCTGAATTTGCCCTTTTGGTCTGCCATATTCGTCGTAAACTGATTTGCCCAGTTAAGAGATTCCGAATAGATATCTTCCTGGCTGATGGTGGCTTGATACTGAAGGGTCATAAGCAGATTTGAATGAACCTGGGGATCCGAAAAACAGGCAAGAGCTTTCCGGTAGTGCTTAACGGCACTGGTCACGTCTGCCCGGTCAAGGGCGATTACCCCAAGATTTTTATAGGCTGGGGAAAAATTGGAGACAACGGTCAAGGCCTTTTGGCACTGTCGTTCGGCCTCTCCATAACATCCCTTATTTCTCAAAGCATTGGCCAGATTATTGTAAACAATATGATTCCGGTCGTTAATCTTGATTGAACGGTGATAACAAGCAATAGCCTCATCAAACAAGCCCAGATCGTCATGAATCGCTCCGAGATTATCCAGGGCCATGTAATACTCAGGATTTATCGTCAATGTCTTCTGAAAGCATTCCCGGGCGCTATGAAGATCCCCCTGCAACCACCGAGCGATACCAATATTATACCAGGCAAAATAATACCTGCCATCAAGCCGGATAGCATCTTGGTAATGGATTATGGCCTGATCCAACTTCCCCTGGTCCTTCAAGGCATTGCCAAGAACATTATAAACGACCGGTTGGCGCAGACCAAGATTCAAAACTTGTTGCAAAAGACCAACGGCGTCCTTGCCATTTCCCTGATCAAGTTTAGTTAAGCCAGAATGAAAATGGGCTTCAGCAAACTGCGGGCTTAATTGGAGGGCACTATCCAGCAACACCCCGGCTTGGGACAAATTCCCAGAGGTATAGGAGAGCACTCCCTGAACGTACAAGGCCATAGCGTTTTGAGGCTGTACCCGCAATTCCTCGGCACTAACCCGCTCCGCCTCACCAAGTCTCCCGGCTTGCAAAAGCCTCATTGACCGCGAAACCTCGGAGTTGGAACCATGCGCTCCTGTTTTATTTCTCCAGCAAGCTGACCGCTTTTTCCCTGCCATTAAAAATCTCCATATCACTCAATTTTCATCCTAAGAGTTCCTGCCCAGGGACAAAGACCTTAGTTCCAGCCAGAATAAGGTTTTCGATTTTGAGAAAAGCCAGTGTAACTCCACAGAAGCAGGAGGAATGAATCGACTAGGCATTAAGTTCTTACCAAGAATCTGACAAAAGAGAATTTGCCAGAGCACAAAAGAGGTTGAGAACAATCAATTCCCTAATGCATTGCAGGGATTTCTCCTCGGAGGTTGTTTTACTTGTTACCCTGATTGATTGATAAAAGTATGTCAGTAAAATGCTTTATTTTTTGTAGTCCGAATCCTACAAGCCCTGCGGCAACATGGAATCATGCTGGCAAACCGCTAATATGACGTCACAACTTGTTTATTCAAACATGATCTGACCCCGGGGAATGAGCGCCGAAGATCCTCTTCCACAAGACGAATCCTTTATTTTCCACTAATACCAATGAGTGATAGAGACATCTAACCACGGTCCAACACTTCACTCTGAGGCATACCCCAGGCAAAGAAGATAGCTATAGACGCCTAATCCCAACTTTTGAGGGCAGATATTCACGGAAGGGGTTGCTGCGGAATCACCGGAGAGGAAAACGAAGACATTGTTATGGTCATGAAAACCACACGAACAGGGAACAGTCGCAACATCAGTATACAAATTTACAGGGAGTCCATTTTAAAAATGAAACACGACCACAATACAACTTGAAACTCAAATTACCCTCCTGAGCTTGGTTCACCGGAAGGCAGTACTTCAAAAACTTTTAGAAATACCAAATATGTTTATCTTTGCATCCAAAAAGAAACACCCGGCACGCCGAACCGACCACGAGTCGGATCGGCGTGCCGGGAACATTACACGAAGACTAATCGCCAAATTACGTACAGCCCTTTCTCATTTATACCCATCTTCTTTGGGATCATAATCAATCGATACAACTTTATCGTTTCCGCCGAAGACCAGGCGACCATGGTTTTTGTAGTAGTAGACCCAACGGCCGGTATCTTTGCCATAGTAGAATGGGATATAGCTCTTGCCAGTAGTAAAGTGCTGTTGATCTCCTGGGGGGCCGATCAAATCTAAAACCTGTTTGCTCCCCATACCCATTTTAATTTTAGCAAAGGGACTACTTGCCGGAATATCTATTGTTTCAGCAGAGTCACTATTTGTGCTCGCTGTGGCATTTTGCTCGGTTTGAGTTTTTTGAGTAGCAATGCAACCTGTTGAGATACATATGGTTAACAACGACAAAAGCAACAAATTCAATTTTCTCATAAATCGCTCCTTGTTCAATAGTTGATAAATCTTTGTTCTTCATTTCAAGAACTTTATTAAATATTTTTTACTAAAACTCCTTGGTTATCCTTACTGAGATGCTGGAAAATTGCAAATAAATTTATTTACTGGACCTGATTCATAAAAAGAATTTTAGACTTCAGTTACTATTGAAGTAGTTCCATTTCAAATTCGCCGAGTATGTCAACAATCTCATTGATCATGTAAAAAATATCTCTCAAAAAGGAACTCCACCAGACCAAATTGGGGAGATCCTCAAGACAAATTATTAACAATTGAATCAACGCTTCTGTCCAACGCAGTTGCAGACCCTGCCGGAAGATGTGGGTATAAAAAAAGAACGGGCCAGACAAAGTCTGATTATTTGGTGGCTGAGATGGCCTTAGCCACCGCCGCATTAATCCATAATCAAAAATTAATTTCATGCTCAGTCAACTTTTTTGATATAATCGTAACAATGAGCTTAAAGGTCCGACCGCAAGACCGAGGGGCCTTTACTCTTTTAAAAGGCGAGGATACCTCCCGAAGAGATCAGGGATCGATTACGATCCTCCGGGGGCAATTAGAAACCCACTTGTTGTTCATATTCATTTAAGATTCCGTACGTTATCGGGTGATGAAATCATGCGCAGAAACAAGATCACTTGTCTTATTCTTGTTCTATTTGGCTTGACGATTATTTTTGCAACGGATGTTTTCTCGGAAGGCACCGGCAAAGATTGTCTAAAGTGCCATAATGATGTTTGGGATGAATCCATGAATAAGAGTTTTATCCATGTCCCGTTTATGGATAAAAAATGTAGAGAATGTCACGACCAGGATGCTGCTTCGGACAAAAACGGTGCCAATAGTGCAGATAGAACTGCTGACGTGAATTGGCTCAGCCGGCACTTTACGGAAGATCCGTCCCATTGGTTTGTTTTTGCAGCCCCGGGAGGGGAAAATACCATCGTGGTGGAAGCAAGCGCCATGGGCCGAAAAAAATTGGTCACGGAATTGACTCTCCCTCCCCTTGTCGAGCTGGCCGAGTCCCCAGAGAACAGCCAGGATGCGCCAATTATTTCGAATGTTCGGGTTCTTGAGGTAAATCGAGGAATTTTCTTTTCCGCTACTATCGGATGGGAGACAGATAAACTGGCAACGTCCCAAGTCATCTATGGACTGGAACGACCAACCATTTCATCACCGATGGATGGACAGGCAACCACGAATCACACAGTGATTTTGACAACCGGAATCAAATCCGAAAGGACATATGAGTTTCGGGTCGTCTCAGAAGACCTGAACGGTCATCGATCCGAATCGGATAAATATATCCTGTCAACCGATAAACTATTTTCTTTGAATCCGGCTAGTGTACAGAACGAGCGGAGCAATGGTGTAATCGACCTTCAACCAAAATTTTACCGGACCGGTGATAAATACACCATTAACCTCATTGCATCTCGCCCTGTCACCATGGCCTTGGGCATGAAAAAGCAAAATAATCCGCAAGGCCGGCAAAATGACGACCTTAAAGGCGAAAATCATATCAAAACCAATGAGCAGATTGTGACGAATATCACTACCTGCTATACCTGTCACCGTAATTACAAAGAAATGGTCACCCACCCAGTTAATGTTTACCCAAAACGCGGCATGGTGATCCCCCCTGAATACCCCACCTTGCCGGACGGTCGAATCACCTGCCTATCCTGCCATGCCGAGCATGCATCAAATATGGAATATATGATGCTAAAGCCCCACAAAAAAGAGCTCTGCATCGGGTGCCATGCAGATATGCTCTAGGAGCCTGTCGGACTTAGACATAAATCTACTGCAGGTAGCGAAGACTCCGAATTTGAGAAATCAGCCCATATTCCCATGGTTTTTCGTTAAATAACAGCGAAGCGGTGTCTTCTGCTATTCGCCTCAAATCCATGAAAATCTGATCTCAATTTCTCAAATTTTCGCTACGAGTCTCTAAGCCCGACAGGCTCCTAGGGTGCTGGTTCTATTTACATTCAACCAACCCAGACAGGGATCATTGTTTATTACGAATAAATTCCGCCAGGCTCTGTAAAGAACTCAGGACCTTGCTGCTGGTCTCTTCGGAATCAATCCGTACTCCGTATTTGTTTTTTACGGTAAAGACGATTTCCACCGCGTCCAGTGAGTCGATGCCCAAAGGTGACTCGGGGCCGATCAACGGCAGGGTCGGATCAATGACCGAATGCTCGTCCTTAATTTTACAGACCTCGCAGATCATCTCCAACAATTCCCGTTCCAGTTCATTCATAGATGTTACCTTTACTCTTTCAAGAGCACGTAGCCTCTTGATTATCGGTTACGGAACAGTACCCCCCAAGCCACCAGGAGGTTGACGCCGGCAAAGAGGAGAAGTTTCCCCACCGGGAGGGCCACACTTTTGAGATTGCCTCCCCGGACCACGAGATCCAAAAAGGCGTCCATCCCCCAGTTCAATGGAGAGATCGCACTGAGTGACTGCATGAGCGGCGGCATGGCATAGACCGGCACCATGATGCCACCGATGGCCGCAGCCAAGACCACCGAGATCGAACCAAACATGGAAACCTGCTCGATGGATCTGGAGAGTGAACCCAGCATCAGACCATAGGCCGAGGCAGCCACGGCGGCACCCAGACAGATCAGCACAGCCACGGGCCAATTGCTCCCAAGGACAAAGCGAGATGTTCCCAAGGCGGGCAAAAGAAACCTGCCGATCAACAGAATCAACCAGAACTGACCGAGACAGACCATACTATAGGCGATGATCTTGCCACCCAAAATGGTCAACCCGGAAACGGGCATGGCCAGGAGACGGGTGAAGACCCCATCGCGCCGCTCCCGCTGAAGGGCACCGGCCAGCGGAACCACAATAAAAAATATCCCAAACAGGGTCCAGGCCGGGACATTCTGCTGGACCGGAGTGGGCAGAATGGTCATCCCATGCCGGGAGGCACCATGCTCAGTCACCCCCACCAGGGTTTCATTGTCCCAGGTAAAATCAAGGGACGGGACCGAAACCATATCACGAAATTTTGGATCAATCTGGGCTTGAATCTGTTTTTCCAGCTCTACCGGCAGAATTCTTCGGAATTCGTCCATTTTCAGTTTCGCAGAAAAACCAAGGATAATCATCTTGAGACCGTTCTGGATCCCCATCCGAAAACCACCCATCACGGTGGGATCATAGTAGACCTGTAATTCCGGGGTGGGAGGCCGGGTTGTGATGACCTCCTCGCCGAATCCTCGCCTAACCGACTCTCCGACCCTTTGATTCAATACTTCGGTAAAACCGGAGGGGATAACAATAGCCACCTTGAATCGTCCTAAACCTACCGCGTTAATGGCCTGGTCTCGATCAATAACATGACCGTCAAGATTCTCCACCACCTCGAGATTACCGGTTTCGGCAAACTTTGCCCCAATCTCCCGACCGAGCCCGCCCCGATCCTGATCCACCAGCAGGACCTGGGTTAGCGATACCCCCATCAGTTTCTGGACATTACTCTGGACCAGGGTAATCACCAGAACCAACACGGCCGGCATGGCAAAGAGGACCAAGAGCCCCCCCCGATCCCGCCCTAAAAGGAGAAGCTCCTTCTTCACCATGGTCAGGAGCTGGGCCATGGTTAATCCCTCAACCGCTTGCCGGTCATCGACAAAAAGAGTTCCTCAAGGCTCATACAACCGCCCTGGTTGATTAATTCTCTGGGGCTTCCCTCGCCTATAACCCGTCCCCGGTCCATGATCGCCACCCGGCAACAAAGGCGCTCCACCTCTTCCATGTAGTGAGTGGTATAGACCATGGTCATGCCGCAACGGTTCAAATCGAGAAGTTTTTCCATGATCAGATTACGGGATTGGGCATCGATACCTACGGTGGGCTCGTCCAGAAAAAGGAGCTGCGGTTCATGCAGGATTCCGGCGGCCAGATTTAACCGCCGCTTCATCCCGCCTGAATAGGTTATAACCTTCTGGTTGCCTCTGTCCGTCAAACCGATAAACTCTAGACAATCGGCGATTCGCTCCCGAAGCCTTGCCCCGGAGAGCCCGTATAACCGGCCGAAAAACCATAAATTTTCCTGGGCAGTCATCTCTTGAAACAGGGCGATTTCCTGGGGGACCAGGCCAATGCATTTTTTTATCGAATGATTATCAGACCCGATCCTGAAGCCCAAAAGATGCATCTCTCCCCCACTGGGTTTGAGAATAGTAGTCATCATGGAAATCACGGTGGTCTTCCCAGCCCCGTTAGGGCCAAGTAGGCCGAAAAGCTCCCCTTGGCGAACGGTCACATCAAACCCCTCCACCGCCGGAGCCCCGCCGCCAGGGTATTGTTTGACCACCCCCTCGGCCTGAAGTGCCGGAGGGACCAAATCGCCTTCGGGGCTCACGGGTTCTCCAGGTCGAACCCTTCAACTGATCCAACCGGAAATCGCCCCTGCTCCCTGCCCCATCGAACAAGGGCGGCGAAGGAACCCTTCAACAGGCCAAGGGCTTCCTCCGCCTGATCCCGATCCTTCGTGGCCCCAGCCTCTTCCAACAAAGAACCGGCAGCGGCAAGACCATTGGCATGGAGCATGGTGGCTGCACCCTTGATGGCATGGCCAACCTTCTGCTGCTGTAATCCTTCACCGCTACGCACCGCCTCCTCCGCCTCTTTGAGCCAACGGGGCCCGGATTCCTCATAAAGATTTTTCAACAACTGCTCGGCCAGCCGAGTATTGCCCCGACAACGCCGTTCCACCAAAAGATCATAGTCCAGGGGCACAAAAGCATCACCCACGGTATCATCTCCATTCCCCATGGCAATATTCCTTTCTAGTACCAGATCAATTTCCTGTAACAGACAACCTGGATCAATTGGTTTCGTCACATAGCCATCCATCCCGGCTTCCAGACATTTTTCCCGATATCCCTTGATGGCATGGGCGGTCATGGCTATAACCGCAACCGAACGACCACGCCCCTGTTCCTCAGCTCGAATCCGGCCGGTGGCCTCAAAACCGTCCATGCCGGGCATCTGCACATCCATCAGAACCAGATCATACTCATTATCCATAAAGAGCTGGACTGCCTCCCGACCATCCGACGCCTCAGCAACACTGATTCCGTCCCTGTTCAACAGACTGACAGCGTACATCCGATTAATCTCTTCATCTTCCACCAGAAGAATCCGCAAAGGTTTCTTGCCGGGGACCCATTCCCGACGAAGCAGCGACCAACCTATTACATCGGTGACCCCGTCTTCCTTATCGAGTTCAGCAAGATCCTCAGCTCGGGTGATCTCCTCAGCCATCACCGTAAACCGGAAGGTAGCCCCCTTCCCGAGAGTGCTCTCCACCCAGATCGAGCCTCCCAGGAGAGTCACCAGTTGCTCGGCAATGGCCAAGCCGAGACCACTCCCGCCCCCTCTCCGATCGAAACACCCCGGCCCTTGGGTGAAGGTCTGGAATATCTGCCGATGATGGTCCTCCGGGATCCCGATACCCGTATCCCGGACTTGAAAAAGTAATTGGACCTGGGTCCCAAGTTCATCGTTCCGGACATGATGATCCTCGGTTGCCTCCATCCTGCTTAGAGTAACGACCACCTCGCCCTGATCGGTACAGCGGATGGCATTCCCCATCAGATTGATCAAAATTTGACGAAGACGATCGGGATCACTGATTACATATCGGGGTACCCTGTCCTCCACCGACCAGGTCAAAACCACCCCTTTATCCCCGGCCAGTGCGGCAAACATTTTCCCGGTTTCATTGAGGACCAGAGCTGGCTGAAAGGCCCTCGGAACAACTTCAAGTTTGCCGGCCTCAATTCTGGCAAAATCAAGGATATCATTGATCACCCGCAACAGACGGTCCGCCGAGATTCTGAGGTTTCGTAACAACTCCTGCTGTTCAGGACTACAGACCGTCCCGGACAAAAGGTTGATCATTCCGGCAATCCCGTTCAGGGGGGTCCTGATTTCATGACTCATTCTGCTTAAAAAATCACTTTTAGCCTCATTGGCCGATCGGGCTTCGTGCACCGCCAGCTTATGCTCGAGGATCTTCTGCTCAAGGGCACAATTCACCTTGCCGATCTCTGCTGTCCGTATTGCCACCTGATCCTCAAGAGAGTCCCGATACCCCTTGAGTTCCTCTTCGGCCCGCTTCCGCTCGATAATAACCGCCAGAACCCCACCGATGGAACGGAGAACTCCGACCAATCCTTCATCATCCACTTGCCCCGGACGAGTAAACAGAATCAACTGTCCCAGACAGAGTCGATTGGGCGACATGATCGGAACACAATAATAACCCCCACTTCCCGCCACCGGTAAAAACATCTCGTTTACGCTCGGTTCAGCCCGGACAAAAACGACTTCACCGCCAAGAACTTTACGGCAGTGGGGCATTTGCTCAATCTCCAAGGATTTGCCGGGTAACTCAACATCTTCCATCCCGCGAGCCGCCATCAAGGTCATGGTTGCCTGATTCTTTTCTTTCAGGAGAATTGCCCCTTTTTTTAGAAGCTCATCCCAGGGCAATGCGGTCAAAATTTCAATATACCGATCAAGAATGGCGGACAAAGGATAATCAAGATGGGAAAATTGCAGCAGATTATTAAGAACAGATTGAGCCTGATATGAGCGGCGAATCCCCCTGTCGGCCAGAAACAAACGCTCCACCTCTTCTCGATAAGAGACATAACAAAAAAGAGGTATCGCCAGAAGATACAATCCGCCCCGAACCGTATCGAACACCAAGGTATAAACCCAGCCGGAGAGATAATCGAACACCTTGAGGAATTCATGAAGAAAAACCAGAAAGAGCCCGGCCGCAAGGAGACCGCTTCGCAAGCCCCGTTTTCGAAAGACCAGCACGACTACAGGGTAAAGCAACAATCCGGCGATGGTCATCCGAAAAAGCCAGTCACACCAGGTCTGACTGAATTCCGCCCCGGGATGGGACGTAACCTGAGCCCCCCACCACCAGAACGTCACCAGATAACAACATAAAAGCAACGAGGTACCTACGTTCAAATAAAAAACGGACCCTGCGGCTCCTCGCTGAGACCGACGAAGAAAACCATCAGCAATGGCAACCATGGCCACACCGAACACTGCTTGTTCCATGGGGGGGATGATCAGGATAACAAGGGATGGGTCAATCACTCCATAGGCCTGCAATGCTGCGGAGAAGAGCAAAAAGATTTCTCGCCCCAAGGCGATCACGATCCCCAGGACCAGAAATCGATTCCCGCTTTTCCCTTGATAATACCGCCGGTTCCTGACAATAACCCAAAAACAGGCCCAGAAGATCGCCGCCAGAGCATAAGGAACCAGGGTAACGCCCCCTCCGGCCCCACCGGTAATCGGTGAGAACAGCCCAATTGTCACGTTGAAAAAAGTATTCATGCCGCGTATTGTTTCCTGAGACAAGCAAGGAGAAAAGCCAATCACCATTTCAACCCGGACTTCTTACATTAAAACATATTTCAGTCAGGCGAACGATGAAAAAAGAGCGCAGGAGAGTCTGGGTTTGAGGATGAATAACCATATCCAATCCCCCCAAAGCAACTAAGCACCAACCCAATAGACGCAGATAGTTCTCCTGGCTTCTCGGTTTGAGACCATCGCAAGACGTGCTGCGCCACTATTATAACAGGTGTAAAATGCCAATTAAGACGGAAGATGAAGCGCGGCAAATAATAAAAGGGTGGCTAGACGCGCCGGTTCCTGCCCAGGAAAGATCCCTGCGGCAGGCCATTGAAGAAACCGAACTGGCTCAGATGTACTATGAACAGAAAGGGAACGACAACGGCGTTGCCCGCTGCGGGCGGATCATCGATCTCCTGAATGATCGCCGCAAAAACCTGGAATCCTGACCGAGACCCACCGACGCAACTAAAGTTGCCGCTCAACTGGCACTCATTATTCAGAAACCGATTTCAAAAAAACCGCTTCGGTAACGGTCTCAGTTTTTTCTCAAATACTTGCCCAGTAACTGCCGGGCCTCGGATGAATTCCATTCCCACGGCCCGATCACCTTTTCCCGTAAAATACCGTTCCGGTCGACAATAAAGGTTTCAGGAACGCCGGTAATCCCATACGCTTTAGCGGCTTTGGATTCGGGATCAACCAGGATAGGGAAAGTACATCCGAGTTTTGCAGCCAAGGCATCGGCAAAAGCGGGTTTATCGTTACTGAGAATAGTCAACATGACAAAATCGCTTGGAGGCAACGCCATAAAGAGTTCCTGCATTGACGGCAATTCCTTGCGACAGGGCGGACACCAGGTCGCCCAAAAATTGATAAAGACCACCTTTCCCCGTAACGACTTCAAATCCCAGGAGATTTCCTTGGTGTCCTTCAAGGTGAAGAGCGGCGCAGGCTTGCTCAGTGACGCCACCATGGGCGCCGCCTCCTCTTTACGGTTGCAGGCCATGAGCAGTCCGAGAACCAACACCACCATGATTAAAAATAAGCCGACTATCCGTCCCTGCCTCAACTTAATCCCCTGTTGCATAACTCACCAAAAAAAAATTGACTCAAATCAATGCACACCGCCTCTGGCTGTGCCATAATTGAACTCAACCAAGGGCTCCGGATAGAGATACACAATCCCCCCTCGACTGACAAGAAAATATCCATTGACCTGGAAAGACCAAACTGGAGGAACCAAAATGACCGAGCAACCCCGATGGGACGAATACCTGATTGCCGAACATGAACTCATTGAACGGGCCATGGCCGTTCTCAAAACAAATCTGGAAAAACTCGATGACCAGGAGCATGACCCCCGAAGGATGCGACGGGCTCTGGACTTTCTTCTGGAGTTCGGCGATGCAATCCATAACCGCAAAGAGGAAAATCATCTCTTTCCCTTGATGCATTCCCGGGGAATCCCCAAGGAGGGTGGCCCCCTCGGGGTGATGATCGCCGAACACGATGCGGAACGAACCCTGTTACGGCAGATGCTCGCAGGTATTGACACCCTGAGCAAAGCCGATCTTGAAGAGGTCATCTCCTTCAAACAGGACGGGTTGGAATATCTCGCCATCCGGGCGGAACATATCTGGAAGGAAAATGACATCCTCTATCCCATGGCCCGTCAGGTATTAAAGCCCGGCGATGCGGAAAATCTTTTGTCATCCTTCACCAAAATCAACGAGGAAACATACGGCCCCGAGGCAAGTGATAAATTCGGCCGGATGGTTGAGGAGATGGAACAGCAAAGCCCTGGTGAAAAGGCGGGCTTGATCCACAACCTTTCCTACCGGCAGATTGAGGCAATCATGGAAACCCTGCCAGTGGAAGTGACCTTTGTTGATGCCCAGGACACCGTGGCCTATTTCAACCGGCTCGATAAAAAGAAAATCTTCCCCAGAACCCGCTCGGTGATCGGGCGGAAGGTGGATAAATGCCATCCGGAAAAAAGCGTCCACATGGTCTTGGAGATCGTCGCCGGGTTCAAGAACCGCACCATGGACCAAGCCGAATTCTGGATCAACTTTCGCGATGAGACCGTGCTGATCCGCTATTTCCCTGTCTACAGTGATGATGGTGAATATCTGGGCGTTATGGAGGTCACCCAAGAAATCGGTCGATTACAGAAACTGACCGGAGAAAAACGACTTTTGCATTCCTGAAACCAGGAGAGGCGTGACCTCAGGCAGCATACCGGGCACGTGCGATCCAATGAATCACAGGAATCAGATCCTTAATTCATCAGTAAGAGATTGCAGGGGCTCTGCAATCTCTTACTGAATCTTGTAGACCCGGTCGCCCTCAACGAGAAGTTCAACCCCCTCTTCGAACTGAAAGCCGGCAATGGTCTGCAGGGCCTCTTCCACCGGGACCCCCAAGGCCAGGGCGATGTCATTGATATCGTAATAGGGTTGCCCCGATTCGCTATACCCTTTGACGGCAACATCGGGGAAACACTGCCCCAGGGCGGCACCGGAGGCCTCCTCCAGAATTTCCTTAATATGGGGAGGACCGTAAAGCAGTAACCATTTGACCGCTTCCGCCCAAACCTTGGCATCCACCGCCTCGCTTTCCAGCACATCCAGCGCCATCTCCAGATTCCATTGATCCTTAAAATCCACCATTACGATCCTCATTATGGCCCGGGGCCAGCCCTGAACTTTCTATTGCCCGCATTTCCCCCGTTCGGCCTGTCCATCAGTGTTCGTCAAGTAACAGCCGTTGTCCCTTCCGTAAAAAAGTCGGAATTGCCAGATACCGCTCCTCCGACCAGATCCTGCCACCGAAGACCGGAGTCCTGCCGACCGGGGCCTCGCCCGGTCGTACCTGTACCTCTTGTTCTCCGTTAACTATAACCCTTTTTTCCGAAGAGACCATCGCCCACCTCCATTTTATTTTGACATGGTTATGGGAGTACTTTACACTCAGGGGTAGGACATCCATGGTCCCACCCCTGAATTTTTTTTAAGGAACCGATATGGAACGCAACAAAAGCCAGCTCCAGCGCCTTCTCTTCATCGACCAGCAGATCAGAAAAGGCATGCGGACCGGGCAACTGACCAACTGCGCCGCCATGGCTGCGAGCTATGAGGTCAGCGCCAAGAGCATCATGCGAGACATCACCTATCTCCGCGAACAATGCGCCGCCCCCATTGATTATGCCCCAAGCCGCCACGGTTTTTTTTATACGGAAGAAAACTATCAACTACCCGCGATCAACATCAGCGAAAGTGACCTTTTTGCCATCTGCATCGCCGACAAGGCCCTGCGCCAACATCAAAATACCCCAATTTACAGCAAGCTCACCCGCATCTTCAAAAAGATCCAGGACGCTCTGCCCGAGCGGATCA
The DNA here is from genome assembly GCA_018814305.1 of Pseudomonadota bacterium. Classification (GTDB taxonomy): domain Bacteria; phylum Desulfobacterota; class Desulfobulbia; order Desulfobulbales; family JAGXFP01; genus JAHJAA01. The sequence goes on from JAHJAA010000020.1 coordinate 121,023, forward strand.
CCATCAATCCGGACGACAGCAACGACAGGATGACCGTTGTCAATACCCCGGGAACCAGAATCGACCCCAGGCTCTGGGAAAAAGTGGCCAAGGCCCTGCGGCGAAAACGGCAACTCCGCATCACCTATACCAAACCCGGGGCCAAAGAAACCACCAGCCGACAGGTCGATCCGTACCAGGTGATAAGTTATCAGGGAGAATGGTATCTGATCGGCTACTGTCACTCACGAAAAGCAGTCAGAACCTTTGCCATTTCCCGAATCAACCGAGCCACCATCCTCCCCCAGACCTTCATCCTGCCCAAAACCTTTGCCGGAGAAGCCGCCATCGGTCCGTTCGGGATCTTCCAGGGAAGCGGCCACTACCAGGTCCGCATCCGCTTCGCGGCCGGGAACGCCCCCTATATCCGGGAACGACAATGGCACCCGGAGCAGGAAATCCAGGACGAGGAAAATGGCGGACTCCTGCTCGCCTTCCCGACCGAACACCTCTACGAAGTACTCCGCTGGGTCCTCTCCTTCGGCGCCGGAGCCCATGTTCTGGCCCCGCCGGAGTTGGTCGAGATGGTGGGGGAGGAACTTCGCAAGGGAACCGAGACGTACTCCGCAACGGCCCCACCTTCACCACAGGATCCAACCATCACCCAAATCGACCGGGCCGTCGTAACCATGACCAGCAAAAGCAGGCCTCTGTTTTTGTCGGCAGTCACCGCCGGATTTCCTTCACCAGCCGACGACTATATTGAAAAACAACTGGACGTGGGAGACTATCTGGTCAAGAATCCGACGGCCACCTTTTTTGTCCGGGTGGCTGGAGACTCCATGGTTGACGCCGGCATTCACAACGATGATATCCTGGTGGTGGATCGGTCGTTGCCGCCAGTCTCGGGCCGGGTCGTCATTGCCATCCTTAACGGGGAACTCACAGTGAAAAAATTCGAACAACGGGGGGAAATCTGCCGCCTGCTCGCCGCCAATCCGGATTACCCGGATATCGACATCTCAGAAGACAGTGAACTCGCCATCTGGGGAGTGGTAACCCATGCCATCCATCATCTCTAAACACCCGGGGCAACGAACCAAGGACCGCAACATGGTCTTTGCCCTGGTAGACTGCAACAACTTCTACGCCTCATGCGAACGGGTCTTTGACCCGAAACTGATCGGCCGGCCGGTGGTGGTCCTCTCCAACAATGACGGTTGCGTCATTGCCCGTTCCGCCGAAGCCAAGGCCATCGGGATCGGCATGGGGACCCCGCTGTTCAAGTGCATGGCGTTGATCCGAAAACACCGGGTGGCAATATTTTCCTCAAACTATGCCCTTTACGGCGATATGTCGCACCGGGTGATGACCATTCTCAACCTGCTTGAACCCGAGGTTGAGGTATACTCCATCGACGAGGCCTTTATCCGCTTGCCGGCCAGCCGACCGGGGAGACTCGAAGCCTATGGCCAGACACTCCGGGAAACCATCCGCAGCCGGACCGGATTACCGGTATCCATCGGCTTCGGCACCACCAAGACCCTGGCCAAACTTGCCAACCGTCAAGCCAAAAAAACCCCAACCGGGGTCTGCGACCTCACCGCCATCAGCGATCTTCCGACCTTTCTGGCCACTATCCCGGTGGATAACATCTGGGGGATCGGTCGACGCTTGGCAGCAAAGCTCCGTCTGCGCGGCATCACCACCGCCAGAGATCTAAGTCAGACCGACGACAGCTTTCTCCGCCGGCTCCTCACGGTGACCGGCCTCCGGACCGCCACCGAACTCAGGGGTATTCCCTGCCTTGAAATGGAGCTCGTCCTGACCCGCAATCAGACCATCGTCACCTCCCGTTCCTTCGGCCATCCCGTTACCACTCTGACCGAACTCACCGAGGCCGTGGCCACCTACGTGACCATGGCCGCAGAAAAATTGCGCCGCCAACATTTACTCGCCGCCTGCCTCCAGATCTTCATTACCACCAATCCCTTTGCCGAGCATCAACCCTATCACGCCGGCAATCGGCTAATCCGGCTGACAGCGCCAACCGATCATACCGGAGAATTGATCAAGGCCGCCATCCGGTGCCTGCCCGAACTCTTCCAACCCGGCTGCAGTTACAAAAAAGCCGGGATCATGCTAAGCGACCTGACCGACCGGTCTTGCCGCCAGACCTCTCTCTTCACCACGCCCCCCAACGCCAGGTTAATGCCCGCCCTGGACCAAATTAACCGCCGCCTGGGGCAAAACACTATTCAATACGGGGTGGCCGGCCTTGATAAAGAGTGGCGCAACCGTCGGCTCCACCAGTCCCCGTCCTACACCACCCGTTGGTCCGATCTGCCCCGAGCCATGGCCTGAAACACAACGTCCGGAATAGTACAAACCTTCTTCCTGCATTAAGATCCCTCTTTTCCCTGATTCCCAGACAGCACCGGCTGAATGGCACAAATTAAAATGCCCCAGGTTTCGGCCCTATTCCCATCTGGGGAGGACCATAACCGTGGGGCATTTAACTCAAGGGCACTGAGGACCCTCTCAAGGATCACGGAAATCTTTCACCCCATGCTCCTCTCAGGAAAAAACTGAATTACTTCCGGCCTCCTTCGATAAGTCGCTCAATGGCTTCAATATTTTCTCGGAGAAGCACAACCTGATCAGCCAAGGCATTGGCAGAGGAGGCATTCTGGTCCGAGGTGGCCGCGAGATGCTGGGTCGAGCGATCCATTTCCTGAGCGGCCTTGCTGATTTGACTGATTCCTGTAGCCTGCTCATGGGATGATCGGGAAATCTCATCGACCAGGGAATTGATCCTGATGGAGCTTTCATCGACCTCGGCCAAACCGCCGGCAACAGAACTGACCCGATCCAAACCCTCATTGACATTGGCAATGGCCTGGGCCACCAAGTCATTGGTTCTCTGGGCCGCCTCAGCGGTATTCCGGGCCAGACTTCGGACCTCGTCAGCCACCACAGCAAAACCGGCACCGGCCTCGCCAGCCCGGGCCGCCTCGACCGCCGCATTTAAGGCGAGCAGGTTCGTTTGAAAGGCGATACTTTCAATATCCTTAATGATATTGGCGATCTTATCGCTATCGCTCTTGATTTTCTGCATACTGCCCTGCATCTCAACCATGGCGCTATTGGCCTTTTGGGCGGTTTCGGTATTCCGTCGCACGACCCCGGAGGCCTCCTGGGCCGATTCATCGTTCTGATGGATCATTGAGGTGATCTGCTCTAGGGAGGCACTGGTTTCTTCCAGGGAGGCGGCGATATCCCCAGACATATCCGCCAGGGCCTGGGAGGACACAGAAGATTGCTCCGACTCCTCGGTAATCCTTTCCGCCGAACGATTTAACTCGGCAACAATAGTCAGAACCGACCGACTGAGATAACGCATAAAGAGCAGAGAACCGACGATCAAAACCAACAATGATACCAAGCCCCCTGCGGTGTAGAGCAAAACAATCCGGTCGGTCTCGGCAATGACCTCTTCCCTCAGGATGTTCAAGGCCTCCCGGATCACCTCAATCTCGTCCTTGCTGGTAACCATCATCCCCGCATAATGATCCATATACTCTTCTTCAAAGATGTCTCCGGCCTCCTCAACAGCATCTTCCTCCAAGGCCGGAAGAATGCGCTCAAGAATCATTTTTGACATCTCTGTCCATTGCTGATCAATACTATCCAGCAACCCCAGGATCTTTTCACAATGTTCTCTGTTGTGGCAGGATTGACACGTGAACTCTCGGGATTTCCCTTGGTAGGTATCACCGAGGATAACAATCAACTCCCGATTGCGGGCGACATTCTCGGCAAGTCTTTCCCGCCGCTCTTCTTCGTTATCCCACACCGCCGAATAAACCAGGGTGTTAGTTAAATTGAGGTTTGCCCGCAAGCGGGCCAGGATGTCGACATATTCATTTTTTAACTCTATCCCATGATAGGCATGCCCACCGATTCGAACCTTGTTGATGATGCCCCGGCTGAACACCAAACCGAAAATCACCGTGCAGAAAAAAATTGCCAGGAAAATAATAAGCTGCTTTTGCATCCCTAAATTACTGAAGACCTTCAATCGCCGTCTGCCTGCTCGCATTCTTTTCTCCACTCTTGCCGGGGATAAATCCGCCTTGATCGTGACGATGGAAAAATCTAAAATTGAAAAAAATCGTCTGTATTCATTACCCTATCAGAACACTAAAAGTCCGGTCAAACCGAAATCACAAATAAAAAAAAATGGGAAATTTAAAACTAATTTTGACATGGAGCTAACACTTCGAATCTCCAGACAAAATCACCAAAAAGCCCTCATTACCCCCCCGCGACAAAACCAGCAAACCATTGAAATTAAAGCGAAATTACCAAAAGCCATTCAGTCTATATTCCCTTGACTTTTCTTTGGCCAATGGTGAGTATTAAAGTATCAAAGTTAGTTCACAAATTGAAATTGCGGGATGAAATTAAGAAGAGTCTGACAGGTGAATTTATGGAAAAGTGGCAGCTCGCAGGAATCATCTCCTCTAATCGACGAACAAAACTCATTCTCCCCAAGGAGAACCTTAGAGCGCCTGCCGACCAGTCTCCGGCACCGTTGAAGAGATTTATGAATATTCTTAAGGACTCTTTTGAAAAACTGGGGCAGAGGGGGGATCATTCATAGCAGCTACCCCCACCATCCCCCACGAACTTGATCGATACTTCACCGACCTTCCGGCAGTGTGTCCTTACGGTCTCCAGCCTCCGGCCCGTTACCGCATGGCCCGATTCCAGACCATTCCCGCCGACATCATGCACCTTTTACTCCAAGCCGGGTACCGTCGGCATGGGGATATCTGCTACGCCATGCGTTGTCCGACCTGCCGGATGTGCCAACCAATCCGTCTTGATCCACGGACCTTTATTCCCAACCGCTCCCAAAAAAGAACGCTACGCGGGAACAATGACCTGACCATCAGCCAGGGGCCCGTCCAGGCAACTCAAGAAAAACTCAATCTTCTCAAAAAATTTTTTGATCTCCGTTATCCTGGACGTGACAATACCTGTGATCAGTATTACCAAAATTTTTTTAATAGCCGATCCGGATTCACCCGAGAAATTCTCTTGCACGACAACGCCCTACTCCTCGGAGTCGCAATCGTCGATCTGGTGGCTGAAACCTTCCTGAACGCAGTCTATTTTTTCTTTGATCCCGAAGCACATCGAAGAAGCCCGGGGACTTTCAATATCCTTAACCTTCTGTCGCTTTGCAGCGAACAGGGAATCCATGAGTTTTACCTGGGCTATTGGCTCAAAGAAGTCAGGTCCATGAGCTACAAAGCGAACTTCCGTCCCCATGAACTGCTTACAGGAGATACCTGGTTTCGCCAGGGAACCTGACATTACAGCCAATTCCAGGCTCGGGCCTCCTCTACATTGAGGCAGCCCCAGACAACCTTTTTCTGCCCGACTTTCGCATGGCTCCCTGCCCACCAGTAAAAATTAAAGTGCGACTAAACAGTGGACCCGAAATCCTTGCTTCACCCCACTACGAACGTTATCCTATACCAAAATCAGATAATCACTTCAACCAGGGAGCCCTTCGACCATGGCACCAGAAAACAACCTAAATCCCGAACAAAACGAGGGAACGATCCCTCATTTCAGAGTTGACACGACATAAGGGATATTGTGATCAATTGGGTTTCGTCGAGAGCCCCCCATCTTCCACAGGAGGCAAAGGCGGGACAATGATTCCTGCAGCCTTACCCAGGGTACGAACCAGATGAAGAAAATTACTCGGCAGAGGGAGTTCCCTCTCCTCAAGCAGAATAGAACGATCCCTGGCCCTTTGCAAGACAGGCAGGCCCTCGACCCCTTCCTGATAATCACAGAGCGCCTGAATTCGCAAGGCATCGGTCAGGGCGATCCGAAAATCAGCAAAATCACTCCCGATTCGATCTAACTCCGCCTGGATTTGGTCCTGATGCTCCAAAACAAATCCGGCAAAGGGTTCTCCCGGATTGATTGTGCCGAATAACTCATTCACCACCGCCCCGGTCAACATATTACAAAAAGGACGCCCCGCCCCCCCGTATTTACCCAGCAAATCAGCCTGCAGCTTTCGAAAAAACAACATCTTAACAATCTCTACGGACTCCCTAAGTATCGGGATCAATTTACTGTCCACCTCCATCTCATCTCCTCCCATCGCCCTGTCCACCCCAAAAAACACCCATTAAAAACACTCTTGCTTCCCGCCCCCACCAACATAAAATCCAACTCACATCTTACCAACCTGTTCATGGTACATTCGGGAGCCAGACTGCCAATGGCAGTTATACCCGTCCCCAGGACCTAAGCCATTTTTTAGGCGCCACCTCTCTTTCTGTGACAATTATCATGAACGCCCTTATAGTATGATCTCACCGCGCCGTAAATTGATCGAACCGCCTCTCCTTGGTGAAAGCCAAGGCATGAGAAGGAAAGTCCTTTTACCTCGCCTCTGCAGATAGAAACTTGATAGAAAATATATCAACCCGCCGCAAGAAAAAAAACCGGGTAGGATAGTAATGAAAGACCCTTGCCTCACTCCGTTTCGCCAAGACCTCACCGCCCAGGACTCCTTCACCCTCACCTTTGAGCTGGTGCCCAGCCGAGGAGGGCGAAGCACTTCCTTTGACCGAGCCCTGGATTTTGCCCGGAAGGCCGCCGCCGATGGTCGAATCCAAGCTGTAAGTATCACCGAAAATGCGGGGGGACACCCGGCCCTTTCCCCTGAGGTCATGGGGCTAGAAATCCGGAAAACCGGGCTAGAAGTAATAATTCATCTCTCCTGCAAAGACAAAAACAGGAATCAGTTGGAGAGTCTTCTCTTTGCTTGGGATCGTCATCAGCTTAACAACCTGCTGGTGATTACCGGCGATTACCCGCAACAAGGATACCGGGGCCATGCCAAACCGGTCTTTGATCTCGACTCAGTCCAAACCTTGAATCTAATCAGCCGACTTAACTGTGAGGAGGGGCAAGACCGCCGTAATCCCGCGATGAAAAATGTCCAACCCACCTCCTTCTGTAAGGGGGTGGCGGTTTCGCCATTCAAAACCAGTGAAGCCGAACTGCTCATGCAGTACGGCAAACTCCATCGAAAGATCAATGCCGGAGCCCAATTCATCATCACTCAAGTGGGTTATGACGCCCGCAAATTTCATGAACTCATCCAGTACATGAAACAACACGAGCTCAACCTGCCACTCCTGGGGAATGTTTTCATTCCATCACCCAGAGTCGCTCAACTGATGATTGACGGCACTATCCCCGGAATTATCATCCCGCCGATTCTCCGGGATCAATGGCTTATGGAGTTAAAAAAACCGGATCGGGGGCGACGGGACGCCCTCAGCCGGGGAGCTGGGCTCCTGGCAATCCTCAAAGGACTCGGATATGCAGGAGCTCACATTGGTGGGCCGGGAATAAAATTCGAGGAGTTGGACTTCATCCTGACCGAAGCGGAGCGAATGTCCACTCAATGGCAAGAGAGGCTTACTGATTTCAAGTCCTGGCCCGATGACGCCTTTTTCTATTACGAGAAAGACCCAGACTCAGAACTCAACACACCCCAGCCATCCCCTCGGACCTCTGGTTCGGCCATGAAATCCTTTCAGTTTGCCGACTGGTTTCATCGGGTATTTTTCTCCCCGAAAGGGACCTTGTACAATCCGACCCGCAGGGTTGCCCTTTACCTGGACGATAGTTCCTGGGCCAATACAGTCGCAACCCTTGAACACCTGATTAAACTTCCACTCTTCGGGTGCCGAAACTGTGGCGACTGCACCTTGGCTGAGCTTGGATATCGCTGCCCCCAGCAGGGCTGTGCAAAATACCTCCTCAACGGCCCCTGCGGTGGCAGCCGCGATGGCTGGTGCGAAGTGTATCCCGGCAAAAAAAAATGTTTTTACCTGACCGTCTACGATCAATTCGTCCGGACCGGGAAGGGTACCGAGATTACCAAAGGCTTCATTCCCCCCCGGGACTGGTCCCTTAACAAGACCTCGTCATGGTTGAACTTCTTTGCCAACCGTGATCACCATAATAACCTGAAATAGCCCTCTGGCCCTAGCACCCCTCTAACCTTACGTTTTGGTGATGTTTTTGTTCGCTAAAAAAAATATTTGCCCCGCCTGGAAAAAGGGGTATCATGCTCTCTTTTTTCAAATGATCGACGCTATCAGCCTGCTCCGGCACTAAAATATCCAGAGGAATGTAAAATGCACCAGTTCCACAACACCTCCCCGGACCGCCCCCGTGAAGAATGCGGGGTCTGCGGCATATTCGGGCACCAGGACGCTGCCAAACTCACCTACTTCGGGCTTTACGCCCTCCAGCATCGCGGTCAGGAAAGTGCCGGCATTGTCACCAGTGACGGCATCCAAATCCATCAACATCGTGGCATGGGCCTGGTCCATGAGGTTTTCAGTGAAGAAACCCTCCAATCCTTGAACGGTCACGCCGCCATCGGCCATGTCCGCTACTCAACCACCGGGGAATCCAATATTGTCAACGCCCAACCGTTTACCGCGGTCCACCAGGGCTGTACGCTCTCTGTCGCTCATAATGGCAACCTGGTCAACATCCGCTCCCTCCGGGATGAACTAGAAAAGAGGGGTTCAATCTTCCAATCAACCATGGACAGCGAGGTGGTGGTTCATCTCCTGGCCAAATCTTCACTGGGAAAAGGTTTCGAAGAGGCCCTCAAAGAAACGATGCGCCAGATCAAGGGCGCCTATTCCATGCTTTTGATGACCGAAACAAAATTAATCGCCGTCCGCGACCCCCAGGGCTTTCGCCCCCTCTGCCTGGGCAAACTCAATAACGGAGGCCACATTGTGGCCTCGGAGACCTGTGCCCTGGATCTAGTTGAGGCCACCTACATCCGGGATATCGAACCCGGTGAAATATTGATCATCGACTCCGGCGGCATTCAATCGATCAAGCCAGAAAAACCGGAAAAACCGAGCCTCTGCATTTTTGAGCATGTCTACTTCGCCCGCCCCGACAGTGATATCTTCGGGTTCAATGTGTATCAGAGTCGTAAACGGATGGGCAACATCCTGGCCCGGGAGGCCAAAATCGATGCCGATCTGGTGATGCCCTTTCCCGACTCGGGCAATTACGCCGCCATCGGCTACTCCCAGGAATCCGGCATTCCCCTTGAAATGGGGGTTATCCGTAATCATTATGTGGGCAGAACCTTTATCCAGCCCACCCAGTCCATGCGGGACTTCTCGGTCCGGATCAAATTAAACCCGGTCCGTTCCTTTCTGGAAGGCAAACGGGTGATTGTCATTGAAGACTCAATCATCCGCGGCACCACCGGGAAAAGCCGAGTTAAATCATTACGCGAAGTGGGGGTCAAGGAGATCCATATGATGATCAGCTGCCCTCCAACCCGCTTTCCCTGTTACTACGGGATCGATTTCCCCTCCGGCGGAGAACTGATCGCCAATGCCAAGACGGTTGATGAGATCAGGGATTACCTTGAACTGGATACCCTCCAATATCTGAGCATCGAAGGATTGGTCGAGGCGACCGGCTATCCCGCCGACCGCTTCTGCCTAGCCTGTTTTAATGGTGAATACCCCGTCCAACCTGATCGGGAATTCCACAAGTTGGCCCTGGGCGGGAAATGATGGACAACCAGTTTTTTACCGAACAGGCCAAAGAAGTCGTCCGAATCGAAATCGAGGGGCTCACTGCCCTCATCGATCAGATCGGTCCCGATTTTGACCATGCGGTTAACCTGATCATGGCATGTCCCGGCCGGGTTATTATCACCGGTATCGGCAAATCGGGAATCATCGGCCAAAAAATCGCCGCAACCCTGAACAGCACCGGCACCTCCGCCGGGTTTCTCCACCCGGTTGAAGCCATGCATGGCGACCTTGGCCTGGTTGACCAACGGGATGTTGTCTTGGCTATCTCTTATAGCGGCGAGACCCATGAACTCAACCTTCTCCTGCCCAACCTGAAAGACCGGGGAGTCAAGATTATCGCCATAACCGGCAATCCCACCTCAAGCCTGGCCGGTTTCGGCGATGCGGTGCTCACCGTCACTGTTCCCCGAGAGGCCTGCTCTCTAGGTCTTGCCCCTACCGCCAGTACCACCAGCACCCTGGCCCTGGGCGATGCCCTGGCCGTGGTTCTTTTAAACTGCAAAAAATTTCAGGAAAGCGACTTCCGGCGAAACCACCCAGGAGGAAGCCTGGGCGAACGGCTCAAGATCAGGGTTTCCGAAGTGATGATCACGGAAGGCCAAATTCCCATGGTTTCATACAGCGCCTCCCTGACCGAAGCGGTCCAGGTTCTTAACCAGCAGAACTTGGGCGCCGTCCTGATTATGGATAATGACAACCTGATCGGGATCATTACCGACGGCGACATCAGGCGCCTGGTCTCGAAAGATGAACGGGTGAACAGTCTGACCATCGATCAGGTCATGACCCATAATCCAAAATCCATTGCCGATGACCTTATGGCCGCCGATGCCCTTTCAATAATGCAACGACATGAAATCACCATCCTGCCCGTTTGTGACAAGACCGGCCGCCTGGTGGGAATCCTTCACCTGCAAGACCTGCTGGGCAAAGGGGAGTTTCGTTTCCTGGTTTAGATGGATGAATACAGGCCCGAATTGGATCGGTATAAGCCATGACAAATGACCGAATCGCGTTCCCGGGCTTGACAAAAAACGCCCTATTCGATAAATTTGTCGTTCGCTTGTACTTCGGCTAAAATCCGGGAGGAGTTTGAACTCCAGTTTGTTTCTGCCCAAGTGAAGTTTTAGATGATATTTGATAATTCGTTCCAACGAATTATCCTAGCTTTCCCCGCCGTATTTCGCGGCTATGCACCGGTCTGAATCGTCGTCTCCAGCATCATGTGCATGTTTTTCTTCGAGGCTTACTCCTTTCTGCAAAGCAACTTCCTTGCGGAGTCGGCTTCGTACGGCCCCAAGGGGGCAATGGGAGCACACCGCGCGGACGGTTTGGGATCGATCAAAATTTTTTAACTGTATTAAGTAATTTTTATTTTGGATATTCAGCAAGCTCTTATTAGTACACCGAGAAAAGAGGATAGTATGGCAATCACCAATAAAGAGATCAATGCCGCCTTCAGCTCCGAGGTAACCAACCTCCCTGGAGGAGAGCATCTCAACCGCTGCTTTTCCTGCGGGGCCTGCAGCGGTATTTGCCCGGTCAGCCAGGCAATCCCGGAATTCGACCCCAGAAAGATAATTCATATGATCCGGATGGGACTAAAGGACAAAATTCTGGGCTCAGACCTGATCTGGCATTGTTCCAAATGCCGAAGCTGTGTTTTTGTCTGCCCCCAGGATGTTCGTTTCGCCGAAATCATGTCGGCAATCAGGGAAATGGCCCTTGATCAGGGCTATCTTAACGAGCAAGACCTTCGGGACAAAGGGAAAGTGGCCTGGGTTGAGCGGGACCTGTGTGTTTCCTGCCTGACCTGCGTGAGAATCTGCCCCTGGCGTATTCCGGCAATCGACGAGAAGGGTGTGGCAACCATCGATGCCAGAAAATGCAAGGGTTGCGGGATATGTCCTGCCGAATGTCCAGCCCAGGCGATCCGTTTAAATGAATCCGAGGATGCGCGTCTGATCGCCGCCTGCGGCACGGCTCAATGAGGGAGAAAGAGATGAGCTTTACTCCGAATATTCAAATTTTTTGCTGTCATTACACCTCGCAACAGGCCATCGCCGAAGGGGCCTCAGGCCTTGAATCCGATGGTTTTCCTGGCAATGCCACCATTAATCGCCTGCCCTGTTCCGGAAAACTGCAGGTCAGCATCCTCCTCAAGGCCTTTGAAGATGGCGCTGACGGGGTCTGTGTCATCGGTTGTCCGGAAAACCAATGCCATAATCTCATGGGCAGCCAACGGGCGGCCCACCGGGTCCTGGCGGTTAAAAAGGCCTTGGCCGAACTGGGAGTTGAAGACAACAGAATTGAGATGTTCCATCTTGAACGCGGCTTCCATCCAGAATTTGTCCAGGTAGCCCAGCAAATGGACACCAGGCTGCGGGGTATGGGTCCCAGCCCTTTTCATGGAGAGAATGAAAAATGATTATTGCGGAACGAAAACCCGTCAATGAAATTGTGGCCATGGTCAGAGACGCCAAACGAGTCCTGGTGCTTGGTTGCCGAGGTTGTGTCTCGGTCTGTTCTGCCGGTGGTGAGCGTGAGGTGGAAATTCTAGCCTCACTTCTTCGCCTGGGCGCTCAAAAAGAAGGCCGGACCCTGGAAACCATTGAGGCGACCCTGGTCCGTCAGTGTGACCGTGAGTATATCGAAGAGATTGATAAGTGGGATGGCAGCTATGATGCCATCGTCTCCATAGCGTGTGGAGTCGGCGTCAATTTCATCGCCAATCTCCGCCCCATGGACAAGGTATACCCTGGGGTGAATACTTCCTGTTTCGGCGGGTCTACAGAGCAAGGGGTTTGGACCGAGCAATGTGCCGGCTGCGGTAACTGCATCCTGCACCTCACCAGTGGCCTTTGTCCCGTTGCCCGTTGCGCCAAAAGCCTGATGAACGGGCCATGTGGAGGCTCCGTAAACGGCCGTTGCGAGATTCATAAAGATGTTCCCTGTATCTGGCAGTCCATCCATGACCGCTTAAACCGGATCGGATCCCCTGGTGATTTCAACAGGATCGCACCCATTCGCGATTGGAGTACCGCAGGACATGGTGGTCCCCGACGAATTTCGAGAGATGATTTGACGATTTAACGATTTTTTCATCCTGTTCCCCATAAAAAGGAGTGCTGCACTAACTGCAGCACTCCTTTTTATTTTTTGGCAAACCCATCATGACACTTCTCTCAGTAATGAATACCACCCTCCACCCAGGTGGGTAAAAAATTCCAAGACACCCTCCATTTTTTCTAGCTTTTCATTTCTCTCTCTGCTAAAAGAACTTTTAATAAGTAAGTTGCGTAGTACTCAGAGTCATCGAAAGTCAACCGCACTGATTTATTTTATGTGCGGTTTTTTTTTGGGACTTAAGGTGCTACGGCCACCAAAATCAGTTGTCCCTGGCAAGAGGGAACAGGAGTAATTATGTTAGATGGAAAAGTGAAGTGGTTCAACGAATCAAAAGGGTTTGGCTTCATCGAGCAGGAAAACGGCAATGATGTATTTGTACACTACTCAGCCATAACAGGTTCCGGCTTCAAGTCTCTCAATGAGGGTGACAAGGTGGAATTCGAAATCGTTGACGGCCCCAAGGGTCCTGCCGCTGCCAACGTTCAGAAAAAATAATTTTTCATTTCAGCATTGGCACTTTCAAGGCTCCGGGTCACCGGAGCCTTTTTTTTTCAGAGTTCCAAACACACCCGAAGTTGACCGAAAGTTTGCCAAATGGTATAAAAACCTCGCAAATCGGAATCCTCATCAGCCGCCTCAAAACTGAGCCGATTCCACCCTTTGCCATTCTTTTGCCTTACGATTCCACCAAGCCCGGGGAACTCAAAGGTTCATGGCTTCCAACCACGGGCACTTCACCCAAAGCAGACCTTTTCCCGGGCTGCCTTTCTTTTTTATAACCACTTAAGGGACAAAGAAGCAGTGATACAAAAAGACTCATTAGAGCGCTGGACCATTGATCATTCAGCCGATCTATACGGAATTCGAAACTGGGGGACAGGATATTTTGATATCAATCCCAAAGGTGATGTGATTATCACCCCCCACAAAGACCAGAAATCCTCGATCAGCCTGCCCGACATCATTGCCGGGATTAAAGACCGAGGTCTGGAAATGCCGGTACTACTAAGAATCAGCAATATTCTCGATCGTCAGATTTGTCTCCTTCATGACTGCTTTGACCAGGCGATAAAAAACTTCGGCTACACCGGAAAATTCAAAGGCGTTTACCCGATCAAAGTCAACCAGCAGCAGCAGGTTGTGGAAGAAATCACCAAATTCGGCGATCAATTTGACCACGGGTTGGAGGCCGGCAGCAAGGCGGAACTGCTTGCCGCTATCTCTTTCATGACGAATCCCAATGCCTGTCTGATCTGCAATGGGTATAAAGACGAGGAATATGTCGACCTGGGCTTAAGTGCCTTAAAGCTTGGCCTTAAATGCTTCCTGGTTATCGAAATGCCCAGTGAATTGGAGCTGATCCTGGAGCGGGCAAAAATTATCGGGGTCCGGCCCCGGATCGGGATCAGGATTAAACTGGCCACCCGCGCCGGTGGTCACTGGACTGAATCCGGTGGAGATAATTCCATTTTTGGCCTGAATATCTCCCAGGTCACTGAAGCCGTTGATCAACTTAAAAAACATGGGATGCTCGACTGCCTGCAACTCCTCCATTATCACCTCGGTTCGCAGATTCCGAATATTCGCGACATCCGTAACGCTGTGGTTGAAGCGTGTCAGGTCTACGCAGGTCTGGTTGGTGAAGGGGCTCCAATGGGGTACCTGAATACCGGAGGCGGTCTGGCTGTTGATTATGATGGCTCCCACGCCAATTTTATCAACAGCCGGAATTATACTTTGGACGAATACTGTGCCGATATCATTGAAACAGTGATGGAGACCATGGACAGCAAAGAGATCCCCCATCCGAATATTATCACGGAGTCCGGGCGGGCTACCGTGGCATACTACTCCGTCCTGCTCTTTAATATTCTTGACTTCAGCACCAAAACTCCCATGCCGATTCCGGCCGAGCTTCCAGCCGACACCAGCGAAAAAATCATTAACATGCTCGAAGTTCATGACTCTCTATCCCTGAAAAATATTCAGGAATGTTACAACGATGCAACCTTTTACCGTGATGATATCCGAGAGATGTTCAAACATGGCGAAATCAGCCTCAGAGAGCGGGCCCTGGCCGAAACGATTTTTTGGCATATTATTCAAAAGATTAATGAAGAGATTCCCAAACTCAAGCACGTCCCCAAGGAATTCAACGGAATTGAAAGCGCCCTGGCAGATATCTATTATGGGAATTTCAGTGTCTTTCAATCGGTTCCCGACTCCTGGGCCATTGATCAGATCTTTCCGGTAATGCCGATCCACCGCCTCCACGAGGCTCCAGACCGCCGGGCAATTATTGCTGACATCACCTGCGACTGCGACGGTAAAATCGATAAATTCATTGATCCCCACTCCATGCGTTCCACTTTGCCGGTCCACCACCTGAAGGATGGCGAGGAGTATTATATGGGGGTCTTTCTGGTCGGGGCTTACCAGGAAACCCTTGGTGACCTCCATAACCTTCTGGGTGATACTAACGTGGTAACCATCCGGATCAATGAGGAAGGGGATTACGAATTCACCAGAGAGCTGGAAGGTGACTCGGTGGCCGACGTTCTTACCTATGTGGAATACAACCCAAAATCAATGATTCAGCGGGTCCGGGCAACTGCGGAACGGGCAGTCCGGCAAGGTCTTATCACTGCCCAGGAGCGGACTACCGTCATGAAGGCCTACGAGGCAGGGCTCCGCGGCTACACCTATTTCGAGCGCTAACCCTGAGCATGAGGAGAAAATTATGGCGAAAGTACTGATTATCGGGGCAGGTGGCGTCGGCCAGGTTGTGACCCATAAATGCGCACGAGACCCCGAGGTATTTTCTGAGATCTGCCTGGCCAGTCGAACCAAACAAAAATGCGATGCAATCGCCGGCCAGCTCTCCCGCCCCATCGAAACCGCCCAGGTTGATGCCGATAATGTTCCCGAGCTGGTTACCCTGATCAACCGATTCCGCCCTGACCTGGTGATCAATGTGGCCTTACCCTACCAGGATCTTCATATCATGGATGCCTGTCTAGAGACGGGAGTTCACTATCTTGATACCGCTAATTACGAGCCCCTCGATGAGGCCCGTTTCTGCTACCGCTGGCAGTGGGAATACCAGGACAGGTTCCGGGAAAAAGGCTTGATGGCCCTGCTGGGCAGTGGATTTGACCCAGGAGTGACCAATGTCTATTGCGCCCGAGCCCAGAAGCACCACTTCGATGAAATCCATGAACTGGACATCATCGATTGCAACGCCGGCGACCATGGCCAACCCTTTGCCACCAACTTCAATCCCGAAATTAACATCCGGGAGGTTACTGCCAAGGGGCGTTTCTGGGAAAAGGGTCAGTGGCAGGAAACCCCTCCCCTGTCGGTCAGCCGAATTTACGACTTCCCCGAAGGCATCGGCCCCAAGAAGATCTACCTCCTCTACCACGAGGAACTGGAATCCCTGGCCCAAAACCTCAAAGGGCTGAAACGCGCCAGTTTCTGGATGACCTTTTCCGATAATTATCTTAAACATCTCGAGGTCTTACAAAATGTGGGTATGACCCGGATCGACCCGATTCTCTACAATGGGGTTGAAATAGTGCCTTTGCAATTCTTAAAGGCCCTGTTGCCCGATCCCGGCTCGCTGGGTCCGTTGACCACCGGCAAGACCTGCATCGGTTGCCGAATAAAGGGAGTCAAGGATGGCAAGGAGAAAGAATATTTCATTTACAACATCTGCGACCATCGAACCTGCTACGAAGAGGTAGGCTCCCAGGCCGTCTCCTATACCACCGGTGTCCCCGCCATGGTTGGTGCCAAGATGATGCTTACCGGCAAATGGACCGGCGCCGGGGTCTTTAACATGGAGCAGCTTGATCCCGATCCCTTTCTAGCCGAAGTCGCCAAACAGGGGCTGCCCTGGACAGAAACCTTCTATTAATTAGTTTTCATCCAGAAACGGTCTTTTTCGAGAATCTCTGCGTCAAACCGCACAGTTGCTTGTGCGGCGTACCCATGTACGCCTCCGCGCAACTGCTTGTTTTCCTTGACCTTCTCGAAAAATTCTCGTTTCTGAATTGAAAACAACACGTTTCATCATCCCTAAAGTCTGCGACTTTACGGATGGGAACTAATTAAATAGTTCAAGCCGCTCAAACAGTTCGAACGGTTTGAATAGCTTGAACGTTTTGAGCGGTTTAAATGAACAACGACCAATCAAATCCCCTGGGCATCGACCTTGACCTGGTTCCCTGCTCACCTTGCTTTGTGGTGGACGAGGCCCAGATATTACGGAATCTGGCCGTTCTCGATCAGGTTCAACAGCGAACCGGCTGCAAAATTTTGCTGGCGCTCAAGGGATTCGCCATGTTCAGCATCTTCCCCCTGCTCAACCAGACTTTGCATGGGGCCTGCGCCAGCTCTCTCAATGAAGCCCGACTGGCCCGGGAGGAATTCGGTCGGGAGGTCCACACCTTTTCTCCGGCCTACAACGAAGCTGACCTGAAAGAGCTTCTGGAACTTTCCGATCACCTGATCTTCAACTCATTTTCCCAATGGCAACGGTTTCGTGGCCTGGCTATGACCAAGAGCGCTACAGTTCAATTCGGGATCAGGGTCAACCCGGAGCATTCGGAAACCGAAGTCGCCCTCTATGACCCTTGCTCGCCAGGCTCCCGCTTGGGGGTCCGTCGCCGCAATTTCCGCCCAGATCTCCTCGACGGGATCAGTGGGCTGCACATGCATACCCTCTGCGAAAAAAATGCCGATGCCCTGGCTCGCACCCTAGCCGTATTCGAAGATAAATTCGGTGAATTCGTCCCCCGGATGAAATGGATCAACCTGGGAGGCGGCCATCACATCACCAGGAAGGATTATAATGTTGACCTTTTATGCCGGGTGATCATGGAATTCAAGCAGAAATATGGGGTTACCGTCTATCTGGAACCGGGAGAGGCCATTGCCTTAAACTGTGGGATTTTGGTCACAACCGTGCTCGATATTATCGAAAATGATCTCCAAACGGCCATTCTCGACACCTCAGCCGCAACCCATATGCCAGATGTACTGGAAATGCCCTACCGACCGGAGATCCCCGGAGCGGGACTCCCCGGAGAAAAGGCATACACCTACCGCTTGGGCGGGGTAAGCTGCCTGGCCGGAGATGTAATCGGGGAGTATTCCTTTGACCATCCCCTGACCATCGGCGACCGCCTGGCCTTTCTCGATATGGCCCATTATTCCATGGTCAAGACCACCACTTTTAACGGGGTCAACCTCCCGGCCATCGCCCTGCGCCGACACGGCAACAACCACCTCGACGTGATCCGCCGGTTCGGGTATGAGGATTACAAAAACCGGCTGTCATGAACAGCAGACACCCAAAACAGACCCGTTAATTCTGCAGAGATATTGAGAAGATGACCTTTTCATGCCCAAACTATGACCTCAATACCGACATCTGTCGGAGGGTGAACCAAGAATGCATCCCCGGGCAACCAGGTTGTGTCCTCGAAGGGAAAATCGCCGTCAGCGAGGAACTGGAAAAACGAATCAGGAACCTTCGAAACCCGGAAAAATCGAAACCTCCCCGACGAAGGACAAAAGGTTCATAATCTGTTAACCACAAGCGTGTCCTCCAATTTCCCGGTCTTCCCGTTATTTTTTGTCACTATCTGGAACGAAGTAAAAAATAGTCCACACCCTTAGGCTGGATTTATTCAGGTTAGCGCAGAATCCAAAGATCGAGTGCAGCTGGACAGGTACTATTTTTTTGGACATCTCCCCACGAAACATGATAGGAAAGGAGTAACGGGAGTCATCTTTATCCTAAGGACCATACATTCAATCCCAAAATTACTTTGACGGTGATCAGTTGAAATCAAAGGCCACAGCTATTACCATACTGCTTCTGTTGGTGGTCGTCTTTACCCTGCAGAATACCGAAGACGTCAGTCTTCGCTTCCTCTTCTGGAGCTTTTCACTGGCCCGAGCCCTGATGGTTTTTCTGATCCTCTCCGTCGGTATGGTCATTGGCCTCTTCATCGGCTCCCTTTCCCGACGGCCGCCGCTGCCAAATCATCCCCAAGACCCCACGTCAATGAAAGGAAAACAGGAATTCCGCGATGAATCTTGACCCCCTTTTTCACCCGAGAAGTCTGGCGGTAATCGGATTGTCGTCATCCAATGACGCCCATCCCGCCAATGTCATTTTCACCAAGAATCTCCTCCGCTATCCGGCCCGAGTCTATGGGATCAACCCCAAGGGTGGAACCCTGTTTGATCAAACGATCCATACCGACATCGCCCTCATTCCGGAGAAGGTGGACCTGGCAGTCATTGCCGTGCGCGCCGAATTGGTCAATGACGTTCTTGGGCGATGTATTGCGGCAGGAGTCGAGTCCGCAGTAATCATCTCTGGAGGGTTTGCCGAATCAGGACGGAGTGAACTGCAGGAGGAGTTGGCAAACATGGCCCGAAAAGTCGATTTTCCCTTTGTCGGCCCCAACTGTCTCGGGATCTACGCTCCCGGCATCATTGATACCTTTTTTCTCCCCAGTGAACGCATGGTGCAACCATCCACTGGGGACGTGGCCATTATCAGCCAGAGCGGCGGGGTCCTGGTTGATCTCATGGTCAAATTTGCCGAAGAGGGTATCGGGATCTCTTCTGCAGTGAGTATCGGCAATAAGGCCCTCTTGCGGGAGATCGATTTCCTGGATCATTTTGCCGCTGATCCCAAGACCAGGGTGATCGCCCTTTACATCGAAGGCTTTGCCGAGGGTGAAGGACGAACCTTTGTCAAACGGGCCAAAGAATGTGGAAAACCGGTGGTGGTCATGAAGGCGGGACGAACCGAGGCCGGAGGCCAGGCGGTTTCCAGCCACACCGCCTCCCTGGCCGGAAACTACCGGGTATTCAGTGCTGCTCTGGACCAGTTCGGAATCCTCGAGGCGAAAAACGATCTTGAAATGGTCTCCTTCTGCGAAGGATTGAGCTGTTACCCCACCGCTCGAACAACCGGAAAAATCGGAATAATAAGCGGCAGCGGTGGCCATGGAGCCCTGGCAGTGGATGCCTGCTTGAACAGCGGTTTCTCAGTGCCGCACCTGTCCGAGCCGGTGAAGGAAGGATTACGGGAAAAGCTCTCCGACAATATCCGAGCCATCGCCGCATTAAACAATCCGGTTGATCTCACCGGCAGTGCCATGGAGCATGACTTTGTCGTGGCCACCGAATACTTCAGTACTTTAGCGGATATTGACTGTCTGCTCCTGCTGCTTCTGCCCTATCTTCCCGGTATTTCTTCTGATATCGGAGCACGTCTCAGCCAGATTCACCGCAAAACCGGCAAACCGCTGGTGGCGTACGTCCCCCACGTCGAGAAATACCAGATGTTGATCGAAGGCTTTGCCTTGAACAGGGTTCCGGTGGCCTCATCCATTGAAAGTGCAGTGATGATGGCCTCGGCCATTCGAAAGGAAACCCCATGCTGAACAAGTCCCAGCAAGAAATTCTCATCAGGAGTGCCGCCACCGGTTGGGTCATGGAACCCGATGCCAAGCGGCTGTTCGCCCTGGCCGGCCTTCCCGTACCCAACAACCGCTGGTTGAAGACCAGGGAGGAGCTCCCCGGACTGGACCTGCCCTGGCCAGTGGCAGCTAAAATCGTCTCACCGTCGGTTGTTCATAAATCGGAGGTAGGGGGGGTAGCCATCGGTCTCCGAACCCAAAACGAACTAGAAGATTTTTACCACCGGATGGAACCATTACCCGATTTCGCCGGCATCCTGGTCGAAGAGCTGGTGGCCCCAGGAGTTGAACTCATTATCGGCGCCAAGACCGACAAACAGTTCGGACCCATTATCCTGGTTGGCCTTGGCGGGATCACTGCCGAACTCTACGACGATGTGACTATCCGCCTGGCCCCCTTGGACCACAGTGATGTTGGTGCCATGATTAAAAAACTCAAGGCGGGCCGATTACTAACCGGTTTCCGCGGCAGCCCCCCGATTGCCATGGACCAACTCAGTCGGGTGCTAATCGATTTTTCTCACCTGGTTATGGACCTGGCCGCCGAGGTCGCCTCCATCGATATCAATCCCCTCATCTGCACCCCTGATGGAATCACCATCGCCGACGCCCGAATTATGCTGGCCTAATGAACCCCCAAACCGCTGGTTCGCAAGTTCGGCCTACCTGTTTCCCCTTGACAGTCTTCAAAATCCTTTAGTACTAATGTGGGGTCGATACTGAATGGTCAAACCCTGTCCGGAGGAGACCATGATCCAACAAAAACTGTAAAATACCAAATCCGGTCATTTTTCATAACGCTCATCGTTACTGGAGACAAACCTATGAAAATCGGCATTATTGGCGGCTCAGGTCTGGATGATCCGGAGATCCTCAAAAACCCCGAGGAAATCATGGTCGACAGCCCCTATGGCCGACCATCCTCCACCCTGACCTGCGGACGTATCGAAGGAGTCGAGGTCGCCATCCTGGCCCGCCACGGCAAAAACCACTCCATCCCCCCTTCCAAGGTAAATTTCCGCGCCAATATCTGGGCCTTGAAGGAATTCGGGTGCAGTCATATCCTGGCCGCCACCGCCGTGGGTTCGCTCCGCGAGGAAATCGCTCCGGGCCACCTGGTTATCCCCGACCAGTTCATCGATTTTACCCGGCAACGAAAACTGACCTTTTTTGACGGCGACACTGTGGTTCACACCCCCATGGCCGAACCCTTCTGCCCTAAACTGCAAAGGCTCCTGGCCCAAACCGCCGAGCAACTCGACTTAACCCATCACACCGGTAAAACAGTACTCACCATCGAGGGACCACGTTTTTCTACCAAGGCGGAAAGTCATATGTTCAGGACCTGGAACGCCGACGTTATCAACATGAGCACCGTCCCTGAAGTCAATCTGGCCCGAGAACAGAAGATCCACTATGCCGCTGTAGCCATGTCCACCGATTATGACTGCTGGCGGGAGGGTGAAGAATCCGTAACCTGGGAGATGATTTTAAATACCATGCGAAATAATGCCGACCGGGTCATCCGTTTGTTCACCACGGTCATCCCCTTGATCCAGGACTTTGACGATATCTGTGTCCAATAACGACTTTTATTCAGGAGAAAGCCATGCCCATCAAACAGAGAATCCGCACCGTACCGGACTACCCCAAAAAGGGGATCATGTTTCGCGATATCACCACCCTGATCAAAGACCCGGTCGGTTTTCGCCTGGTGATCGATAATTTTACCCAACGCTATCTCTCCGGCGAAATCCCCTTCGATGTCATCGTCGGCATTGAGGCCCGGGGATTTATCTTAGGTGGGGCCCTTTCCTATACCCTGGGTAAGGGCTTTGTGCCGATCCGCAAGGCCGGCAAACTCCCGGCCGAGGTGGAGAAACAGGAATACTCCCTGGAATACGGCACCGACACCATTGAAATCCATAAGGATGCCTTCCTCGCCGGCGCCCGGATCCTGGTGATTGACGACCTGTTGGCCACCGGTGGTACGGCCCTGGCCGCAGCGTCCTTGATCGAGAAGATCGGCGGGGTGGTGGCGGAGATGGCCTTTATTGTGAATTTGCCCGATGTGGGCGGAGAGAAGAAACTACACGAGAAGGGGTATAAAACATATTCCTTAACGGAATTTGAAGGCGATTAAGGCGCATAGTTGACTTTCCCATAATCATTGCCGGGAATTTGCCAAAAGATGATTGAGCAACTGCCGGTGGGCTGATGGGTATGCGTACTGATCCAGTTCTGCCAGCGGTAGCCAGCGAGAATTTTGCGATCGAGCAAATATGCCCTGCGGGAGTGGGCCGGGAAGTTCGCAGGAATACCCCCGTAACACTATCCGATACTTGGTGAAGGAGGTTTGGAACCTTCCCACAACCTTCACATTTTTAACGATAAAGCCAGGATCTGCGCCCACTGCACGGCTCAGCGTCTGCCGGGGCGTTTCCCCGGCAGCCATCTCCCCACCGGGAAATTCCCAGAGGTTCCCCCACCGGCCTGTGGTTGGTCGCTGCCGGATATATATCAGACCTTCACAGAGAATAACCGCCACCACCAGATTCATGGGGATCAACGATTGGGGCCGAGAGGGAATCGGGCGTTGGGGTACCGTTCCCCGGGCCAGGCTGAGACATGAATCGACCAACGGACAGATCCCGCAATCCGGTTGTCCCGGCCGACAAACCAAGGCCCCAAGTTCCATCAAGGCCTGATTGTACTCTCGGGCTCCCCCTTTCGGCAACAGTTCCAGTCCCTTCTGTCGACAGAACTCATGGACAGCAGGTTCCTTCACCGGCTGATCCAGATCAAAGAGCCGACAAAAGAGCCGTTTCACATTGCCGTCCACCACCACATAATCAGCCTGGAAGGCAATACTCATGATGGCGGCGGCCGTATACTCCCCTATCCCAGGCAAAGCCAGCAGGGCCTGGTGGGTATCAGGAAGCAATCCCCCATGGTCTCGGAGAATCACCTCAGCGCATTTTCTGATATTTCGCACCCGAGAATAGTATCCCAACCCCTCCCAATACTTATTGAGTTCAGCCGGGTCCGCTTCCGCTATTGCCATCACATCCGGAAAGCGCTCCTGCCAGCGAACAAAAAACGGTACTACCCGATCCATCTGGGTCTGCTGGAGCATGATCTCCGAGATCCAGACCTGATAGGGGTTATAGCTCTCCCGCCAAGGCAGATGCCGATGATGTCCTCGAAACCAATCCAGGAGTTTTTTGGTTACCTCATCCATAAACATGTATATATTTAAGGGTAATCATGTATCTCGCGATCCGAAAAACCAACCGGGAAGTGCATTACGTTATTCGGGAATCTGTGCTTTCCGACGATGGTAGCTCCTATCTGAGTCGGGACCTGTTTGACCTGGGGAGTACTCCTGAACAATGGCTCCAATATCCGGGGGGCTACGCCGTTATTGTTGACCCGGAGGTAGAATCCCAGATCCACTCGATCAACCCATTGATGAATCTGGATGAACTGGAGGAACTGCTCGATCCCTTCATCAACCCAGAGATTCGCAACCGAGCGGAACTCTTCCGCCACCGCTACCGCACTAACCCATCACCCAAACTTACTCCAGCAGAAATAGAGCGGATTGGGAAAATCCATCTATTCGACAAACGCCGACTCCTGTATCTTCGCAACGGTTCTCTCGACCAAAACGCCATGACCAGAACCCCGGGGAAACTCTTCCGGCCTCTGCTCGATAAATCCCGCGATGAAATAGAACAATACCTGCTCCGGCAGGAAAGCGCACTTGAACCGGAGGAATACCGACAATACGCCTTTGTCGTCTTTAACGTCCAGCGCTCTTTCTCCGAAATAAGCGCCCGGGTAATGCCGGCAGCCCTTGACCAGAAAAAGATGGCCGACCGCTTTGAAGAGGCCTTTTGTGAGATCAGAAACGATGCAACCTATGCCTTCGGGCTCAAAGAAACCGACCTGATCACCTACCTCAGCCGCTATGTCGTGATGTTTTACGACCACCAGTTCCCGGAAATATCACATGCCGATGATTTCATCCAACGGTTCATGAACAACCACCGGCAATTCCACTTCCCGAGCCGCAACAGGGATGAGACCTACGAGCGTGCCGCAGAAATTTTCGGGGAAGAGCGGCAGAATCTCGAAAAAATGAGTCACCGTGAACTCAAACGACTCTACCGGAAATTCGCCCATGCCCATCATCCCGATAAAGGTGGCAATCAAGAAGATTTCGTCGAAACAACCGAATTATATCAAACGATCATCAAAGGAAAAAAGTGAAGAAGAAGCCCCCTGCCTGAGGGCCAAAGGCGAAAAGATCACAGGAGGGTTTGAAAAATGGCTTCCCTCACATTTTCCTCATCCTGTGATTAGTTCTATGAAGGATTTTGCCGTTAAACTTTTAATCAACCCAGGCCTTGATATAATTGCAGCTTGAGTCAGGGCATTCCCAAAATTTTCCCTTCCGATGTTTCCCTTCGGTCACCTGAAGTCCCATGGGCGCCCCACATTTCGGACAGTCAGGATTCATTTCCTTGATCGCCAAACGACGAAAGGAACCCGTAACAGTGGCTCGAATCGTATCGATAATCAGCGAGAGCTTCGCCTGGGGCATCTTATTCACCAGATCGACAAACTCCTTGCCATCTAGCATAGTAATATTTTTTCCTACGCCACGAGCTCTAACTTCCTCGGACAGTTCACCAGTCGTTATTAAATATCCACTGGAAAGTTTGACCGATTCTATCATGGAGCGATAACGATCAAGAACATCAACTGTGACAGGAGGAGGGGCAACATGACACTGGCAAAGGGCAAAGGGGGTCTTATTCAACTTATGAAACAGTATCTCGACCTCACTCAGCCCTGGTCCCGAACCGGTCCCGGTGGGCTTGATCATGAAACCCATCTGATCAAAAAAAACCCTGGTGATCTCGATAAAAATCGGCAGATCAATCCTGGACAAAATATCCTTTTTCAACATCTTAAATTCATGTCCCATCGTTCACGGGTGCATCGTCTCTCCCACGGTGACATCTTCCTCCCGCAGGTGACGATACGACACATAGCCGCCCACGATGAGCACGTCAGCGCTCTTTCCGGACGCCTTCCCGGATCATCTGACATATAACATATCAAACATTAAAAAAGCTTCACCGGAATCTTTAAAAAAAATGAGATACCTCCGTTATAAAATAAAAATTCATAAACGTACCATACATATGCCGTCTAGCCCGGATATTCCGCACATAGAAAAGGCGTAACCATAAAAATTCTTTCCCCTTCAGCTGGTTAGAACGAACAACAAAGAAGATCACGCCATGACAAACGGGACCAATAAAAATCTATACGGGCCGAAATCTACAAAATTGCGGTTGGCATAGTGTTGAATAATGTATACTAATACTATTAATTCCCTGTCCTCTCTCTTGACGGCATCAGATACTTGCCACTAAAAGTTCAGAACCAACCAAAGGGAACTCTTGGACGTTCAGTTCCCGGATAATGCATGCTGCTGGGGTCTTCTGACACCGAGAAAACAACATTAATATTAAATACTTACACGATTGGATGCAAAATGAAATGGAAAGAAGAATTTCAACACGGAATCATCTGGCAAGATTTTCAGCACAAGCAATTAGTCGGGAACATCAATGCTCTTATTAGCTCAGTAACAACCGGCAACATTGACGAAAAGACATTCAGAAAAACTGCACGTTTTGTAGTCGAATACTGCAATACTCACTTTAAAATCGAAGAAGCCTACATGAAAAGCCATGGCTACCCTCGGACAAACGCTCACGTTGCTCAACATAATGAGTTCATTAAAGAGCTGAACATGCTATTACACGAGGACAGTGCTGATTATTCAGAGAAATCCAGCGTGCTATTAAACAACTTATTAAAATTATTTGCAGAACACATCTTGACCACCGACAAATACTTTGCACAATTTTTGATCAAACATAAATTAGTATAAAGAACCAATAATTCGCTGCAGGTCCATAAGCTTCCAGCCAGAAAAGGCGATTAGCAAAATAATTACTAAATACGTAAAGGAGATCTTACTTTCTGCTTAAGGGAGGCACAATAAGATATTATTATCTATGCTCGACCCCTAGCCCATATTCGGTGGCAATCCGAAAACTAATTTGACTCCACATCCCTCATGGGAAATGAATTAGAACTTCGCATCAAAGGAACACAGCGTGGTGTTATTCTCCATTAACTGCTTACCAACAGCATTCACGTCCCGAGTGCTAATATTATTTTTGAATCACTCCAGGAAGGCCCTCGCAACTATGTTTTCGAACCGGATCTCTACGCGATATTTTTTGCGTATTTACTAGGCGTACTGGGTCGGACGCTGGCGGCACCAGGAACGCCCCCCCACCATCTTCGGCAACCTGATCGGACTTCTTCACCACCAATATTAATGTCAAGGGGGGTATTCACGTTACTCTCGTAGCACTGCTCTTTCGTCAAAATAGAGTCAACCGGATGCTAGAATTAACGATTATGGCGCTAATCAAACTGATTTTGTCTCCCACACGACATAATGAGAAGCAATCCAATGCTCTTACAAGATTTACGAGAGTAAAGTGGATACCCCCTTTAATATCAAATCAGCTCGGCTTCCGATGGTCTCACTCTACGGTCGAGGTGTCACCTGCTGGGCATGAGGCAACAAAACGGCTATACTTCATGTCTTCCACCAGAATATGATTCAGGAACCAGCTTGACATTGTTTTCATGATTTCAGTATTCAAGACCATTTTTTCTTCCTGAACATCTTTGAGCAGTTCGTGAACCTGGACGTAAAATTTACTGTGTTGTTTTTTATGTTGAGCGAGTTCCGGAAAGCCAATTTTTTTAAGGAAGTCTTCCTCTGTGGTGAAATGAAAACGAGTATAATCCTGCATATCTTTCAGAATTTTTTCCGTGATATTTTGCACCTTTTGCACATCACCCTTGATCAAGGTCTCATGCATTTCGTTCATAATCTCAATCCATCTCCTGTGCTGATCGTCAATCTCACTGATCTGCACACTGAAGTCTTCGGTCCATTCCATATGCGGCATCATCTCCTCCAGTCCTTCAAAAAATTGCAGGGCTTAATCTGGCTCGGAAAATCATTTCCTACGGCCGGTGGAGCATCATTACCCATTGGGAACTTCTAAGAAAATAAACCATAAATACCCTTATACTTCGGCTAGTTACGCTGAACATTAATAACTACTCAAAAACAGAACGTACCACTGAAACAATCGGATTTCCAGTCTAGAAACAACGTCAGATGAAAGTTATCAGGGGAGGTTCTGGAAGCAAGGTCGATCTACTGCTTCTTGATCCGAAGGAAAAAGGACTGCCATACAACCAACGAAAAAGACAAGATGCAGTTGCTAAGGTATGTAAGATTGCGGAATTGAATCGAAGAAACCCTCATGACCATCGCCGCAATTATGCAACGACCTTTTGCTCATGGCTCATACCAACCCAGCCTATACCCAAATAAAGCCCGGTAATAGCTCAATTACGTATAACAGTAGACATCTATAATCACTGGATTCCAGGTAAGGGGCGAGATGGTTTGGAGGGTGTTTGGTGAAAAGGTTGTGAAATCCTGGCGGGAATCGCATATTTCCGCATATGGGAAAAAGCAAAAGGCCTGTAACCGATTAAGATTACAGGCCTTTCTATTCAAATGGTGCGAAGGCCGGAGCCACGCTAATGAAAATAAATATAGTGATATTAGTAACATGCAGACTTCTGGTGAATGTGGCGTAGTTGTAATACCCACTTTTGTACCCGCTTTCTGTGGGGACTGATTATTGCTGAAGTAATAATCAGGTTCCCAGGACTATCCGACGGGCAATTCCGTACCACGATTCAAGATCTCAATATGGCCTGCGTAACTGAATAGACGATTTCGTTTCTGGGCGGTAAGTTCCAGCACTATACCAAGAGCCATTAAATGGCCCAAGGCCTTGTTGACCGTCGCGGGACTGATCCCGGTTTTTTCTGCCAGCCATCCAGAAGTAGCTATAGGCTTCTCGATCAACGCGCGATGGATTTGCAGGGTTGACCCGGCTGCCCGGCCAAGTCCTTTGATCTGATTTCTATCCCGGGCTGACAAATCCACAAGCTGCCGTGCCGTTTCTTCCGCTTGCGTGGCTGTAACGATAACCGCATCGGCAAAGAAATCTAACCAGGCCTCCCAATCACCGGTCAAACGAACATTATTTAAAAGTTCATAATAATATTGCCGGTGGGCTTTAAAATAAAGACTGAGATACAACATCGGTTCACGCAGGACCTGCTGATCACACAAAAGGAGGGTTATAAGCAGACGGCCCAAACGACCATTGCCATCCAGAAAAGGATGAATCGTCTCAAACTGGACATGAGCCAAAGCCGCCTTGAGCAAAACCGACGTTGATTCTGGCTGGTCGTGCAGGAACAGTTCAAGCTTGCCCAGACATTCCAGCATCTCTTCTGGTGGTGGTGGTACAAAAGCAGCGTTACCGGGCCTGGTTCCACCAATCCAATTCTGACTACGTCGAAATTCCCCCGGAGTCTGATTGCTGCCGCGACCTCGGGTCAGGAGTACGCCATGAATTTCTCTTAACAGCCGCAGTGACAAGGGCATCCCTTCTTTCAATCTACGCAGACCATGGTCCAGAGCCGCAACATAGTTGCTCACTTCACGCACATCATCTAACGGGACTCCCGGCTCCTGATCCAGCTCGAACAATAATAAATCCGAGAGAGATGATTGGGTTCCCTCTATCATTGAGGAAAGTACTGCCTC
>JAHJAA010000092.1 GCA_018814305.1 Pseudomonadota bacterium
GTTTCTTTTGGTAGGGACTCCCTTGTCATTATAGAGGCTTTTCTGTCTTATGTAACCGTTTTCATTGAATATTCATTGAGTCTTTTCAACACCATTTTGTATCGATTCTGG
Organism: Pseudomonadota bacterium; assembly: GCA_018814305.1. Classification (GTDB taxonomy): domain Bacteria; phylum Desulfobacterota; class Desulfobulbia; order Desulfobulbales; family JAGXFP01; genus JAHJAA01. Next base: position 112 of record JAHJAA010000092.1, read on the forward strand.
AAAACATGTCCATGGCGTTTATGACGATGATTGAAAGATACTGCATATCCGGTGAGCAACCGGCGCATGACGGTGGCAATAGGAACATCGCCGGTTTTCAGGAGAAGATGAAAATGATTGGGGATCAGCGCCCAGGCATAACAGCCAGTATTTGTCTCAGAAACAATTGCCGAAAACCTGGTTATGAAATCAAGATAATCCTTTTTGTTGCGGAATATCTTCCGACGTTCAATACCCCGGCAGATGATATGGTGCAATGCTCCCGGAGCGTCTATTCTGGCTTGGCGCGGCATGAACAAATAATACCATACAAAAAAACACTTTCAAATGTTTAAAACTTAAGGGCGTCCCCCTCACCAATACTCACCGACGTCGATTCCATCGATTTTGGCGGTGGCAACATCACAGTGGCGATTGTGGCCAACGGCCAACCGGGTGAAGATGTGCTGCAAGTCGGCGCTGTGGGCAATATCGCGGTGACCGGTGGCGACATCACCCACAGCGACGGGGTGATCATGGGGACCTTTTCCGGCGGCACCGCCGGCAACGATCTGATCATCACCTTCAATGCCAACGCCACTAAGGCCCGGGTTCGCGATCTCCTCTCTGCCCTGCAGTACCAGAATAGCGATGATATCACGGTGAATACCGCCGCCCGAACGATACAGATCACGGTGGATGACGGCGACGGGGATATCTCAACCTCGGCTGGCCAGAATGTAACGATCAACCTGGTGAGAGCGCCGATCATCGATCTGGACGATGACGATTCCAGCGGAGCCACAGGTCATGACTATCAGGACGACTTTACCGAGGGTGGCGGCCCGGTTCCCTGTGCTGATACCGATAACGTGATCACCGACGACGGCACCTACAAGGCCATCATCGTAACCCTGACCAACCGGCCGGATGGCGCGGCCGAAAGCATCGCATCCACCTTCGGCAGCGGAGCCCAGATGGTGAACGGCGAGAATGTCACCACCGGACTCTACGACAACGGTACAGGTGTCTTGACCATCTCCATCGACGACGGATCCGCTGTTGATACGACCATGCAGGATCTGATCGGCTCAATCCGCTATAACAATGCCTCAGAGGCACCGGATACAACCAACCGACTTATCACCTTTGCAGGGGTGGATGATGCCGACCATCTCGGTCCGGAGGCGATCGCGACGATCACGGTCACGGCGGTCAACGACGCACCGACCTTTACCGGTCTGGACGGAACCCCCGGCTTTACCGAGGAAGGCGTCGCGGTAACTCTGGATAGCGACGTGACGGTGACGGACATAGAACTGGACGCCATCGCCAATTATGATGGCGCCACCCTGACTCTGCTCAGAAACGGAGGGGCGGTTGCCGACGATCAGTTCTCGGCCGGCGGGACGCTAACTCCATTAACCCAAGGCATTCTCTTTGGTCTGGGCGGAGCCGATCTCGGAACCGTAACCACCAACTCGGGCGGGGTCTTGCTCCTTAATTTTAACGGCAATGCTACCGGTGTCGATGTCAATACGGTGCTCCAGTCAATCCTCTACAGCAATGCGAGTGACGCTCCACCCGCGATCGCCCAAATTGACTGGGCCTTCAATGACGGAAATACCGGACCCCAAGGCACTGGCGGTGCTTTATTTGCCACCGGCTCCGTCACCGTGACAATAACCGGGGTGAATGATCAGCCCATCTTTATCAATCCGCCGGCAATTACAGGTAACCCGGTCGAGGGCTTGACTCTTTCTCTTGTCAATACAACCGCCACAGATGCCGACGGTGATTCCGTCACCCTGACTTACCAGTGGCGTTCCGATACGGTCGATATCGGTGGGGCAACCAACGCTACCCTTGTTCTTTCCGCCGGTGATGTCGGGAAAATCATCGATTGTGAAGTTACCGGTGACGACGGCCAGGGTCAGGGGAACAGCTTAGTTGTCATGCTCACCACCGGAGTGACGGTCCAACCGGACAGTGACGGCGACGGAGTGCCGGATGGCTCCGATATCTGCCCCGGTGGCAATGATACAATTGATGTTGATCACGATCGAATTCCGGATGACTGCGACTCATCACTGCCTCCAATTACCTATACGGTCGCAGCATCGCATGTGGCCCATGGAATAATTACTCCGGCCGGGCCTCAGACGGTCATTGAGGGTAATACCATGCAATTTACCTTAACGCCGGAGGCCGGTTATGCGGTCTCGATAGTTGAAGGTTCCTGTGGCGGCACTTTGTCGGAAAACATCTTCATTACTGCACGGATTCTCAAGGACTGTACTGTGATAGCCAACTTTGATACGGCTCCAGATCGTGACGGTGATGGAATTATCGACTCGGCAGACTCCTGCCCGGATGATAGCGATAATGATGCTGATCATGACGGCACCTGTGGTAATCTGGATGCCTTCCCCAACGATCCGGCCTTGTCTGAGGAAGGAATCGATCTGGTCTGGTTCAACCGTCCCGATGGCGGGGATGACGGTGACAATCTGGTAAATGGCAACCCAAGACTGGATGTTGGTTATGACTTCACGGCAATCATCGATAATCCCGAGGCTGGTTCTGCCTGGCTGGTCATCGACGGGTATCCTCAGCAGATGGATTGCGGTCCGGAACCGGTCGATTTCACCGTTCAGGTGACCTGTTCTCTATCAATGAATCTGGGACCGGTCGGCAGCCACAGCTATCACATCGAGGTTCGGGTAGGTACCGTATATGATCCGTCGGTTCCGCCGCTGTCGCAAAGCAACGAAATGCCCGGTCCGGTAATCGAACTGTTGCATGGGACCAACATGATCGGTTTGGCTAAAGCCCTTGAAGAAGGCCTTGACCTGGACACCTTGGTGGGCAGCAGTCGAATCTATCGTTGGGTCTCCCAAGGACTCTCCTCCACCGGCAACAATGGTCGTTTTGAATACTATGACGGTAGCTGGCCCTATAATCCCGGACAAGCGTATTTCATGGAGCGGCAGGATCAACCGACTCTGCCGGATCTCACGGAGTACCCCGACTACACTGCGTCGGAGTTTGGCATCGACCTGCAACCAGGTTGGAACCTGATAGCCAATCCATATGGCGGACAGATACCACTGACTCAGGTCAGGCTCCAGGTTGACGATGAAGCCCCGATCCTCTGGCTTGATGCCTGTGCGGATAATCTGCTGCTCAACGGGATCTATTGGTATCAGGGTGATGACTGGGGCGATATTTACGCCTTCGAAAGCGCCGGCGGGGACCCTGATGCCGTGTTGGTCCCCTGGCGGGGATACTGGATTTATGTGGTCCAGGATGGCGGTGGATATCGTTTGATTATTCCTAAACCCTAGGACTTGAAAGAAAAGGACTAAGGTAAGGTTTGTTTGCGGGGTGTGGATATTTCAGTTGGTCTGCGTTTTACAGGAAGGTTTCAATACCGGTCCTGCCGGGAATGAGCCGGATACTTTACGGAATGACGTCACGCCCTCTGTCAAAAAGAAAAAGACGGACATGATTTAAAGTGACCATATAGTCGAGGATTTAAAACCGTATCGCTTTTTGGCTTGGAGGCACCGGTAAAGATAACGAGCCTGGTCATTGGCAAAGCGCAACAGGAAATCACGCGAGTGGCATCGTTGGGTGAGATGCCAGATGCAGCCAGAAATGGAATGACGGTTTGCACGGACCTCAGCCGACCACAACCTGTCAAATAAAAATAGCAACAAAATACCAATGAAGAATAACAGGCCTTTTTCCCTAGAATTGTTTTTCGGCCTTAAAAAAAAATAACTCAAAGGCTAAGAAACGACCGGAAGCCGACAAAAAACCATTTATTCCAACAAGATATCCTGGTCCACCACAGCCCCTGCTTTGACGTTTGGAGGGACGCCACCAGGGGCAGCGAGGAGCAAGGATGAGAGAGGAAGATGAACCGCACAGGACCTTCGCCGGTCCTGACAGAAATGACTGATTCGGAAGACACCTTAGAAAAAACACAAAGATAGGGCGCCAAACGGCGCCCTATCTTTGTGTTGAGGGTTAAGGAAAGTGAAACCTCCGTCTTACCAACGTTCCGTGCCGTGGCAGGCGATACTGGAGCAGGTTCCTGATGAGGCGTTGGAATTGCTCGGCGAGTAGCTGCCGACGCTGGTCGAACCGCCGCCGATGGTGGAGGCCGGGTCCTGTTCAAAGGCGCTGGTGCCCAGATCGGTCAGGTGTCGTCCGTTGGACAGTTTGCTCACATTGTGGCATACCGTGCAACTGAAGCCGCGTCGGGTATGCCGACTGTGCTGACCGGAGAAGTAGCTGTTGTACTGACTGGTGCCTGAGGTATGACAGGAGGCGCACTGGGTGTCGACCGCAATGCTACCGGTCTGCCAGTCAGGCGTGGTCTGGCCGCCGTGGCAGCTGACGCTGGCACAGGTGTTGTTGCTGTTGGGTGTCGCTATGCCGCTTTGGGCGTCAAAGGTACTGATGATGCCAAGGTCGACGATTCCGTTGTGGTCATGCCCCTGATGACAGACAGCGCAAGAGTTGTTGATCGACGGCAAGGCGGTGTGGACCCCATGCGCCCCGGCTATATCGGGGAAACTGCTACCCGCCGGCGGCTGGCCATGACAGGTGGTGCAATCGCCGTAATCCGGGCCCGGAGAGGCTGTCGGCAGGGCATCGGCAATGGCCTGAACCTCAGCTGCAGTCAAAGTAACCAGGAAGCCCATCCCGCCGGTGTTGTTGGTAATGGCGGACTGAATCTGGACAGCGTTGCGCCCGGCCTTGGTCGAAGTAGCCAGCGCCCCGTGGCAGCCGGAACAATTGGTGCTGTAGAGAGTCGGTCCGTCGATCCCTGCCGGGGGCGGCGGGGGAGCCGGCAAGGCAGCGGCGATGGCCTGGACCTCGGCCGCGGTCAGGGAGGTCAGGAAACCCATCCCGCCGATATTGCTGTTGATGGCCGACTGGATCTGGGCAGCGGTCCGGCCGGCCTTGGCTGAGATGTCGAGAGCCCCATGGCAACCGGCACAGTTGAGACTATAGAGGCTCGGTCCGTCAATTACCGCCGGGGGCGGCGGGGGGGCCGGCAGGGCAGCGGCGATGGCCTGAACCTCGGCCGCGGTCAGGGAGGTCAGGAAACCCATCCCGCCGATATTGCTGTTGATAGCCGACTGGATCTGAGCAGCGGTCCGGCCGGCCTTGGCCGAGATGTCGAGGGACCCATGGCAACCGGCACAGTTGAGACTATAGAGGCTCGGCCCGTCAATTACCGCCGGGGGCGGCGGGGGGACCGGCAGGGCGGCGGCGATGGCCTGGACCTCGGCCGCAGTCAGGGAGGTCAGAAACCCCATCCCGCCGACATTGTTATCGATGGCGGCCTGGATCTGGCCGGCGTTACGACCGGCCTTGGCCGAGGTGGCCAGCGGCCCGTGGCAGCCGGAACAGTTGTTGCTATAAAGGGATGGTCCGTCGATCACCGCCGGGGGCGGTGGTGGGGCCGGCAGGGCAGCGGCGATGGCCTGGACCTCGGCGCCGGTCAAGGAGGTCAGAAAACCCATCCCGCCGGTGTTGTTATCGATGGCGGCCTGGATCTGGCCGGCATTGCGCCCGGCCTTGGCCGAGGTGGCCAGCGGCCCGTGGCAGCCGGAACAGTTGTTGTTATAGAGGGATGGCCCGTCGATCACCGCCGGGGGCGGCGGGGGGGCAGGCAGGGCAGCGGCAATGGCCTGGACCTCGGCGCCGGTCAGGGAGGTCAGAAAACCCATCCCGCCGGTGTTGTTATCGATGGCGGCCTGGATCTGAACGCCGGTGCGGCCTGCCTTGCCGGTATCGGCAAGGGAACCGTGGCACCCGGAGCAGTTGTTGGCGTAGAGCGTGGGGCCATCGGCCACTGCAGGCGGAGGAGGTGCAGCCGGCAGTACATCGGCGATGGCCTGGACTTCAGCCGTGGTCAGCGTGTTGAGGAAGCCCATCCCTCCTGTATTACTGCCGATAGCGGCCTGGATACGATCGACGGTGCGACCGGGCTTGGTGGTGGTGGCGAGCGGCCCGTGGCAGCCGGCGCATTCACTATTATAGAGAGCGACGCCGTCCGGCGGGGTGTCTGGAGACATTGGGAGGGGAGCCGGCAGGGCATCGGCGATGGCCTGGACCTCAATCGAAATCAGGGTGTTCAGAAAACTCATCCCGCCGATATTAGTATCGATGGCGGACTGAATATCGTCAGCTGAGCGACCGGCCTTACTGGTGGTCTCGAGCGGTCCGTGACAGCCGGCACAGTTGTCGGAGTACAGGGTCGGACCGTCGGCCGGAGTCAAAGACGGCGGCGGCGGTTCGCTGGTCATAACCAGGGCGTCTGCTATCGCCTGTACTTCGGTCGCGGTGAGGGAACTCAACATCGCCATCCCGCCGAGATTGGTGTCGATGGCGGACTGGATCTGAATCGCCGATTTATTTTGCTTGCGGCTGAAAGTTAAATCGCCATGACAATCGGCACAGTTGTCGGCGTAAAGGGTCGCTCCGTCAGCCGGGGTCGGATCGGGAAGGGTGACCCCGAGCATATCCCTGGCCATGGCCACCATCTGTTCTTGATTATTGGTAACGGTTTGGGTGACCAACTCCTGATTGAAGCTGCCATGCTCTCCCATGTCGGTTTTGACGACGGAAATAAGGGTCTGTTGCTGCTGGACGGCGATTTTGATGAAATCGTCCAAAGGCAGGGTGGCGGCTACCTGGGGATCATTATCGAGTTCGCTGTTGATCCGGTTGAATTCGTCAACAGTCAGTGTCGATCGCATGGCCTCGCCCATGGCGTTCAGGATCTTGGTCTGGTTGTCATTGTTCAAGTCGGCCTGGGTGGGCCGATAATTGCCGGTTGTTTCGAGGTACGCCTCTGCCGCCATAGCGGCCTGCAGGGGTTCGAGATTTCGGTCGGTGATCCCGGCCGCCCGGTTGTGGAGACTTGCCATCGGGTCGGCATAGAGGTCGTCCGTGTCGAGGTCCGGAAATCCGGCGTTATAGAGGGCAGCGAGCACGTCATCAGCTTCGGCGCCATTGGCCATCAGTGTGGTCAACGGTGAGACCACGACCGGAAGATGATCACCGTCTTGGACGTTTCGACGCAGGATGCCCTTGAATGGAGCGCCCCCATGTAGGCCACGGGTGGAGATCTTCATCTCGATGGTGGAGCCGACGGTCAGCGGCATGGGAAAGCTAAAGACACCGTTTTGATCAGACGGTGTCGATTGACGCTGAATGATGCTGACCCCATCGGCACCGACCTCCTGGAAAATGGCGCCGACGATGTACGGATCGACGACAACACCCTGGGTAATTGAGGTGGTATTGACGTCGGTATTCTCGTCGTTATAGCTCGGCGATGGTAAACCCGTGGAGGTAAGATGATTGCCCCCTCCTCCTTCACATGCCGACAGGATGAAAACGATGCCGATCCCACATAAGCCTCGTGTTAGTTTCCCGTATCTCACTCGGTACCTCCTTGATTCATGTTGTCATAGAAGACAACGTTGTGCCGGATATCCAGCACGGTTTCAAAGCCAAACTCATGAAAGAACAAGAACAATTCTTAAAAACAAAAACGGCATCGATAGCCCAACATAACTTCTGTGAAGTCATCGATACCTTCCGTCGCTTTCCTTGCTGGAGTCGGACATTTACCGGATGAAACTTTCTATAGTTCGGTATCGCCACTCGCCCCATGGAAATAGCTATGATTCCTATTAAGCAAAGTCGGTGCCAGGGATCGCCTGAATCAATCAACCATCTGAAAACAAAGAATAAATTTATTGATCTACAATCGGGAAGATGATGGAGGAATGATGAATGTGTATGGATTTTACTACATAAAAAATGGGTTGGAGGGGGCACTTTCCGGGTTCTTTCCTACAGTCAAGGGATTTCAAGGGCGTGTATGGATTTCCCTTCAGTTGCAGAAAAGGCCTTCATACAGGAAAATGGGGATAATGGCAGAGCAGCAAAAGGCCACTGACAGTCTTGACAGGGAGAAATAATTATGGAGCTCTCACCGAACTCTGAACCTGGATATAGCTGAGTTGGCAGCTTGCCTACCTAACGAAAATTATATCCTTTGGGTGAAGGGGATGCCGGATCACCGTAGGGCGAGAGACTGAATAGACACAACGGTGAGGTAGAGAGGAGCGAGAGGCGTCAGGGAAGAGAGGTCCGCTTTTATGACCCCTTTTACTTGCCGCAGGCGCGGACAAACTATTCCGGGCCTGGACCAAAAGGTTTCACATGGGCCGGCAAGCCTCTCACCATTCCGGCGAACTCCACCTGATCGTTACAGCTATCCGGTCTCCCGTAAAAAGAAGAGCCCGAGACTCACCCGCTGCCCCTTGATTCAATGGAATCATCCAAGGGCAACATTGAGCACCCTGGTCATCTCACTCATCTGGAACGGTTTTGAAATGGTCGCACAAAAACCGTAGTCTGTGAAGTTTGCCATAATGGGATCATTGGAATATCCACTGGCAACGACGACCCTGGCCTCCGGATCAAGCTTGAGGATTTCCCGTACGGCTTCCTTGCCGCCCATTCCTCCCGGGATGGTCAGGTCCATGATCACGAGATCGAACGGGCAGTCCGATTCCATCGCCTGCCGGAATACATCGATGGCCTCGGCGCCGTCATGGGAGACAACAACCTCGCTGCCCAATCTGGTGAGCATCGCCCGCGCCACCCTTCTGACCATATCGTCATCGTCCATCAGCAAAATTTTTGCCCGTGGATGAAGCTGATTATTTTCGGATGTTTTTTGTTCCCGCCGGGCCGATTCCACCGATACCGGCAGATAGATCTCAAAGGTGGTTCCATGATCGGCCGAGGATTTCACCAGGATATTCCCCTGGTGCTTTTTTATGATGGACAGGCATATCGCCAGCCCCAGACCGCTGCCTTCCGCCTTGGTGGAGAAATACGGATCGAATATTTTATCGACAATCAGTTCCGGGATTCCGGGGCCGTTATCCTGAATCGTGATCTTGACACATCGACCGGCGCTGTCGTCCGCTAAGATATATTTATCAGGCGAATCCATGTTCTCGCACGATATCCGGATGGTTCCTCCTTCGGGCATCGCCTGCCGGGCGTTGAGCACGATATTCTGAATGACCTGGCCGATCTGCCCCTTGTCGACGTTGACAAACCACAGATCTTTCGGGATGATGCACTCACAGGCGACCTTGTCGCCATGAAGAACGAAATCGGCAGACTCCTGAATGATCGTCTCCAGGGATGAGGCCTCCTTGACCGGGTCGCCCCCCTTTGAGAAGGTCAATAACTGCCGGGTCAATTCCTTGGCCCGCATTGAGGCCTTTTCCGCTTCTTCCAGGAGCGTTTTCGAATCGCTTTTCAGTTCATGATCATAGAGGACCAGACTGATATTGCCGATGATCGCTGTCAGAATATTGTTGAAGTCATGGGCAATCCCGCCAGCAAGAATGCCGATGGATTCGATCTTTTTGATCTTTAACAGTTCTTCTTCCGTCTTCTTTTTCTCGGTGATATCCCGGCTAATGCCGATCAGGCCCAGGTTGTTATTATTCGGCCCGCAATAGGGAGTCTTCAGGGTGTCGAGCAAAACACTGGTGCCGTCCGGATAGGTGACCCACGCTTCATTTCTTACCGGTTTGCCCTGCTGGAGCACCCAGCGATCTTTCCCCCGGAAAAAATCGGCCTGTTCCCGGTCAAAGAGATCATAATCCGAAGAGCCGACGATCCGGTCTTTCGGAAGGCCGGCGAATTTACTGAAGGCCGTGTTGCAGCCCAGGTAGACGCCACTGGGGTTTTTATAGAAAATGAGATCGGGGATGGAGTCGATCAGGGATGAGAGCAGCGCACTGGTCCGGACGAATTCCTGGGCTTTTACATTTACCTCCTTTTCCAGCGACTCATTGATCTCGTTTATTTTTTGGAGCAATCGTATGGTCTCAACCTTTGCACAGGCGATTTCAACCCCGCGGCAGAGCAAGGGGAACATTGCCCGCATCTCCTCGGCATCCTGTCGCGAGAAGACAAAGAGAAACAGGTAGGAGTCGACATTTTCCTCCCCGGGATGCACCGGGACCAGGCAAAAACCGCAGGGGGCTCCTTCCCGCAAGCCGGCAGGGATGAAGGGGGGAAGCGATTCCGGTTTGCATTCGAAAAGAAATTCATCGCCGCGGATGGCACTGACGACCTCCTCGGTGACCGGAAAGGACTCGCCGATGATGCCGGGGGTTAGAAACGTGGTGTAATCGTGTATTACAGCAATCGATTCCTCATCGTATTTCAGGTATGAGGAATAGGGGATCTCCTTGAGTGAGGAGATGCTCTCAAGGGTCAGGTCGATTGCCTCTTCTGCGGATTTGGCAAGATTGATTTTCTCGGAGATAATTCCCAGGAGAAGAAAATCCTCTGCCTTGCTGGTCAGAATTTCATTTTCTTCCCGCAGTGTTTTGATTTCACTCTCCAACGAGTGAATTTTTTGGAGAAGTCGCTTTTCTTCTGTCATTACCCAACGCCGGTAAAATCATTGATGAGCGCAACAAGTCTCTCCGGTTCGTCTTCCTGGATGAAATGCGCGCCGGTGGCAATGCGTTCCAAACGCGAGCCGGGAATTTCGCGGTGGAGTTTTTCACAGATTTCAGGCGTGAGGTATGGGTCCGCATCCCCGCGAACAATCATCACCGGGATCGTCAAGTCCTTCAACCGGTCGGCAATGTCCAGGAGCAGTTGATTGTTGATGCACTTGGCCAGCTGGAGGAATCCCTGCCGCCCCTCCTTGGTCCGTAACGGCTGCCAGAACAACTCCATCAGCTCGTCCGTGACCCGCTCCTTATGGTAAATGCCTCGCTTGACGATGGTTTTAAAAATCCCGAAATCAAGGCTGGCCATGGCCAGCTGCCGGATGAAGGGAACGCGCATAGTGATGATCGGCTGGACCGGCCAGTAGTCATAGGCGACGGTATTGATCAAGACCAGATCCCGCACCCGTTCGGGGTAGTCGACCGCCATGATCTGGCCGATACCGCCACCGATATCGTGGGTGACCAGGTGAAATGAGTCGATGCCCAGATTGTCCAGCGCCTGCTTGATGATCCGGCTCTGGGCCTTGATCGAATAATCCTTTCCAACAGGTTTATCCGAAGCCCCGCAGCCGAGCAGATCGATGGCAATGACATCAAAATTTTTCTTCAGACCGGGAAGAAGTCTTCGCCAGATAAAGGAGTAGGTGGTGATCCCATGGACAAGGACCAGAGGCGCGCCGCCGCCGGTTCGATAAAAGGCAATCCTGTTGCCGTCAACCTCGGTAAACTGAACGGGTAGATCCATACCGAACCTCATTCCGACCCTTTTCGGCGGCTGCCGTTCTGCCATTGCCCAAAAAAAGAGGCCCGTATATACCGCCACGGATCAACAAAGAAAAACACCGGGTCCCGCCTCCCCTGATATGCAGCCTGCAGTCCATATCGCCCACGCGCCCCTATCTTAACGCGCCTGGACAGACACCACCCCACACCATTCATGATGCCCCAGGGAGACCTGCAATAGCAAGGATAAATAAGGTGTTGGTTGAGGTAGATTCAACTTCAGTATATCGCGGGCTTTTTGGTGGATATGCTGTTTTTTTCTCTGGCGGATCAGCCGAGGATCTATTTCAAAATATTTTTCAAAATCAAGAAATGGGTCAGAGTAACAAGAGAAAGTCCACAAAAACAAACAGCCCTGTGACTTCCTTTAAAAGCCCCTGGCAGAACGGCTATGTCGAACGAATGGTCGGCACGATCCGCCGGGACTGTCTTGACCACCACATTATTCTCGGTGAAAAACATCTCCGCAAGGTTCTCACAGTGTATCTTGACTACTACCAACAAGACCGGACCCATTGCGGGCTGGACAAGGACTCGCCCGATCGACGAATGGAGGAACAGAAGCCTCGTTCAGGCAAGGTCGTTGCTCTCCCCCGTTCCGGTGGGCTCCATCATCGGTATACCTGGCAAAAAGCTGCGTAATCCGTTTTTTGTTCCCATTCCTGAAGGCCTTTTTCTAGCGGACACGTCTATCCAGAAACGTCTTCCCCTGCCCTAAAAACTGGTTTGGCTACCGTTATTTTGATTCTTCTCCTGTCGGCTCCTCTTCTTTTTTCCGAAATCCTCTTTCCAAAACCCCCAACACGCCTAAAATAGGTTTGGCATACTTGCTACTCACACCCGCTTTTTACTCGGATGGTGTTTTTGCGAGGGCTGGGGGTCAGGCTGGGGGTCAGGCTTGACTTCTTGATATTGATGAGGCTGGGGGTCATTTGGGCTGGGGGTCAGGCTTGACTTCTTGACATTTGATGTAATTTTTTTTGAATCAATATCAGTTTATTGGAGATTTCAACGTCCTCCGCAGCCCGTTCACGAATCCTGCCTGCGGCCCTACTGAGTGCTGACAAATCACGACGGACAAGATTACCCAGATCAGTTAATGAATGATCTTCTTCCTGTACTA
>JAHJAA010000021.1 GCA_018814305.1 Pseudomonadota bacterium
AGCGGCTTACAACCGCCCCTTGCCTCCGGCGGGGCTCAAGCTAAAGAGCTATTAAACATCAAACAAGGCTGTTCATGGAATGAATGCTTTGTGAACTAACAATGGACCTCGGATTTACCGATTCCGTCTGAAGCAAAACATTGGGAAGTTGATACGACCTATTTCTTAAACTTTTACTTATGAGCGGGGGGAGTGATGGCTCTTCAAAATTTAGTCAATTCTTTGGGGATCAGGGCCAAATTCATCTTCATGTTGGCCTCACTCGGCGCTGTTGCGTTGATTGGGATCGGCTATGGTGCCTATTCGTTCAGTATGAAAAACTCATTGAATGAAGCGGCCACCAAGGCCCAGATTATCGATTCCTACATCAAGGCGAGTCGTGAATATTTTATGACCGCGCAGCGGCCATTGATTAATGAATTGGTTGAGAAAGACCGTTTTTATCCCGAGATTATGTCGGGATTCGGAATTACCCGTCGGACAGTGGATATGGTTCGTGGTGAAGAACTGCATGGCTTCAAGTTCCGCCAGGTTTCGATGAATCCCCATCATCCCCCCAACAAGGCGGATCTATTCGAAGAAGGGTTGATTAAGAACTTTCAACAAGATGCAAATCTTAAAACCCTATTCGGGAAGACCCGTGATAAAAATGGTGAGTTGTTCTATTATCAATCTCGTCCGATTAAGTTCGCATCCGAAGGTTGTTTGAAATGTCATCTCGACCCCGCCTATGCCCCGAAGGATCTGATTGAACTCTACGGGGATACCAACGGATTTGACAAGAATTATAAGTTAGGGGATATATTCGCAGCCTACGTTGTCTATGTTCCTCTGGCTCCAGCCGAGGCGGCGGCCAGGGTTCAGGCGTTGATTTTGTTTGCCGGTGGGGCTGGAACCATGGTCGTAGGACTGCTTTTCATCTGGTTCTTCCTGGATATTCGGATCGTTAAGCCGATTATGGAACTGAGTGCCAGAACAGAGGAAGTGAGTATCGGCAAGAATCTTGAGAAGAGTCTTGCTTCGAGTCAGATGAAAGATGAGATAGCCGCTTTGGCCAAGTCCATCGACCGGCTCCGAATCAGTCTGGTAAAAATGTTAAAACGGCGAAAAAATGAGTAAAAAAAATCTTTCGGGTAAACGATTTATCAAAATTGTAATAATGGTTGGAGCGCTGCTGGCCATTGGCGTCGAAATGGCCATGGCTGCGGATTGTGATGCTTTGTTTGATTCCGTACAGAAGCAACCTTCCTTGATGACCAAGAAAGGTATGATCGAGGACGCCCTGAAGTCATGTCCAAAGCATGCTGGGCTGGTCTATCAATACGGCTATGCCTACGAGCGGTTTCGGAAATATGATGAAGCCTTAAAGTATTATAATCAGGCCATTAAGCTCGATCACAACTATGCAAAGGCTTATTTTGGCATCGGGGATGTACAGGTCTTGCTCAACCGTTATAAAGAGGCCATTGATGCGTATCAGACTGGATTGCTCTACGATCCTGATGACGGGCGAGCGAAAAATTCTCTGAATGAGGCCAAGGCGCAATATAAAGCTGAATCAGGTTCAGAATATGCTGGCACCACTCCCCAGAAAAAGGTAGAGGCCCCGTCTTCGCCTGCTTCGGTGCAGGTCAGCAAGGTGAAGCCTGAGTCACCACCCTCTTTTGCCGAAGTGCCGATTCTGCGATTAATTGTTCCTTTTGCTGGCAACGCTACCAACCTTTCCCAGGATGCAAAAGATGTTCTGGCTGTGGTTGTTGGGCAAGCGATGGCCAAGGGGGATTTGGCTGGCAGTCGTTTCGAGGTCGGCGGTTATACTGATAATACGGGTGATGCTGCTCAAAATAAAGAAATCTCTAAACAGCGGGTTGAGGCGGTTCGAGATTATCTGATTAATGATTTTGGGATTCAGGCGGATCGACTTGTTGGGGTTTATTATGGTGAAAAATCACCCAGATTCCCCAATGATACCCAAGAGAATCAAGCCCTCAACCGGCGGGTTGAGTTTAAGCGAATTCAATAATCCAAAACGTATTGAAGAGTTGAGCGTTATTGGAAGAAGTAATAATTTACCAACGGTACGTCCGTTGAATGTTTCATAAATAAAAAAGCTCCGTCCCGGTTGGGTGCGGAGCTTTTTTATTTATGAAACTTGTTGATGTCAGGGCAGGATGGGAGCGATGTGTAGTTTGAATTCGTTTTCAAGTTCTGGATCATCAATTTCCTGGCAGAGCATGATGACAAGTTCAGTTAACCTATTTTCGGAAATATCCCCCTTCTTTGCCCATTTTTCGATAGAGTCCTTCATGACCATCTCACTTATCGGTCCAATTGCCAGGGCGAGACCTTCCTGAAAGGATTGGAAGATTTTGGCTAGAGGACTTGCGTGGATGATCTGATTGACGTCAATTTTCTTTGGGGTAGGCGCTGGGGTTGGGCGAGGAGGGGGCGGTGCCGCTGCTTTGGGCGCCTCAGGCGTCGGTGCGGCGCCTCCTCGGCGAACTGTATTGGTCGCCGTCAGGATATCATGGCTAAGCATTCCGGTCGTCATGCCGAGGAGTTTTCGATTCACTCCACTTTCACAAAAGATAATCAGACTCGCATCATGATCGATCTGGCGGACGTGGATGATGGCCTCTTCAAACTGAATTTCAAAGTTGTTGGCCTGCATTCGGGTGGCGTCATTTACCTTGATAACGCGATCCATTGCATGACCAATCTCTTGTACTTTTCCGAGAAAGATTTTTGGTAAATCCGAATGGATAGTGGTGATTCCTTTGATATGAATGTATGACCCCATGACCAATGGGATTTGTTTTATTTCCTGAAATATATTATCCATTTGTGCGCCCTTTTATTGAATACCAAGTATTCCAATTCAATTTCGTTATTCGACAATCGTAAGATGTTTTGAATATAATTGCATTTGCCCTGGGAAATGCATCAATCACTATAATTTGATTTTTGAAACATGAGGTTTTAATGCCTCGGAAATTTTATCAGGATCGATGTTGGAATCAAGGCCAATTCCTGTTACGATTTGACCGCCGATTAGAATGAGAATTTTTTCACCGTTGGAATGGGTCACAATTACCGACCTGGGCCCGGTAAAACCAAGAATCTTTTTAATTTTGATCGCAGCTCCGGTGATGGCGGCGATGAAGCCTCCAAATTCTTTGACTGGAATATTATTATGGGAAAGAACTGAGCCGGTGCCAGAGATGATGATAAGTCGATTGACCCCCGTGGAGGAAAGGATGGTATCGGTGAGGGCATCAATGGCGCTTTTTTCTTCAAGAGTTTCAGGAGAGTCGTCGCTTTCAGGTTCCAGCGAAGAGGTGTCTATCGGGAGAGGTGCTTCTTCTTCCGGTTTGCTGAGAAAGCCAATGTTGTCGACATCAACCACATTGGTGGGGGGGGGAGCATCTTGTTCTTTTACTACTTCAGGGATCGTTTCTTTCTCGGGTTTGTTTTTTTCATCCTTCATTCGAGCGCTTTCAATGAGGAGATAACCTAAGGGCACATTGATTTCACGCTCCTTGATCCGGCAATTGTTTTCAATTTCAATTTCTGTGTTTTCCCAGCAGATAATTTCAAAAGCAGCATCCTGACCAGTAAGGTTTCCGGTCTTCGCGGCAACGATCTCACCTTGTTGAAAATACATGGTCCCGATATTTGCGTCGGAACGGAGGGTCAGAGTACAGGTTTTTTTGTCCAACTCCAAAAGCTGCATAAACGAGGGGAGCGAAATGCCAGCTACGTGGCCTTTGGTTCCAGTCTTCAACCCATCTTTGATTTTATGCAAGAGGGAGTTGTAGTCGATGGGTTTTTCAATATATTGAAAGGCGCCCATGTTCATGAGTCGAGATTCCATTTCAGGGGTGCCGTAAGCAGTCATGGCTATGACCGGCATGTTCGGTTTGGACTGACTGATGAGTGCCATCAGCTCAAATCCATCCATTTCTGGCATATTAAGGTCGGTTACCACAAGGTCGACCTGCTCAGAATTGATGATTTTTGAAGCTTCTCGACCATCATTTGCGGTTTTGATCGAAAACTCCGCTTCATTGTCCTTGAGCATGTCGGCAAGACTCAACAGGAAATTCTTCTCATCATCGACAATTAAAACGCTTTTCATGAAGCAGACCTCTTATCGTCCAATAAATTCTGTAGTTTTGTTGTTGGAAAATAGCCAACCAGTATCGGTTCAAAATGGGGTGAATAAAGGAGATAAACATTGTCCTTGTTGGTAAAAGAGCCATATGTGAAGATTTTTTTCCTACGAAAGGAATCGTAAAAAACTTATGTAACCCACGGTTTCAGCTAAAGGAGGCATATTCACACAAGAACCAAGGAACATAACTGTATAGCACAATAATTGCTATAAGGGAATATGGACAACGAGGTGCTTCCACCGGATTTTACAGGGTTGAGCGTACCATGACAAAAGAGATACAATAAAGAATCATGGTGGGTGACGAACGGTATATTATTTCATGGTAGCGGAGCAAACCTGTCTGATGTCGGTGTCACCTTGAAGAACTTTCAAAATTCCATCCTGTTTCAGGGTCAACATTCCCCCCGCCATTGCGGAATGGCGTATTTCCGCTACCGGGGCACTCCTTTCAATTTCAAGACGCATGGGATCTGTTGTGATCAGTAATTCATGGATAGCCATCCGTCCTTTATAGCCGGACTTTTGGCAATGACCGCATCCCCTTGCCTTATAGAGCGTAATGCCTTTTTCGATCTCAAGAGGCTTGGTAGGGTGTTGGCCGTATTCAGCGATGATGGAATCAATCTCTGGCTGGTCAGGCTGATAGGTCCGGCGGCAATGGGGACAAAGCCTTTTGATCAGGCGTTGGGCCAGAACGCCCAACAAAGAATCTGCAAAGTTAAAAGGATCGATTCCCATACCCAGAAGTCGAGTAATTGTTTCCGGGGCTGAATTGGTATGAAGGGTTGAAAAGACCAAGTGACCGGTAAGAGCTGCTTCAACAACGGTATTCGCGGTTTCCTCGTCACGGGTCTCACCAACCATGATGATATCCGGATCAGCCCGGAGAAAGGCGCGGAGGATTCTCGCGAAATTGAGCCCAATTTTAGGGAGGACCTGGACCTGTCGGAGTCCGTCCTGTACAATTTCAACCGGGTCTTCCGCCGTCCAGATTTTTTTTTCCGGGCGATTTACAAAGTTTAATGCGGCATGGAGGGTGGTCGTTTTACCCGAGCCTGTGGGGCCGACCACGAGGACCAGGCCATACGGCCGTTCGACCAGTGTTTTAAGATTCTCCATATTGTATTCACTGAGGCCCATTTTTTTAAGTGGCAGGGCATCGCCGCCGGCCAGAATACGGAGAACGACATCTTCATTACCGCCCACAGTGGGAAGTGTCGCCACCCGGAGTTCAATATTGCGACCTCTACGTGTACGAAATTTGATCTTTCCATCTTGGGGCAGGCGCTTTTCGGCGATATCAAGCTTAGAGAGGATTTTGAAACGTGATACCAGGGCCTTTTTATAGCTAAAGGGTATGGTCTGGAAGTTACTACACTCACCATCAACCCTGAAACGGACGAGAGCCCCGCGTTTTCCGGTTAACGATTCAATATGGATATCAGAGACGTTTCGAGAATAGGCCTCCTCGATAATCCGGTTGGCAACCTTAACCACAACTCCTTCAGAATCGCCGGATGGTTCATCCCGATAATCATCCTCCTCATCATCAGCTTCGGTAACGAGCTCTAATTCACCAAAAACATCGCTCGATTCATTGCCGAGGAGGTCGTCATGTTTGCCGTGAAAATAGTCAGTGAATTTGGTGACATCGTCGGCAAGCCCGATCGCAAACTCCAGGGAATGACCCTTGAGCATGGCCTTGAGGTTGGCGATCATTGCTGAGTTGATCGGATCTTCGGCCAGGATCTTGACAAGACCACCGTCTTCACTGATTGGGATGCAGCGATTCTGTCGCCAGAAATTTTCCTTGATGGATTTTAGGCATTTAGGTGGTGGGCCGACCTCCAGTTCATTGAATTCAACAAAGGGGCACTTGAAGAATTCGGCTATTGACTCGCCCACTTCGGCTTTGCTGATCTCAAGATCATTGATCAGAACGGCTTCAATCGGTTTGTTCCGCTGCTGTGCAATCTGTAAGGCCCGATCATATTGCTCTTCAGTAAGATGGCGTTCTTTGAAGAGGTGATAAAAACGTTCAAACTTTTCAACCTGCTTCACCATGTTGTCATGGCGTTGCTGGGCGTTACGAAAATCTGGCCGGCTGGCGATGATCTGTTTTAAGGCCTGAATGGATTCCTGGACATTGCCGGTGCCCTCATAGGTGCTGGCCAATTGGTCGAGAACGTCCAGACGCTCTTCAACCTTCAGAGTCCGGTCACCTAATGCATTGCTGAGGTGCTTCAGGGCCTCGAACGGTTCATCGATGGCAATAAGGCATTCACCGATTTTGGCGTGGACAGCCCCGGGGCGAAAGCCCTTTTCGAGTAGAACTTTCAGCTCATCAATGGCATCGGATTGGAACCCAGCCTCGATCAAGCCGAGACAGTTTTCAAATCGCTGCTCTGGTTCAGAACTGAGGGGGGATGCTGAAGATGCAGCATCTTGAGGTGGTGCGGTCGTAATGGCCAGTTTTTTTTCTATTTCTGCCCGTCGAGGATGGGGAGCATCACCAAGCTCATTAAGGATTAACCGGTAAATCTCTTCGGCATTTTCCTTTAGTCCGTGCTGGGCATAGAGATCCGCTTCCGCAAGTTTTGTATCAATATTTATTGGGGTGTCTGACTGGCTCATGAGTCACCGTAATCTTTTGCCTTGTGGGAATGTGTAGCATTTGTCAAAAATGGCAAGAATCAACTCAAGGATACCACCGGCATAACGTTGCCGTAAATGGTCAGGGTCCCCGCAAGATCTGACCCGGCAGGACCAGGGGTCCAGAGGTTCTCTTCTGATATGGAGACTGCTTCAGTGGGGGTGTCGAGCAGGAATACTTTCCCTTGCTTATTAGCGTACATGATCAAGAGGTATACTTTTTTAGCAGATGAACCGGGAAATGTCCCTGGCACAGAGGCAATTTCGAATTCCATTTTACTTAATTCTACAGAAGATAACTGGGCCAAATCGCCACTGAAAAGGTTCTGCAGGTTGGTCCATGGCCAGGATTTAAGTTTGCTTAAGGGGAATTTGCCGAGTTTGCTCATGGCCTTGGGCGAAAGGGTTGAGGTACCTTCATAAACAACCTGCTCGGGTACAAATCCAACCTGCTGTCCGCCCCAAGTCGCTTTAAGAAGCCAGTCCCAACGGCATTTGCCCCCCTTGAGTGCTGCCGCTGTTGCCGCAGGAGTGGACATTGATGCCCCTGATGTCAGGGTGATTTTGAGTCGTTTGAGATTTTCTGTTAGTTTTTGACCTAACTCCTGGCGGCTTGAAAGATCCATATCCGTCTCATTTTCAACGGAAGCAGCCAGGATTAAACAATCGTCGATGAGAACCATGGGGTCGGTGGCTGCGGCTATTGTTGCTGCCGGGGCCGCAGGGGGGGGGGATGTGGCCGGTTGTATAGGTTCAAATTCACCGGTTAGGTCGAATTGATGATCAATGGGGGTTCCACCGACCAGTTTTATTATGGCGTCCTGTTGATCGGAAAGGGATTTTCTGACTTTACTGGCAAGTTCGAAAAGTTTGTCATAACCAGCTGTTTTTTCAAAGAGATTTTCAAGTTTTCTCATCCGTTTGACACAGGGAGTGAGAATGTCGAGCTGAGATTCAAGGAGGCTGTCAACTGTACCGATACCAGTGTAGGATGAATAGTTTGCTGTAAATGAACGGCTTAATAATTCAAGTTGGCTGGCTAGTTTTTCGCGAACCTGCCTGTTGACTGTGTGGAGCTTTTCCATTCCGGGTTTATTGGAAAACAGTTTTTCCATGGGGGTGATTCTCTTGACGGAACCTTCGAGAGATGCCGCATAGGAACGAAGGATAACTCCCGTCGCATCAGGAACAGATTGTCCCTGATGGCTGCTACTATCGTTTGATTCAAGACTGAGCTCGAATCCAAGATCCGTTGGAATGTCCGATTTAGGTGGTGCTGGACTGCTCGAGGCAGTTGAGTCGCCACTCAGGTCCAGGAGTGGTTCGTTCCCAGGGGTTTCTGCAACGGCAGTATAGAGGTCTGATAGAGTTGTAGAGAGGAGTTTCCGAATATCACTATCCAGGGTATTGCCCTGAGCTATGGCTTTTTTGACAACATTAAAGGCGCTTTTTAGTTGCCCCGGGGCAGAAACCGGTGTTGCCTGAGGGGATTGCAGCATGGAGGCGAGAACGGTGTCCATTTGGCTGACGACTTGGCTGACCGGAGTATCTTTGCTGATGGAAGCAGTTGAAATAACATCTTTCAAGATCTGGCGGGCATTGGTCAGACTTTTGTGGCTCACCTCCCAGTCAATGGTCAGTAAAGCCTCGTCCATTTTTTCAAATATGGCTGCAAGGGGGGTTTGGGCAGTTGGGGGCGGGGAAGCTACTTCCTCTAAACTGAGCTCAATCTCCTGGGCCGGGGGAGCTTTTGATCCTTCTGGTTCGTTCTCCATGCTGAGATCAAGTTCGGGGGGGGCTTCGGGAGCAGCTTTCGGGGGCGGAGAGGCCCCGGCACCCGGTGCTTTGACTACGTATTGTCCGAAGAGATTATCAACGGCCCCGTCAATATCACTTTCCCATCTTGTATCCAGCTTTTCAGTCATCGGATAACTCCCTCGATTCAAAAACCGCAGAATGTTTCAAATGCATACCAAAGTTTTGTTTTGGGGCGAGTGACGCTAAGGGGCTCAGCGAAATGGAAAACTGGATATCTCGCGAGCAGGTCGTCTGGAGCCGCGTCTCAAGCATACATTTCTCGACGTAGCATTGCTCTGCCTGTGTTCAGCATAAAATAGTGTGAAATTAGGCCCCAAAAGCAATAGCTAGGAAGCTATAACAGTGTGCCCCCAAATTTCTTAGAATTTGCCGGTTTTATACTCTGGTCAGTAAGTGCTTCTCGGCTACGTAACGGACCGTTTTTTTCGTTATTTCGGTCAGGGTTTCAAAAACCCCGATGCCGGTTGTGGCTACCGCTTCATAATATGATGTTTTTAATTCCTGATTCAGGTCGTGTTCCAGTTCTGCAACGGTAAGGGTCGGCACTGGAGTATCGCAAAGATCCCTTTTGTTGTATTGAAGGACCACGGGCATTTTTAACATATCGAGATTGTGTTTTTCAAGATTACGACGGAGGTCTTCTAGCCCCTCGATATTACGTTCCTGGCGGACTTTCAGGGGGTCGGCAACATAGACCAATCCATCAACCCCTTTGAGAACCAAGCGCCTGGTTGCTTCGTACATGACTTGACCGGGAACGGTATAGAGTTGGATTCTGATATCAAATCCGGATATTTTACCGAGATTCAGGGGAAGCAAATCGAAAAAGAGGGTTCGGTCGCCTTTGGTATCGATTGTGAGCATTTTCCCACGATCTTTTTCGTCCATTGCCTTATGGATATAAAGAAGGTTCGTGGTTTTCCCGCATCGGCCGGGGCCGTAAAATACAACCTTGCAGTGTACTTCCT
Source organism: Pseudomonadota bacterium (assembly GCA_018814305.1). Classification (GTDB taxonomy): domain Bacteria; phylum Desulfobacterota; class Desulfobulbia; order Desulfobulbales; family JAGXFP01; genus JAHJAA01. The sequence continues at coordinate 9,616 of JAHJAA010000021.1, forward strand.
TTTTGCTGAGATCAATGAGAGCCATTTCTATCCTTCAAAGATATTGTGGAGGGAATCAGCCAATTCTGCAACCCTGCACCGGATAAGGCCAAGGGAAACATCATCTCCGAAAATGGTGATTAAAATGAGTTCGTCACCGACTCTACCGAAATGGATGTTGCCGCTTTTCCCTTTGTGGAAAAGCAACGAAAAGTCATCCTCCCCGATGAGTTTGGCTATCTGGGAGGTGGCGGCCAAACTTGCCGCAGCAAGGGCGGCAAGGGAAATGGCATCAATATCAATCTGCTGCTGTTCATGGCCACAGTTGGCTAGGACATTGCCAGCAGAATCGATAAGGAGAGCCGTTTTGACTCCTGCTTTAATCAGGGCATTGACTATTAGATTCCCTGCTTTTTCTTGGGATTGAGCTGTAATGACAAAGTCTGCCACGGAAAACCTCCTGATCAGAATTCCATGAGAAAAAAAGTTTCAGTGCTAAAATCACGCAAACAATGTGGCTGTCCGTATGTTTTCCGGAACCACTGAAACACCCTGGTTGAGTTTTCCTTGCGGAGGGTGCTCTGTGCACCGCTCTCAAGTGTACCCTGCCGATTCATGTATTTAATGAATAGTCGGCTTAGATGCATTAACTATTTTGAAGCATTAAAAAAATTACATGTGTTAAATATGTTTGTCAAGCGTTATCGATAGGCGGAAATCCTCCGGGGGCAAGGATGAAAGGCGAGCCGGTTGAGGTTTGGCTATCATTTTTTCCGGTCATTTTAGAAGAGGAAGATGGAGTGAGTCAGTCTGTTCAAAATGAAGATTTTTCTGAGTTGGATATCTCTTTTGCCGATTTTCTCTCTCGATTGGCTGGGGGGGGCGATAGAATTCGACTTGGGGCTGCCCTGGTCAGTAAAGCGTTAGGCCAAGGGCATGGGTGTGTTGATTTGGAGAACGTATTAGCAGAGCGGATCCCAGGATCGAATTCTGGGGAGGTATCCCTTGTGCGTTGGCGGGAAGAGCTCTCGGATAGTAGCGTGGTAGGGGGGGCAGGCACATTATGTCCTTTGATTTTGGATGAGAACAGGTTGTACCTCCATCGGTATTGGCAATACGAGGATGAAGTCAGACGATTTTTGTTGAACAGGATGTCTCAACCTTTACTTGTTTTCGATAGAGTGCAGATGTATCGGCAGATTCGAAATATTTTTGAGGTCGATGATGGGAGTGCCGATCCTGACCAGGTTACAGCTGCCCTAGCCATTCTCTGTCGGCATTTTGTGGTGATTTCCGGGGGACCTGGAACCGGTAAGACCTCAACGATTTTAAGAATACTGGCATTGTTGATCGTGCAAGGAATCGTTGCCGGAGCAGATATCGGTCTGGCTGCTCCCACTGGTAAAGCGGCCAGGCGCTTGCAAGAGACGATGGTTTCTCAGTTGCAGGGGTTGAATTGTGCGAACACCGTTAAGGAGCAGATGGTATTCAAGGTACAGACTCTACACCGGCTTCTCGGCCCGATCCGTGATTCGGTTTTTTTTCGTCATAATGAGACAAAGCCTCTCCCTTTCAAGGTTGTCGTCGTGGATGAAGCTTCCATGGTCGATGTGTCATTGATGGCGAAGTTGCTCCGGGCTTTACCGCCTGATTGCCGGCTGATTCTTTTGGGGGATCATGCTCAGTTGTCTTCGGTTGAACCTGGGTCGGTCCTTGGTGATATCTGTTTCCCAGAGGCAATCAATAGATTTTCAACCGCCTTGTATGCACAGATTGGAGATCTTGTTGGAACTGGTCACGGTCGTATTGAAATAAAGACCGAACAGCCATGCCGTAGCGATTCTTTGGTCAACCTGCGGAAGAGTTACCGATTCGGAGATCAAAGTGGGATCGGTCAGTTGGCTGAGGCTGTCAAAGAGGGACAGGGTGAGCAGGTCATGGCTCTCCTTCATGAGGGAGCTTTGCCAGATATTTCATGGCGTGAGGTGGTGGATCGTCGGACCTTGCGAACAGCCTTGGCAGATTCCCTCCCCCGGATCACCTCCTTTCTTGAATATTTGGATGATTTCCAAAAGGTCTTTGCTGCCCTGGTCAAGAGTCGCGTCTTATGCGCTTTGCGGCAAGGCCCCTTTGGGGCTCCTGCGGTCAATGGAATCATCGAGGATCTCCTCAGGGATAGAGGCATGATAGAGACGGGTCAGCGTTATTATAACGGGCGTCCCCTTTTGATCCTGAAAAACGATTATGATCTTGAGCTCTATAATGGAGATACAGGTATTGTTCTGTCCGACCTGGTCGGCGGGAAGGTGAAACGTTGTGTCTTTCCCGGGGCCCAAGGGGGGGAGCAACAAATCTCCCCAACGCGACTACCATTACATGAGAGTGTCTACGCAATGACGGTCCATAAAAGTCAAGGGTCGGAATTTCAAGATGTTATCGTGCTCCTTCCCCCTGGAGGCGGGGCAGTGGTGAGTCGTGAGTTGTTGTATACCGCCTTGACTCGCGCTCGGGAGCATGTTGAAATCTGGGCTGCCCCGGAGGATATCTTGCGGGCAGTGGCAACAACAACACATCGGCAAAGCGGACTTCGCCAAAAAGTATGGTCTGGTGAGGATATTGGTCAAACGCCTTGATCTTTGCTCTTGCCGCGGGAATTGAATTATGATAGCTTGTCGCGTTGATTATTTGCGCTGGATCAGTCAAATGAGCTACAGTCGCAGTTTCCGGTATCCCCGGCGTATTTACTGTTTTTTCCTGAAGAAATGCGGCTGGCATAAATGAACGAGCAGAGAGGTGTTTCCTTGCAGAAAAAAATTCTGGTGGCAAATCGTGGTGAGATCGCTATTCGGATCATCAGAGCGATACAGGAGCTTGGTTATGGCGCGGTGGGAGTGTACGAGACTCCGGACAATGACGCCCTCCATATCAGGGTAGCTGATGAGGCGATTTGGTTAGGTGATGGACCCCGCTGTGATTATCTGAATATTGATAAGATTATTCAGGCGGCCAAAAAGGCCGGAGCCGCTGCAATCCATCCTGGGTATGGTTTTCTGGCAGAGAATCCAGGCCTTGCCAAGGCCTGCGAAGAGGCCGGGATTATATTTATCGGCCCCTCGGCCGAGGTTATTCAAAATCTGGGCGATAAGGTTACTGCCCGTGAAATCATGAAACAAGCCAATATTCCGATGACCCCGGGAACTCCGAACCTTTCACCTGGTGAGGCTGGGGTCCAGGAGGCGGTGGATTTTGCCAAACAGTATGGGTATCCCATCATGCTCAAGGCCACTGCTGGTGGTGGTGGGCGCGGCATTCGCAGGGTAGACAGCGAGGCCCAGCTCAGGGGCGAAGTCCAAGTGGCCAGGGCCGAGGCTAAGGCGGCTTTTAATAATGATAATATTTTCCTGGAGAAGGTTGTTCTGACTCCGAAGCATATCGAAGTGCAGATTATTGCCGATAAAGACGGTCGTACGGTCCATTTGGGCTCGAGGGATTGCTCTATTCAACGCCGGAATCAGAAGCTTGTTGAAATTGCCCCGGCACTGATTAAGGATCGGAAATTGGTTGACGAAATTTGCGAAACCGCAGTCAGGGCGGCTAAAGCAGCAAACTATTTTAATGCTGGAACTGTCGAGTTTCTCGTTGATAAGGAGATGAATTATTACTTCATGGAGATCAACACCAGGATTCAGGTGGAACATACCGTGACCGAAATGGTGACCGGTATCGACATCGTCCGGACTCAGATCAAGTTGGCCATGGGGAAAAAGTTGTCATTTACCCAGGATGATATTCAGATTCGTGGTTTTGCCATCGAGATGAGGATTAACGCCGAAGATCCCCAAAATAACTTTATGCCGGAAGGTGGCAAGACCGTTGTGGTTTATCGCTCTCCAGGTGGTTATGGGGTCAGGCTCGACGGATTTGTTTATCAGGGATATACCATCCCCGAGGTGTATGATTCGCTGCTGGTTAAATTGACGGTCCACGGATTTAGTTGGAATGAAACGGTTGATCGGTTGCGCCGTTGTTTGAAAAATTATGTGATCGTCGGACCCAAGACCACAATCCCTTTTTATCTGACTCTGGTTCAGGATCCGGATTTTAAGGCTGGTGATTTTGACACGTCATTCCTCGAAACTCATCCCCATCTGTTGGATTATGAAGAGCAAGGCTCTGAGGTCAACAAGCTGGCTCGGTTGATAGCCGAGATTCATTACGAAAAGCAGAATAGTTACGCCATCTGATCGGGGAATGGATCCGGTCCAACGGAAACCCGCCACGACAAATGACAAAAGGAGTGATCATGGAACGCATTAAAACCGGGATGAATATTACCGAGGTCCTGAAGACCGTTCGAGGGACCGAAGGTTATTTCATTACCAATACCGCCAGGGATCTTTCCCAGTCGGATTTTAAAAATCGTATTCTCCTGCATACCGATCTTTTAGCCGCCAAAACCAGGGAGAATGCCAATTATTTTTCATTGGAAATAACCGGTGGTGCTTCGGTCCATGTGGATATTCTTCGCAAACAGGTCGATCCATTCTTAAAATTGGAACTATTGCGGGAAAGAATGCCTAATACCATGTTTCAAACCCTGTGTCGGGGGGTTAATCTGTTTGGTTATCGTCCTTACCCCCAGAATGTGATTCGGCTTACCGTCAGGGAATTTGCCAAGTATGTCGATGTCTGGCGGGTTTTTGATTTCATGAATCATATCCCCAACATGGTTGCCGTTTTTGAAGAGGTCCAGAAAGCCGGGAAAATTTTGGAACCGTGTATTTGCTTTTCCACCGGTCCTGAACACACCGATGCGTTTTATGTGAGCAAGGTGAAGGAATTATTGGATGTTACCGGTGATGAAATAGTGCTCTGTATCAAAAATCACGGCGGACTCGGGACGCCGACTCGGATCGGCCAGCTGGTTAAGGCCATCATGGATCAATATCCTGATATGGTTATCCATTATCATGGACATAATACCGATGGGAACGATATCGGTCGGATTACGGCCGCCGTAAAAAATGGGGCCAAAATTGTTGATGCTGCCGACCATGCCTTTACCGGCTACTATGGACCTCCTCCGATTCTGAGTGTGATTCAAGACTTGAGGGGAGATGGGTTTGAGCCTGCCGGGGTAGATGAAAAGGCGGTTATTGAGACCTCCGAGGTGCTGCGAAGTGAGCGGGAACACTATGAATATTTTGAGTCTCAGTTCAAAGGGTTCTCTCCAACAGTCCAGATCCATAAGTTACCTGGCGGCGCTATGGGGTCGAGTTTCGAACAGGCGGTCAAGGGGGATTTTCTTGATAAGATGCCGGAAATCCTCCATGAAGAATTGCCAAAGGTTCAGATAGAACTTGGGAATTATTGGAGTGTTACTCCAGGATCGCAGATACTGTGGACCACAGCCGTCAATAATGTGTTGGGTGGGGATCGTTACGGTAACCCAACCGGTGATCTTAAAAATCTTCTCTTGGGTAAATACGGTCCTTTTCCATTTTATCAGCCACCCGACTGGATTTATGAAAAGGTATTCGGGGCGGATTGGCGCAAGGTCCTCGAGACGGAAGGTGGGATGGATGATATCGAGGATATGGATATTGACAAGGAAAGGGCTGCTTTAACCAAGAGGCTTGGCAGTGATCCCACTGAGCAGCAGTTGGTTATCTATCTTCAGCATCCCAATGATGCGGCCGAATTTTATAAATTTGAAGAAAAATTCGGCCAGGTTTATGTTCTTCCTCCCAGTATCTTCTTGCGGCGAGGCGGTTTTAAACTTGGTCAAACCTTGAAATTTAAGGATCATGACGGCAAGGAGCATGTTATTGAGATCGGCCCCAAGGAGAAGAGTGAAGACGGTGAATGGAACATCTACCTCAACGTTGATCACCATGAAAGAGTTTATCTCTTTAAGGAAAAGCAAGCAGCTGGTGCCGTTCAGGAAGTGCAGCTCAGCCGTGAAGAGATTGCGGACCTGGCCAAGGCAGGTGATATCCGAGCTCCTTTTAATGCCAATGTGAGCGAGATTTCGGTGGAGATTGGGCAGAAAGTAAAGCCTGGCGACCGCTTGGTTATCGTTGAGGCCATGAAGATGCAGACCCCGATTGAAAGTGTGGTTTCCGGGACGGTCGAGAAGATTTCTGCAGAACTTGGCAAACCGGCGAAACCAGGTGATAAAATAATGAAGATCACCTTGGATAGCAATTAACGGAAAGTTGACTCTCAGTATTTAAAACCCGGGACGGTGACGTCACCGGGTTTTTTTTTGGCAGAGCGGATTTTTCTGGGACCTCGATATGGCTTCAGTAATCATGGAACCATATTGAGGAGCTTCTGGTCTCTGTTATTTATATGCAAGGAGCCCCATGAGTTCGCTAACTTTTATCACCCTGGTGAAGCCTGCCAACTTGAGCCGCTTTGCGGCCTGATCGATGAAGTTGTTGCCCTGTTTGATCCGATGAGGATTGCCCGTATAGTGGAAGAGGGCTCTGCGTTTTTTTAGTACCCGAAAAAGTTCCCGATAGAATTTTTCTCCATACAGTTCTCCCGCCAGGGAAAACCGAGGGGGATCATGAATGATTGAGTCAAAGGATTCCGGGGGGAGCTGCTGGATGTATTCATTGATATCGGCATGAACCAACTCAATAGTGCTGGTATAAATTCCTTGTGACCACGGATTTTTTTTACGGAGCGCGATGACCGTTTCATTGAGTTCAATTGAAAGGACTTGGCCTGCCCCGAGTTTTATCGCCACTGAAGCCGTATAGCCTAGCCCGCCACAGGTGTCAAGCACCCGGTCCCCCTTTTTTACAACCTGCGCGGCCATCTGCCCGGCACTCTCGTAGGGATCAACACCCTTTGAAATATGCATTTTCACCCCACTGATTTCCAATAGAGGTGCATGTTCCGTGGGGACGAGTTTGATGTAGCCTTCCTCTCTAACCTCAAGGACCTCGAGGCGGCCATCCTCCTGCCGGAAAATTTTATTCTCCTTTGCCGCAATCATTTGCAGTTCTGTTTTTGAGAGCCGGTTGTCCGGGGCTAAAATGAGGAGATCATCAGAGATGCTAAAGGAAGATTGGGTGAGGTTCAGGTCGAGTGAAATATCGATATGGTTTTTGTTGCGGTCCATTGCATCAAGGATCTGCTTGGCAACTGCTGCATGGAAATAATAAACGGTATTGTTCATATTGTCTGGGATATATACGTATCGACGGTTCCGAAAGGTAGGCGAAGGTATTGATGCGCTGCGGCTCAGCGGCAGATGACAATATTTGCGGTCTGGGAGTTCAGCTCAAAAATAACTTTAACCTTCTTTTTCCCCAGTTGCCAGAGAACCTGTTTGACTTTATCATCCAAGGAGCAACCCGGATCTCCCCAATCAGCCCCGTCTCTGGAAACAAACTCCTGGATCAGATTTCGTAAGGTATCAGGATCAAGGCGTTCATAGGGGACTTCGACCGTTTGTTCAGGTGGGACAGAGTATTTCTTCTTCGACATGAAAAACCATAACCGAAGAGAGCTTCAAAAGATAGGGTATGTGTCATTCCCAAAGAGTAAAAAGGCTATTGCGAGAGGGATATATCCTTCCAGGAAAAACAGGAGATATTTGATGAAGATTCATGAATAAAGCGGAGGTGCGATGAGGGCGCAGGATGAGGTCGATTCCGGACGCTATTATCCTGCTCCCTATGCAGGATAATCGGCTTCATTTGCAGTGGGACCGTTATTGAGCCCTGCTGGTGTTGGCCGCTTCAGGAAACGATCAGAACAGAATTCTCCGAACCGTAAGGATTTGGGTTGCTGTTGTTGTTTCCCGGATCGGATTGCCATTGCCCGTCGACCACGAATCGGTATTCATAACGCCCAGGTTTAAGGTTTACCTTTTTCTTCCAGATTCCATCCTTAAACTTTCGCATCCGGCAATCTCCAGCGCTCCACTCGGTAAAATCTCCGACCAGCAGGACCTCGCCGGCTTCAGGAGCAAAAAGAGTAAACTCGGTCGATGGTTGGGTCTTGCGCGGAGCAGACCCAGGCTTTTTGGTGGTTTGGACCTTGCTCTTGGTCGCCATTGTATTCCTCCTTTTCCCAGATAATAATATGAGGCCGGATTTCCCGTCCTGCTGATAAATCTGATCTTCCATGTGATAAGGTAAAAAGTACAACAAGATTTTGCGATAGGCGGCAGGGATGTGTCAATATAAATCGACTTTGCAATATTGAAAGAAGCGAATGATCCTCAAGTGGCGTTATGAAAAATTTAGTCGATTGAAGCCTCCCTCCTTAAACCAGGGGCGGTCAGCGGCTATACCGATAATTTCAATGAGGATGACCTCCAAAATCAGATAGACTTTGGTCCCTTTGCGGACGCAAGCGGTCAGGGTGTCTCCGTGGTGACCCATGGCCGCATGGAGGTGAATCCTTGGTTCATCTCCATCCCAGAAAATTGTTCCGGTTCCTAATGTTTCCTGGGCTGTTTCGAGTTTGGCCCAGACCGGCTCCGGCGGCATGACTGGTTCCTTGGGGCCAGTGACCACCTCGGCCTCCCGGAGACCGCCGATTATGTGAAACCATCCCTGGCGGACCTGCTCCTTACGGATCAAACCGGTTAAATCAGTCAGAAAATCATCCCCCTCGTCAAAACGGATACAAAATATCCTTCCGCTGGAACCGTGGCGATACTCCATTCGGTTTTACTCCTCGTGGTCGTTGGAAAATTTTTTCTTATCAGCGGAGGCCTTCAGAATTCGGAAGATTTCCCGGCTATAGTTTGGTTTTCTGGTGGCTGCAAAATTTTCCGCGGCCCGGAGGATCTCGTTCTTCGGCAGATCAGGGAGCAGTTTTGCGGCATGGTCAAGGGACGGCAGTTCCGATTCAAGGGTAAAGTAAGCAAATTGGTCTACACGGTCATTATAACAGTCGATGGCATCCTGGATGATCTGGTCCCGGAGTATCTCAAGTTGGCGGGTATCGCGGTCTTTTTGAAGTCGTGAACCCTTTCTTTCGGCCAGGAAGGTTAACAGTTCGTCGACGGATTGATGGCGAAGTTCCTTGGCAATGTGTTTGATCTGGCGTTTCTTGGCGCCACCCTTCAATTGGCGGGCTAACCTAATCTCGGTGCGTAAGAAATCATCACAAGGTAACCGGGCCAGATCCGCCGGTGGAAGCTCGGTTAATTCGTGGCTCAGTTCTTCGATTCCTTTTGCCTGACGTTTTTGCTGGGTGCGGCTGATGTTTTCTGTCATGGGTGGAACTCAATGGTTGTCCGGAGTTTTTTGTTGCTATCCCAGGGATGGCTACAGTAATATCAGGGGGATTGTGGGGTGTTGTCGCGGTACATTGTTCGGAGGAAGTCCTGCCGGTCAATGTGGCCGATTCGAACTTTAATATAAACCATCATAAAGGATTTTATTCCATGAGTCAGAATATTTTTACCATACAGCAACCTACCAGATTGGTCTTTGGTTCTGGAACCATCAAGAGTCTGGGCGATCTGGTTCATGAGACCGGCGGTTCCAAAGTCTTTTTAGTGGTAGATCCTGGGCTAAAAGGCGCAGGGCTGCTTGACCGAATTGTTGCTCCCCTGGAGCAGGGGGGCATCCCCTATGTGATATACGATAAGGTGGATCCGGAGCCTGGACTTCGGTTGGCCGATCAGGCTAAGAAAGTTGCCGCCAAAGAAAAGTGTGATTGTGTGGTCGGAGTGGGCGGTGGCTCTGCGATGGACGTGGCTAAGGCGGTCAGTATATTATTGACTAACGGCGGCAAGGCCGAGGATTATTTGGGCCTCGGGAAAATAAAAAAACCTGGGGTGCCCAAGATTATGGTTCCGACCACCGCAGGAACCGGGGCCGAGGTGAGTTTTACTGCAGTTTTCATCAATGAAAAAACCGGTTCAAAAGGGGGGATGAATGGAGATCCGCTCTATCCCGAGGCGGCCTTGCTCGACCCGGAGCTGACCGTGTCCATGCCACCCCATGTTACGGCAATGACCGGGATTGATGCCTTGACCCATGCCTTGGAGTCCTTCGTTTCCATTCAGGCCAATCCGATCTCGCAGATGTACGGGCTGGAAGCCATGGAGATCATTTTTCATGCCCTGCCCAAGGCGTATGCCAACGGTAAGAATCTTGAGGCCAGAACGGAGATGCTGCTGGGGAGCCTTTTGGCCGGCAAGGCCTTGGCTATTGCCGGTGTCGGTTTGGTTCACGCCATGGCCTATCCAATGGGGGGGATGTTCGGGGTTCCCCATGGCCTGGCCAATGCCGTTCTTTTGCCCTATGTGGTGGATTATAATCTGATGGGGTGTCCCGAGAAATTTGCCGTGATAGCCGAGGTGATGGGCTACAATACCTCAGAATTGACGGTCCGTGAGGCGGCGGCGATGGTGGTGGAAGGGATCGTGAATCTTAATCATGATGTGGGGATTCCTTCATCTCTGGAGGAACTGGGTATACCGGCCGACCGTTTTGAGGAAATGGCTGAAGTTGCCCTCACCGTTACCAGGCCGGTGGAAAACAATCCCCGATGCCCGACCAAGGATGAGGTGGTTCAGATCTACCAAAATGCCCTCCTTGGCTGGGAATAAACGTCCAGTAGCACCCCATCTGCACGCGATCAGTCCGGTTCGCATAGTGGGGCTATAGCTCACCGGCCTGCTTGCGCACATCTGGGGCACTGCTGGACGTCTATTCGTGTAATGGGGCTTGTCGAGTAAAAAAAGAAAAAGGAGCTGGATAATTGAAGCAGCTCTTTTTTAGAGAAAAATACATTTATCATAGGAAGAAAAACGTATGCCAGGTTTTGAAGTGTTCGGTGAGGAAGAGAAAAAGGAGATCCTGGAAGTTCTTGAGACCGGGGTGCTGTTTCGTTATGAATTTCCTGAGCAGCGTCGGGGGGTCTATAAGGTCCGGTCGTTTGAGGAGAATTTTGCCCGATATTGCGGGGTGGGTTATGCCCAGGCGGTAACTTCGGGAACCGCGGCCCTCAAGGTGGCTCTGGCTGCCCTTGGAGTGGGGCCGGGTGATGAGGTTATTACCCAGAGCTTTACTTTTGTGGCCACCTGGGAGGCGATTTTTGATGTGGGAGCGGTACCGGTGTTTGTTGAGGTTGATGAGACCTTGAATATGGATCCCAAGGACCTTGAGAAAAAGATCACCGAGAAGACCAAGGCAATTATTCCGGTGCACATGATGGGTGGACCTGCTCGGATTGAGGAGATTGTAGCCATCGCTACCCGATATGGGATTCCGGTGGTGGAGGATACCGCCCAGGCCGCAGGGGCAAAATTACATGGTAAGGCCTTGGGCTCTTTCGGGACTTGCGGGACCTTCTCCTTTGACGCAGTCAAGACCATGACCACCGGCGAAGGCGGGATGGTTATCACCAATGATGAGGGACTGTGGCGAACCATGAGTGAATATCAAGACCATGGTCATGACCATGTCCAAAATCCAGGGGGACGGGGCGGCGAAGGGCGGCGGTTCATTGGTTTCAATTATCGGATGATGGAACTCCAGGGGGCCATCGGTTTGGCTCAGTTGGCCAAACTGGATGGGATGATTGCCGCCCAGAAAAGGCATAAGTCCCGATTGAAGGAGGCTGCTGCCAAAATTCCTGGAGTGACCTTCCGAAATGTCCTTGATGAAGCAGGTGAAAATGCTACTTTTTTTGCGTTTTTTCTGCCCGACGGCGACCGGGCTCAAGCCGTGAATCAGGTCCTCCGTGCGGAGGGCTGCGGCGCCATAGCCTTTGCCGAGAATACCTGGCACTATTACCCGAAATGGGAACATCTGCTTGGGGGGGCAACCTTGGCCAAGTCCGGCTGGCCCTTTGTCAGTCATAATAAGCAGCGGGTGATTTATGATCCCAAGGTTTTACCCGCTTCCGCCGCCATCATGGAACGGCTATTGGTTTTTCAGGTACCGATCACCTTGAGTGAGGAGCGGCTCGGGCAGATCTGTGCTGCCCTGGCCAAGGCTGCGGTGAAGGCCTGAAAATATCGGGTTAACCTTTGTCAAACATGGTTTTTTCTTCAATATAGGTGGCCTGGAGGGTTGCCTCGGTTGGGTCGTCAGAATCTGAAGTAGGCTGTGCATCTAGGTCGGATGTCGGGAGTCCCTGCCAAAGTTCCAGGTACATGTGCCGTTTGACCACGGTAAAAAGGACTGTGAGTAAATGGTCGGCGGAGAGCTTGGCCGGAGTTGACGTGATCATCTGTTTTGACAGGTTCAGTTCTTCGATTTGTCGTTTTAGATTATCAAGCCTCTGCAGAAGCCGGATGGCTTTGGGGCGATGCTGGATCAGAACTTTTTGATCCGGGGTGATGTTTTCCCATTTTTGGGAAAGATTCCGAATCTCCCGAGAGCTGGCCAAAAGCAGGATCCGGCGGCTTTTATCTGTGGCATAAACCGTTTGAGCGGAGATGCATTCCTTCATTGTCTCGCTCAACCCTTCCATGGTCTCGGTCAGGTTCCTGGAAAGCATCTCCTGGGCCTGAGCCGGGACTATAATCTGCAACGAGCTCAACTCTTGCTGTTTCTCAGTCATGGTCTCTTGAAATTCGTTTACTGCAGTCTCCCAGAAGATCCTACTGGCCTCAATGGCTATCTCCGATAGCTCAACGGGGTTATTGAGGCAGGCCAAAATCTTTCGGACCAGGCCGGGGACGATCCGTGCGGTCTTTTCAAAAAGAAAACCATTACTGACCACCTTGAACATGACCCCCACCATGCCATACCAGTCCTGGAGATGGAGGGTCAACGGCAGATTGCCGTACATGGAGGTTAACACCTGGTTGGGGATGAACTGGGCGGGGGTGGCATATTGCGGAGTTCCGCCCAGTTGTGGCTGGGCAATACTCTTTTGATGGGTACGGCCGTAGACCACCGCCGTCTCAATATCGATCAGGCCGATTCGGTACTCTTCCGGTTTGGCCAGGAATGACGGGTAATGATCCCGATTGCCAGCCACCAGCAGATTATCTGGTTTAAGATCCCGTAGGGCAACTCCCCGACTTCCAACATGGGCCAGCAGGACGAGCAGATTGGTTAGAATCCCTTCCATGGGCGCCTTACTCCTAAATAACTTTTTAGGAATGACTGATTCGCTAACTGCCTGGTGGTAGGCTTCGATGATTTTAGAGTGTTGTTTGCAATAGGTGGCGGCAGTTCGTTTTAATCGCATCATCGTGTGGGGGGGGAGATTCTTGACTGGCGGGGGGGTGGCCTCCTTGATAAGATGGCTGATATACCATTGCTTGATTTTATAGGGGGTAATTGATGCCCCCCCCTGGCCCTCGAGAACGATTTTCCCTATCTGGTTTTCAAATCCGCGATGAAGTTCCTGGACCGCATTCAGAATTTTCTGGCCTCTCTTGCTATTGCCTAATCCCGGCAGGGAAATGCTCCAGTTGGATTCGGCATGGCGGTTCATCTCTTCAGTTACGAGCATTGACGAATCATGAAGGTTCTTGATGACGTCTTGGAGAAAATAGTATTTCGACATGTCCATGAAATAGGCAAAGGTATCTCCAACCTGAAGAAAGTGGGGCAAGGTGGGTTCTCTCAGGAGGGCCTTGGTGGCAATCTCTTCCGATCGATTCAGGGAATTGTCGATGTAATGGAGAATGACCGAGATGGTTGGAATAATACATTCCCGGAGATCAAGTTGTTTGGCGATGTGTGCTTCTTGTTTCAGGCTGTTGATATACTCCTCTATGTCAGTGATCGGGATGGGAGGGACCTTAACCACGATATAATCATCATAGATGACATAGAAACATTTGCTCCTGCTGCCTGAATCGGCCCCCAGGCGACCGATGGTCATCCGTCTTGATTTCCAGCGGGCATTCAAATGAACCTGGAGATCGAAAAGATATTTGGCTTCACCCCGATGGTGTTCAACCAGGGCACAGCGGCCGGGAGATTCAGGGGGAGCCCCAAGGTGGTGCTTGACAATATCCAGAAAAAGAGTGGCGATCCTTTCAATATATTTATAGTCCGGGTCTGTCGCGCTCAATGATTCGTACGCTTCCGAGGAGTCTGATGAAGACGTCAGGGTATCTTCGGCGGAGGGTGGAGCGGTCGTGGTCAGACTTGAGATGAGCATGACACAGAGTCCCAGGTCGGCCAGGAGAAAGACCAGAGCAGGGAACCAGAGTTGATCGGTGTGAAGATACTCATCAAAAACGGATGAGATGATAACGGCGACAAAGGGTAAAGGGAGGAGAGTTGCCAGGGCCTTGAATTGACTGACCTTTCGAGCTACCCCTTTGTTGGACTGCCGGGAAAGATTTTGGCTGCCTCCGAATTTTTTCAGAGATTTGGTAAGCCAAAGTTTCAGTCCGTTGGAAAGCAGGTTGATCAAGAGAAGAAAGAACAGGATCTGGCTGACTAGGGAGAGGCCATTGCGAAGGTTGCTTGCGATAGCGCCATTGTTCTGGTTGAAGACGATTTGACCCTGGGCGAGTGCGATGCCCCTTGTCAGGATGAGCATGCGGAGAAGCAGGGGGACTCGCAGGAGGCTTTTTTTTAGCTCCGGGGCCTGAAGAACGGATTTCGATTGATTAATAACTTTTTTGGTATACCCGGAGACGAAATGTCCGATGACAATGCTTGCAGTTATGACTCCGGGAAAGATCAGAAACTCCTCGAGGGAATTAGCATAGGGAGCCATCACAGACCGCCTTCGGATTGGGTGGAAATATCCATACTGTTTATTGGAGGTGTATTCATGGTGAGATGCTTTCCTTTATAAGGGGATTCAACCAAGGTACTCTTTCATACCATATCATCTGAAAGCAGTGAACCCCTGGAGTGGAAAAATCTTACCGAACCAGGTATACGTCAAAGCGGTGGTTCCCGGTTTTTCTTGAAAAGTCGGGGGGACGCGAATCGATGGGGGGGGCTTGGGCCGGTCGTTTGACGACCACCCGTTGGCAGGCTCCGGCCAAGGCCATGGCCAGGAGGAGGTGGGCATCGTGGTCATCACCGACGATGGCGCGTAAATAGAGCATCTCTTTTTTGACCTTGGCGGTTTTGGTTCGGTGGGGATACATGGGATCTAAGTAAATAACCTCGGCTGGCCGGGTGTGGCTTTCTTCCCTCAGTATGTTAAGACTGTCGCAAGGTAATAACTCCATGTGGGCAATGATTGGTTTGAGTCTCGAGTCTTTTGCCGCACGTTTCAGTCCATCTGAGAGGAGGGCTGCGATGATTGGATTTCTCTCAAACAGCCGGACGTGGATGCCCTGGGCGGCCATGAGAAAGGCATCGCGGCCCAGGCCCGCGGTGGCATCAATGACCTCCTGTGGCAGGCCGGACTTGGTGCCCACCGCGCGGATCAAAGGTTCTCGGCGACCGCCGCCGTGTTGACGGCGGTAAAATAAATTATCACTGGCAAAGTCCACAAAAACCGGTCCCGGCCCCTCAATAGTCGTGTCTCTGAGTTCCAAGCGGTCCCGGGTGACGGTCAGAAGGTGAGGGAAATCACGGCACGTGCTGTCAACCAGTGGCATCTGGAGATGATCCGATAATGTCTTTGCCGTCGTTTGCTCGGAGGCGGTTGCGGCGGCGATGGCAACACCGGGGGAGAGGGTTGGCAGAATTTTATTCATCGACAATTGACGGTTGGGCTTATTATTTACCAATCACGAGTTAACCCTCCAGAGGGAAAGGGGACTCCGGGGTCTCTTTAATCTGAAAAGGTCGCTTGATGCCTGGGGCAACGTCCGCCGAACCGGGATTATGCCCTAAGGACAATCCGATGGGCCCAGGCAATACTTACTGCTGGACAGTGAAGAACGAGTAGGGTAAACCGTTTTGCCAAGGCTCTCGTGGTTTCCATCCGGGAACGTTCTGCTCGTGAAGCTCTGCGTCAAACCGCAGAGGTGCTTGTGCGGCGTATTCATGTACGTCTCCACGCAACTGATTGTTTCCCTTGACCTAGTCAAAAAATACTTGTTTCAGATGGAAACTATCGTAACATTATTTCATTAAAATTGATCTGGGAAAACCATGGACCCGACCCATAAACAAGAACCGAAGGTGGTGGCGATTATTCCTGCCCGGTACCATTCCAATCGTTTTGAAGGAAAACCCCTGGCCAAGATCATGGGGAAGCCGATGATCCAGCGGGTCTATGAGCGGGCCTTGGAGGTTGATCTTTTGGCCATGGTAGTGGTAGCCACCGATGATGAGCGGATTGCAGAGTGCGTTACCGGCTTTGGCGGGAGGGTCGTGATGACCAGCCCGGCCCATGTCTCCGGCACCGATCGTCTGGCCGAGGCGGCGACCTTGCTGGTAATCAACGAACAGGATGTGGTGGTCAATATCCAGGGGGACCAGCCGTTGTTTGAAAAAGAGGTGGTCGATCAGGTTGCCCGTCCCCTGCTGGACGATCCTTCTCTACCCATGGCCACCTTGATTTATAAGATAATCCGCAAGGAAGAGATCTACGATCCGAACCATGTCAAAACTGTTTTTGATCGTAACGGGATGGCGCTCTACTTTTCCCGGTCAGCCATTCCCTTTCAACGTAATCCCGAAGAACCTCCGGCCCCGACCTATTATAAACATCTGGGATTTTACGCCTACCGGAAGGGATTTCTGCACACCTTTGTCGGGTTGCCTGAGGGAGAATGGGAGCGTTTTGAGAAACTTGAACAGCTCAGGGTTTTGGAATATGGTTATCGAATTAAGGTAGTGTTGACCGAGCATGACTCAGTGGAAGTCGACACACCTCGCGATCTTTTGCGGGTTGAGGAGATCTGCCGGAAACGTGGTGTTGTTTGATCCCGGCGGTTGCCGGTTCCTATTATTATTAATTGAAAAATGAGGTTTGAACAAATGCGAAAAAAAATCACTATCATCGGGGCCGGGAATGTCGGGGCAACGGCGGCCCATTGGGCGGCCTCACGGGGGTTGGGCGATGTATTGCTCCTTGATGTGGTCGAGGGGGTTCCCCAGGGTAAGGCCCTTGATCTGTCCCAGTCCGGCCCGGTGGACGGTTTTTGTAATACAATTGCCGGCAGTAATGATTTTGCCGACCTGGCCGGTTCGGATGTGGTGATCATTACGGCCGGGCTGGCCAGAAAACCCGGAATGTCCCGGGATGATCTGCTGGCCAAGAACGTTGCTATTGTGAAATCGTGCGCGGAACAGGTCGCCCGTCATGCCCCTGACTGTGTGCTTATTGTGGTAACCAATCCCATTGATGCCATGGTTTACACCGCTTACAAGGTTTCCGGTTTTCCGCGGGAGCGGGTGCTGGGGATGGCCGGGGTCCTTGATTCGGCCCGCTATCGAACCTTTCTGGCCATGGAGTTGGCGGTTGCCCCCCGTGATGTCAATGCCATGGTCATGGGGATTCATGGTGACAACATGCTGCCCCTGGTGCGCCTGGCCAATGTGGCTGGTATTCCGGTGTCTGACCTGATTCCTGCGGCTCGGCTTGCTGAAATTGTTGAGCGGACCCAGAAGGGCGGGATTGAGATCGTCAACCATCTGAAGACCGGCAGTGCCTTCTATACCCCGGGCCTTGCCGCAGTGGAGATGGCCGAAGCGGTCCTGACTGATGCCAAACGGGTATTGCCCTGCGCAGCATATCTTGAAGGTGAGTTTGGTTTCTCCGGCTGCTTCCTCGGCGTCCCGGTGGTGGTAGGCGCCCGGGGTGTTGAGCGGATTCTCGAATTCCCTCTGACCCCCGAGGAGCAGACGGCCATGGCCCTTTCCGAAACAGCAGTCCG
The DNA here is from genome assembly GCA_018814305.1 of Pseudomonadota bacterium. Classification (GTDB taxonomy): domain Bacteria; phylum Desulfobacterota; class Desulfobulbia; order Desulfobulbales; family JAGXFP01; genus JAHJAA01. Next base: position 27,344 of record JAHJAA010000021.1, read on the forward strand.
CAACCAGATGGCGGCGACCGGGCTCTGAGCCCAAACGGATAAATCTCAATGGTCACTGAAAAAACCAGCGGCAATTTTACCGATCTCCTGAGCCGGGTCAGGGATGAACGGTTTGGGCCCTTTGATCTTCTGCCCCGTGGCGAGTTGGTGGAGAAGGTGATCGAGCTTGCCCTTTCCGGATCGCCGGTGGGGGCAGGCGAAGTGGCCACGGGATTAATGCGTCTCACCCGGGAGTTGCAGGGGATTGATACCTCGAATCTGAGGGTGGTGGTCTTTGGCGGCGGCAGCGGTTTGTCGAATCTGGTTGGGGGCGACAGCCGTCGGTCGACCTGGCCTGAAGCCCCCTTTCATGGTTTAAAGGAACTGTTCCCCAAGACTCGATCAGTGGTCTGTATCACTGACGATGGCGGTTCCACCGGAGAACTGCTTAAGGATCTGGATCTGGTGGCGGTGGGTGATCTTAGGCATGTGTTGCTTTCCTCCGTTACTCTGGCTAATCTGCAGTTCCGTTATTCGCTTTCCGAAAAAGGCTGCCGGCGGGTTGCGGGGGTTTTGTATAAATTATTTAATTTTCGCTTCGACCATGCTCCGGAAAATCCCAAGACCATCTTGAACGAGGCCGGGATTGATCCGGTTGACGTGCCGGTTGAGATGTGGTCTGGGATTGAGGGATTGATCCACCGGCTTTTTCATGACCAGAGGCTACGTCCCCTGTTGTCCCGGACCCATTGTCTTGGTAATTTGTTACTGGTAGCGGCGGTTTCGGTCAATTGCGCGGATGAACAGCCGATTGATGAAGAGCCGGAGGCTCTGCTTGGCGGATTGCGTCTGCTGGCTGGGCTGATCGGGGCCGATGCTGAGGCGGTGATGCCCTGTACAGTAACTCCGGCCCACCTGAAGATGCTTTATGGTAACGGGGTGTTGGTCAGTGGTGAATTCAAGGCCGGAGGTGCCCGGCGGGGTTGTCCGGTGGATCGGGTTTTTGTCGATTCCGTAGGTGATCCCCTGGTTCCACCCAATGTTCTGGCCAGTATCCAGGAGGCAGACCTTATCTTGTTTGCCCCGGGCAGTCTCTATACCAGTATTATTCCTATTCTTCAGCTTCCGACCATCAGCAAGGCTATTCGGGAGAATCGGACAGCCTTGAAGTTCTTGGTAGCAAACCTTTGGGTCCAGAAGGGTGAAACAGATATCGCGGTCGGCAGCCGGGAACGTCGTTTCCACGTCTCGGATATGATTGCTGCCTACCATCGTAATATCCCCAACGGCACCGATGGACTGTTCAATTACGTTATGGTCCTGGGGTTGCAGGACATTCCCGGAAGTGTTCTGCGGAATTATGCCTTGGAAGATAAGGTCCCCATCTATCTTGATCGAGATAAGGTGGCTTCCCTGGGATTTGTCCCTATTGAATGTCGGATTTTTTCGGCGGAAGCGTTGTCCAAGCACCAGGTGGTGCAGCATGATCCCTACGCCATGGCCCTGGCGGTCAGGGCGGTTTGGGCTGGTCGGGATTGCTTGCCTCCCCAGCCCGAGGGGCGCCTCACTGGGAGAACCGGTTGCGGGGTCATGGTCGGTGCCATCAGGCATAAACCAGGATTACGATATCCAGCAATTCATGCCGCCCTTGAATCCAGGGAGATGGATGGGGCCATCCGTGAACAGGTGGCTGAGATCCTTTGGCAACACCGGGACATCAGCTTGACTCAGTTGGCCAATGTGGACGGGATCATTTTGATTGAGACCACGGCTTGGAAGCATTCCCAGGAATGGGATCGGGTCTTTGCCTATTATGATCCAACGGATCGTTTAATCAAGATCCGGCAGGATATTTTCAACCAGAATGGGAAATTTGAACTGGCCTTTCTGGTTGGTCTTGGCGAAAGCCTGTTGGGGAACTATGCGGCAGAAAAGCAGATGGCCCCGTTTGATGGTGAACATGGGATGCTGGGCCGACTCTATCGGGTCAGGCTGCGGCCCGAAGCGGAGCGGAAATGCTGGTTGACCGGGGAGGAGCTTCACTCCTATCTGGAGTTGGCCAGGATGAATAGGTCGGTGATGGATGCCAAGTGTTACACCCGGCTGATCAATGGCACTGAAGGATTTACTCCCCCGGGCCTTTTGTTCGGTCTGGTTTACGCCTGGTATCTTGATAATCGGTTTGCCGCCCACATTGAATACAAGATGGCCATCCTCCAGATGGAGGTGCCTGATATGATTACCGAGCAGGTCAAGGTTCGGGAGCGGCGGCGGGAGTTAGTAGATTTTTTCCGCCGGGTGGTTTTCCGGTATGATGCCCCGGAGTTTGAGCCGGATAGAGATTGAATCATGGTGTCGATTGATCTGCCTGAGTATACCGGAGCGAAAAACGGCCGGGAGCGCCTTGCTGTTCTTTTTAAGCTCTCCCCGGCGGTTGGGGGGGAATTCCAGCAGGAACTGGCCGACCGGATGCCCCATCTTATCTTTCGGTATGACCACGTTCGGGAGATGTTGCTCGCCTGGTCAACGATTGATGTTGACCACAACGATTTTATCAACAGTGTTGACCGCCTGGCCGAGGATTTTTTTCGGCCCTTTACCCCCTTTCCCACCATCGAAATCCATGAGACCAGACTGATTGATCCCGCTTTTTTCTCGCGGGATGATGTGTCTGGTAATTTTCGGTATATTACGTTGGTCGCTGCAAAAGCGCCCTCTCCCCCAGATCCGTTTGTCCTGAAACTTTCGTGTGGCGATTCTTTTGGCAGCGGGTCGCATCCAAGTACGCAACTGGCCATGAAAGGTCTGGAGGATATTTACGAAGGAGGGCGGCCATTTCCCGGTCGGGTCCTGGATGTGGGATGTGGGTCCGGGATCCTAGCCTTGTCGTGTGCTCTGTTCGGTGCAACGACCGTCTCGGGGATCGATATTTCTCGTGAGGCCGTTGTCATTGCAGAGGCCAATGCCTTGGGTAACGGTTTGGCCGATCAGGTGCGGTTTACGACTGAGTCCTTGGGGCAGATATGCGAGCCCGTTGATCTTCTGGTGGCGAATCTCAGCGCAGCGGTGATGGAAGGCATGGTGGCTGATTTTGCCCGGTTGGTTGTTCCGGGAGGCTTATTGCTGTTGTCCGGGTTGCAGGGGCGTCAGCATCTGGAAATGGCCGACCGATTGGCTGTGCTTGGTTTCAAGTGTAGGAAGAGGTATCAGGAGGGGAAGTGGTGGGCGTTGTTACTTGCCGCGGTCAGCTCCGGGCCAGATGATCTTGTGGAGTTGAAGCTGAAGTCGGACCGGTAAGCGATCCTCGAGGATCCACCCGGCCAGGTCTGCAGGATCAAGCCGTCCCGGTACCGGTGAAAAGTGGGTTGGTATTCGTTGGGCTTGGGGGTTCCGGTTGAGGAACGCCACTGCCCAGTCATAATCCTCCCGGTGGGAGAGGACAAATTTGAGTTCATCCTCCGGCCCCATGAGGTCCAGATTTGCACCATGCAGGTGGCCCTGTATGGTGCTACCGGGGCATTTGACATCCATAATCTTGATTACCCCGGCGGGTACCCGGCTGAGACAGATCGTGCCGTTGGTTTCCAGCAGAACCCGGTGCCCCTTGCGGAGCAGGTTTTCCATCAGGGCATAGACCCCCTCTTGCAGAAGGGGTTCGCCTCCGGTGATCTCCACCGGGAAACCGGGATAGCCCTCGACGAAGCGCAGAACATCACCGAGGGCTATCCGATCGGGGGTTTCGTCGTAGGTATAGCGGGCGTCACAGTAGCTACAGCGCAGGTTGCAGCCGGCCAGGCGGATGAAAACATTGGCCAGTCCGGCATGGCTGGATTCGCCCTGGATACTGAAAAACAGTTCGGAAACCAGGAATGGTTCAGTCATTTTCGTGGTAGACGACCCCGCAGGAGTCCGTCTCCCGGACCTCGACGGCGTATGGTCGATAGCGGTCGGCGGTGAGTTTCTCTTGCAGGCCGCGAAAGATATAAATGGCGATATTTTCTGAAGAAGGGTTCTTGTCCAGGAAATTAGGATGTTCGTTCAGGTCCCGATGGTCAAGGTCGTCCATGATTTCTTTGAGGGCGTTCTTGGCCACCCGAAAATCAACGGCCATACCCAGTTCGTCAAGGGCGGTGGCCCTGATGGTGATCTTGATCTTCCAGTTGTGGCCATGGGGCCTTTCGCAGTTGCCGGGGTAGTTCCTGAGGTGATGCCCGGCGGAAAAATGGTTTTCGACAATGATATCAAACATACTATCCTCTCTTGGTCTGCATGAAAGTCTGCTTTGCCTTAGAACAGCTGATCTGGCCAAGACTTTCAAAAGTTGCTAAAAAGATGTTTTTTTAATCGAGTCTTCCGGTCTTTCTTTGACCGGATGGCGAGGGAACGGTAAATTGACATTGCCCTTGAAAAATCACCGGATATTGAATACAAAGTGACATTCTTTTACTCGATTGTGAAAGAATAATCACAGTATTAAAAAGTTCCCACCCGAGCAAACTAAAAAAGAGGAGAAACCCTTGGCTTTGATCGCGCCGTTTCGCGGCCTCAGATATAATTCCACCCGCGTTCCCAAGCTGGAAGAGGTGGTTACCCCCCCCTATGATGTCATTGACCGGAAGGCCCAAGAGGATCTGCTGAAGAAAAATCCCTATAATATGATTCAGCTTGATCTCAGTAAGAATATCGATCCGGCCGGCATGACCGACGAACGATACCGCCATTCCCGGGATTTACTTGAGCAATGGCAGGCTGAGGGAATCCTGGTCCGTGATTCGGAGCCTGCGGTATATCTGTACTTCATTGAGTATCAGCATCCTTCAGGACGAAGGTTGACCCGGAAAGGGCTGGTCTGCCTCACCGGTCTCGCTGAATTTTCCGAAGGTATTGTCAAGCCCCATGAGCAGATTTTTCGCGGAGTGGTCACCGACCGGTTGCGTCTGCTGGATACCTGTCGGACCCAGTTCAGTCAGGTTTTTGCCCTCTATCCGGACCAAGAGGGGGCGGTGATGTCCTCCCTTGAAGCGGGTCGGTCGGGAACCCCACTCTGTGAGGCCTTTGATCATGATGGTTGCCGGCACAGTCTCTGGTCGATCACCGACCCGGCCGTGATCCTGCACGTTGCAGGTCTTTTTGCCGCCAAGAGCGTCTATATAGCTGATGGTCATCATCGGTATAACACCGCTTTGCAGATGCGGGAGTTGATTGTTGAGCGGGAAGGGTCGGTGACGCCGGATAGCCCGTTTAATCATATCATGATGTATCTCTGTGCCATGGAGGATCCGGGTCTTTCGGTTTTGCCGACCCATCGTCTGGTGCAGATGCCTGGAGTCGGGGCCGACGATCTGGTGAAGCGTTTGGCCGAGGGATTTGTGGTTGAAGAGATTCGTGGCGGGACCCGGGAGGTCCTCCTGGCTGAAGTCCTTGCCCGGATGGATGAGATAGTTGAAGGGAATTGTTTCGGGCTCTATCACCCGGTGGAGGATCGGTGCTATCTTTTGATTATGAAGCCGGGCATGATGGAGGCCGCAGGGCTGGATACAATTCCTGCGTCCCTTCGGGAGCTTGATGTGGTGGTGCTTTCCGAGTTGATCCTCGAAAAATATCTGCAGTTGAGTCATCAAGAATGCGAAGAGCGAAATCTGATCGATTACTTCAGTGATCCCGATGAGGCCTTGGATCAGGCCGTCAAGAATTCAATCGGATCGGAGGAGGTCAGCATTCTCTTTCTAATGAAGAATACTCTGGTAGCCCAAGTAAAAAGGGTCTCCGATGAAGAGTTGATCATGCCCCATAAGTCGACCTATTTTTATCCGAAGGTCTTGACCGGATTGGTGCTTAACAAGATGGAGTCGGACGAGGTTGTCGGAAGCTGAAGGACAAGGCCTTGGGCGCCTGGCGCCTAGTCCGGGCGAAGCTGATGCTCTTGCCTCCTTTGGGCGGGGTGAGGCCGTAGAGGCCTTTTGCCGGGGCAGGGTTTTCTGTCGGCAACTACGGGGCGGCTATCGGTTTACCCAAGATGCGGTTATACTGGCTGGTTTTGTCCGGCCTGGCCCTGGAGAGAAGGTTCTTGACCTGGGATGCGGCTGTGGGGTGATCGGCTTGATTCTCGCTGGTCGATGGCCGAAAATTTCGGTCCATGGTCTTGAAATTCAACCTGCCTTGGCCGAGTTGGCCCGAAGAAACGTGGCCGATAGCGGGCTCTCCAACCGATTGACCATTACCCATGGTGATCTTCGGCTGATTCGGGAACTCTACCCTCAGGCCGGTTTTCAGCGCGTTGTTGCCAATCCCCCCTATTTCCCGCTCGGAAAATTCCGTCCCAATTCCTCCCCTGAACTGGCTGTGGCTCGTCATGAACTCTGTGCCGATCTCCCGGCGGTGATCCGGGCCATGGACTGGGTGCTTGATATGGGTGGATATGGTGATCTGGTTTTACCGGCCTGGCGGTTGGAGCAGGCCGCAGAACTGCTGCGGGAGTATGGATTTAAGTTGGTTTGCCTCCAGACAGTGCATGAATATCCGGGGGCGCCGGGGGGGGTGGTGCTCATTGAAGCGGTTAAGGGGGAAGGTGGCGAACGAACCACGCTTCCCCCTTTTCATGTGAGACTGCAACCGGGCGGAGACTACACTCCAGAGATGTCCGACTGTTATTTTTGATCCGTCAAGTCGTTGGAACGGAGAGACGTTTTCTTTTAGAAATTTACGAAGGCGCTGTCTCTTCTGCTAATTCCGCTAGGTGTTGCTGGGCAAAACCAATGGAGGGGTCGAGGGACAGAGCCAGGGCGAATGATTTTATTGCCTCTTCATTCTGGCCCAGTTTCCGGTAGTTCACTCCAAGGTTGGCATAGTCAATGGCCGAGGTGGGGGCGAGATAGACCGCCTTGGAAAAATGGTGAACGGCGGCCTCGTGGTCACCCTTCTTGAAGAAACAAAAACCCAGGAGGTTATGCAAGTCGGGGCGTTCATCGTCCAGGGAGGTGCCTTTTTGGAGGACGGTCACGGCCTGGTCATACTGCTCGAGATCCTTCAGGCAGCTCCCCATGAAAGAATAGATATACGGGATATCTTCCTGGTCGGGATCAAGGGTGAGGGCCTTGTTGAGATGGGTGAGGGCTTCGGCGGGACGACCCTGGTCGGCAAGATGTTGTCCAAGGTAGTATTCAATGAAGTAGGCGTTGGGCAGGAGGGTCTCCATCCGGGTAAGCTGTTGGAGTTTTTCCTCCGGGTCGGTGATGAGTTCATTGGCCAGTTTGGCGGCAAAGAGCCCGGCGTTGGCGACCATGGATCGTTCACGGAAATGAGCGCCTGGGACAATGGTGTAGATGGTGGAAAACTGGAGTTCAGGGTGACGGGTATTGATCACCAGAACTTCTAGATCCAGTTTTTTTAAAGCAGCCAGGCATCGTTCCACTTCGACCTTCATATTGTTGTCGGTGAGGTCGTCCATTTGATCAAGGTCAATGGTTTTGCCGGGGGCGGTGATATAGGTGACTTCCTTCATGTCCAGGGGTTTGGGAAGACCACTGGCCACATAGTTGGCCTTGGTGTTGAAGTCGCCGGCCAATTGGGCGACTTCGGTCAGGGCGCGGATTACTGATTTGGTTGGATTGGGCGTGGTTCCAGCCGTATAGACGATTTCGCTGGTCTCCGGGAAGGTTGAGGGGTCGATAGCCAGAGCCCCGACTGTGGGGATCCCGGTATCAAGGCTGAAATCGCTCAGGTAGACCTTGATTCCATGGTTGGAGAATTTATCGAGCAGTTCGCGGGCCACGGGGTCGGTAATCGAGTCGGGATTGATCAGTGGAACCGGGAGTTGCTTGCGGCTGATGATCGAACAGACATGGCGTTCGACAATTTCGCAGACACCCTGGCTGATCGCCTCTTCGTAGGTATTCCCGGCCGAGGGGCCGTTGAATTCATTGATGGCGTAGAACCAGGAAAAGGGGACCAGGACCTCTTCGTCGGTGGTCAGGTTGGTCGCCCAGGTCCACCGCATGGGCAGTCCCTCGAGGAGTTTCGCCAGGAGTTCAGCCGAGGTGTTTTCGTCATGGACCGATTGGAGCAGGCGGGATAACGGGACCAGGGGGTGACCGGCCTTCTTCATGTTTTCGTAAGTATCGGTTATGAAATTATCCGGGTTTTTCTTGAAGCTGAAAAAACTGAAGCGTTCACCCAATTCCATGCAGGCACTGGCCCTGGACTGTTCGGGAGTGCTACCCTTGCCCATCTGCTTTTTGTTGCCGATGGTTTCGATGGCGTCCTTGCCGCAGACGCTGAAGTAAACCGGGATGTCTAAGCGTCCGGTGTCGATTCGGCGGATCTCTTTGAGGATATCCAAGTTGACTGTTTTTAATCGGTCCTGGAACCGTTTGACCGTGTCTTCCGGGGTCAGGGCCTTGTCCTGATCAAAGGTGTAGGTTTTCAGGCAGTCTTGCAGGATCATTTTTTCAGGTTTCATGGGCTTCCTCATTTTCAAACGATAAAATATTGATGTGGCCGACCGGTGATTCTGGAGGCCCAAAATCATCGGCACTATAATCCATTTTCCGGGTGAACGCAAAGTCATGGTTCGGGCTGACTGGACCGGGTTTCCTTTTCCATAGGGCCTTGCGAGTCGTCATTTGATCACGGAGACGTATTACTACATTGTGGTATTGTTGGCAAGTTCTTCAAGAATATCGCTTGCCCATTTACAGGCTGCGGGGTAAGAAAAAATGACTTTGTTCGGGAATAAAATTCAACGGGATATTGGATGATGGCAATGATAAAAAAAATATTTTATCGGTGGTTTTGGCTGGTTTTGGTCGTGGGACTTGTTGGGGGAGCTTCCGCCGAAGAACACGGGGGGATGCCGGGTTCCAAACGGATATTGGTTTTGCCCCTGGCGGTTCATGCCGCTGGTGATTTGGCCTATATGGGGGAAGGGGTCCGGACCATGCTGGCCAGCCGGTTGGGTGGGAGCGATCAATATGAATTGATTGAGGTGCCGGTCGGGGTCGATACCGACTCGGAGCAACCGGCCACCATAGGTCGTAGATTACAGGCGGATCTCGTGGTCTGGGGCAGTTTAACCGAGTTGGGGGGGGCTTTTAGTCTTGATTTGGAAGCTCTGCGGCTGAATGATCCTCTGGCCCAGGAAAGATTTTTTGGGGCGGCCCTGGATTCTGCCTCGCTGATTCGTACGGTCGGGGATCTGGCCCGGGAGATCAGGAGCCGAATGCTTGAAGGGAAGAAGAGCGAAGTCGTGGTTATGCCCCCCAAGGATGCTTTGATTGAGCCGGTCAAGCCGGCTTCTGTTGCATCGAGTGAAGAGCATCCTGATCGTTTGGTCAAAGGGGCTAGTGTCCTGGGGGCTCCAGCTACGGAAGAGAGGAAAGGCCGCGACAACAAGGAGGGAGTTGTTTTCCGCAGTCGCCAGGTTGAGCTTGATCTGCAGGCTTTTGACGTGGGCGATGTCTATGGACCTGGTTCTCCCGTCCTGGTTGCTGCAGATAAAACGGCAATCTATATCTATGATGCAATTTTTGGCGAACTCCGGAAAGCGATGGTGCTTCCCGCTCTTTCCCATGCCAAGGTTGTGGCCCTCTATCTGGCCGATCTTAACGGAAATGGGCGAGCGGAGATCTATGTTTGTACGGTGTCCGATAATGTGCCGGAATCGTTTGCCCTTGAATGGAGCGGGGCTTCCTTTGTCACCATTTTTGAGAGGCAACCCTGGTACCTCCGGGTGATAACCTTACCGGGGCGAGGTATGGTTCTGGTTGGCCAGGAGGGTGGAGGGTTTCATCCGGTGAAGGACGGGGTTTATCTGTTGGATCGCGATAAGAGTGGGGTGACTCGGGGGGAGCGGATTGAGCTCCCCTCAGGGGTGAATCTGTTTGATTTTATCAAAGCTGATTTTACCGGTGACGGTCGGATTGAAACGGTCGCCGTGGATCAGGATGAGATCCTCCATTACTATGATGATCATGGTCAAGGCCTTTGGAAGAGCGATGAGCGTTATGGTGGGACCCTTCGCTATATCGGTCAGGCAATGGGAAGTGATGATTCCGGAGGAGTAAATTTAAATATTCCGGTTCGGATGTCGGCAACCGATCTCAATGGCGACGGCCGGGCCGATCTCGTGATCTTGAAAAATTCAGCGGCGGTTGGCGCGGGCTTGGTCAAAAGTATGATGGCCTTTGCCGGGGCCAAGGTTCAGATTCTCGGGTGGAATGGAAATGGGGTGAGTGTTCTTTGGACCACCGACGAGGTTAGTGAATATATTCAGGATTGCCTGTTGAGGACAGGGGATGATGGGGTGCCCCGGGTGGTTCTCGGGCAGGTGGCCAAGGATGAAGGCCTATTCTTTCGGAAAAATCAGACCAGATTTGTTTATTATGGATTGGGTCAATAAATCATGAAAATGAAGGCAGTGTGGGGTTTTGCCCACGATGGCCTGGGCTGAGTGGTTCCATTTGAGACCTGGGTTGTGGTACTATGATGTTGATTGTTCGTTATTAATTTTTTTTATCTATTTTCTGGAGTATTTGGCGCATCATTTGCATCTTTTAAATGAAAATTTGTAGTTTTTTCTTTGGTGGGGTATTCGTTATTTTCAGGGGAAAATAGTGTTGCGAAATACACCACATTGTGGTACCTGGGTTGAAAGTTGTTTGTTGTGGGTGAATGCAGGGTGTTGTCGAGATGAATGGGGATTCAATTTATTAATTTGTTTTGGGTTGCTTTTTTGTAGATTTGCTTGACAATGTTAGGTCCTGCGTGTAGTAAATCGTAAGTAATTTTGTGTTTAAGTTGGTTTATCCGGCATTCCCCTATTTATGCTGGACGATCATTCGGATCAGTAGTTGATCGGTAACCTGCTAATTAAAACAAAGGAGATTAAGGATGAAGAAAGCGTTAGGTTTTGCAGTAGCACTTGGTCTGGTGGCAGGTATGGCTTCTTCCGCCGTAGCCAGTGATATCCTGGACTTCCATGGCGAAGCTCGTGTCCGTGGCCTCTACAGCGATGTCGATGGCACTGCCAGTGATGCAATCCGTAATTATGATCAGCGATATCGGTTCATCATCAATGCAAAATTGGCTGACAATGTTATGGTCGGCTCCCGTATTACCCTTTTAAATGATGAGTTTGCCGGTGCTATGAGTACCACCAATAACAATGTCGATCGTGCTTATATCCAACTGGGTATTTTGGGCGGCACCTGGATTCTCGGTCGTCAGGAAGTTAGCTGGGGTAACAAGCTCATGAGCTGGGGCAATACCGCTGACCGGATCAAGGCCGTTTATGACCTCGGCGGTGGCCAGAAGGTTGGTGCTTTCCTGCAGAAGGATGTCGAGTCCAAAAATCCCGGTGGAGATCTTGATAAAGATTCTTACTCAGCATTCTACGTTGGTAGTGCTGGTGATTTCAAGTTCGGTGTGATTGGCGTTGACATCATGAATGATTCAACCCCTGCCGATGATGACGGAATTGTTATCGATGCCTACGTAAATGGTACCGCTGGTGGCATGATGGTCGCCGCTGAGGTCAACATGAAGATGGGTGACGCCTATGGTACCGATGATGATCTTGGTTTCTTCGCCATGGCTGGGATGGGACTGGGCGACGGCATGAGCGTAGGCGCTGCTGCGGCTTACGCTGCCAATGGCTATAAAGCAGATGATGATTTTACTCCGACTCTTTTGTTCGGAAAATCTCAGGTAACCGCGATTTCCGATTTCGGTGATACCCAAACCACTGGTGATGATACCGTCATGGCCGTTCTGGGACAGTTGGGAATCAAGTTGAGCGATAAGATGTCTGCCAAGGTACTCGGCGCCTATGCCATTCTTTCTGATAAGGCTGAAACCACTTTGATCGAGGTTGATGGTTCTTTGGAATATGCCCTGGCCCAGAACACCGTTTATAAGTTTGGTGTTGCTATTGGTATGCCGGACAAGTATTCCGCTGACGATGAAATGCTCATCTCAGCTGGTCATTCTGTAGAAGTTAAATGGTAAGATAGACTCAAGCCATTTAATTGAGTGCGTATTCAAGGGCAGCCCATCTGGGCTGCCCTTTTTTTTGTGCCTCATCCGAGACAAGAGGAGTGAATCTGGAAGTATTGTGAAAAGTGCCTGGAAAACAAAATCATTTGAACCGATCCGGGTACGCTGGGCGAGCACGATGGTGCGGAGATGGGGTGCAGCTGGACAGTTACACCTGAGTTCCGTTCAACGGTATATTGTATTGCAACAGCGAACATTCGATTGACGAACAGACGAAGTCCGAACATTCGAATAGGGGAACCTCTCTCCATCTCATCATTCGATTGTTCGTTGTTCGTCACTTGAGTAGTTGTTTTTTTCTCTGGGTTTTGTTTAGAGGCACACGGTGAATTGGGTCTGGGCTGGGTGGTGGACGAATGGAATTTGGACTTGTGCTAGGTGAACAGGTTGGAAGGTTAATCACGAAGCGAGGGGTTGAAATAGCCGAAGCGAAGGGAAGGGAAGCGTTTAGCCAGATCCGCGTGCCATTGCAGAATCCCCATGGGCTTGGTTAAGGTGTTGAAATTGATCCCCTCAAGATACCAGTCAGGGTCCATGTTGAGATTCCTCAGCTGAATGAAATCTGGATGGCAGTCCTCAATCAGTTCGCAAAGGGCCTGGTATTCCGGAGGCGAGTCGGTAACCCCGGGAAGGATAAAGTAGTTTAACGAGACGAACTTGCCTGCCTCTTTCATAACCCTGATGGACTCTTTGACCTCATTAAGGCAAAAGCCCTTGGGTTGGTAATAGCGTTGGTGGTACAGCTTTTGAGCGCTGTTCAGGCTGACCCTCAGGGAGTCGAGTCCGGCCTTGGCCAAACGGGCCACCTGGTCGGGCAGGCTGGAGTTACTGTTTAAATTAATGGTCCCCCGGTTCGGGGCGTTTCGGCGGATGAGCGTGATGGCCGCCTCAATGGTTGTGCTTTGCAGGAGAGGTTCACCTTCGCAGCCCTGTCCGAAACTGACCACTCCCTGTTTTACCCGTTGTAAATGGGGAATAGCAACCTCGGCAATTTCCTCGGGAGTCGGGATGAAGCGAATTCGATCCTGGGTGGCGGGACAGCAACCTGAGGGTTGGAGTGAAATACAGCCAAGGCAGGAGGCATTACACGTCGGTGAGGTGGGCAATGGGGCTTCCCAGCGGTCCATGAAGAAGTTGATCGCTGCCGGGCAGCCATAGGTGAGACTGCAGGTGCCAAGATGTTGGATCAGACGGTTCTCGGGGAATTCTTTGAGCCGTCTTGTTGTGGCTTTCTTGATGGTGGAGGGTTTAAATCGCCCCGGTTCCTGGCGGAGGTCCGGGTCGCTGCGAAAGGCGCATACCCAGAAGCGGCCTTCCGCCCAGCCCACGGCAGTATAAGCAAAGAGGGGAAGGGGGATTCCGCCAGGTTCTTTTTTTTCAAAGGCGGCGGTGTAGATGGTGGTGTGGGCCGGAGCCATGAAGGCGGCTACCCCATGAGCCGGGCGGCCTGGTCGGGCGGGATCTTCTGCAAGGTGGACCGCATCTCCGGTTGTCGGATCAATACCCACCGGAGAACGATCGGGGAGGACGAAAAGTTCACTCCCTTCCGGTAAGGGAATGAAATGGTGTGGTTCCGGGAGTTGAAAATCATGCAAACTCCGCCCCGCTGCCATTAATTCCGGGAAGTCACAAATCTCGCCGGCTTCATTTGCATAGAGCAGGCGGGGGGGGACCTCGGGGTGAGTTGCGGGCATCGTGTTCTTATTGGGGGCGAATCACATTCAAGATCGAATCGACGGCCAGATAAATCTCACTCTCATCGCCGAAGATATCTTCGATATCACGATGATCGATAAGATCTTCAATAATGTACTGGGTAATGTACAGACTGATAAAGTTCGGATTGGGAACAAGTTGTCGGATGGGGGCTATTTTGAAGTTGACATCATGTTCATCCATATCAGCAATTTTCTTGAGTTGATGGGCCAGCACCTCTCTGATGGAATCGATAGAAGAAGTTTCAATGATATGTTTGTCGAGCAGCCGTTGAACCAGGCGGATGGCGAGGTCATCACAGTTTTTAAAAGCGGCCTGCATCATATACCGTCGTTCCTGCTCTCGCTTACGGTCAATTGAGTTGCTCGCTTTCGCGTCAGCTCGATAGGGGTTTGAACTGTATCCCATTCTTTTTCTCCAAGGTAATCAGAATTTGTCTGAAGGTCGTATGTGTTAAAAATGAACCATTTTGATCGATCCAAGGGTATAGTATTGCTCTTGGTCGAAGATGTTTCTGTATCGTGAAAATCCGTAGTGTCCAGTCCCAAAATCTTAATCAGTCAGTTATTAACAAAAGTTTCATTGTCATTCTACATAAATATTACGGAGAGTCGAGATGAGCCAGAAAAAAGAGTCTGTTTCAGGGAAATCGCTCACTATTCTTCTGCCCTCGGGGCGTTTACCTGGTGAGGTTATAAGAAAAGTTACGGGCCTGAAGGAACACTATCGGTTTGACCTCTACCTGTCCACCGCCCAGAATCTGAGATTGTATAACCTGGCGGAAGAAGATGTTGAGCCGATTCGTCAGGAGCTTTCCTCCCTTGGGGTGAGTTTCAAAGGCCCTGGTCGATTTCCCTTGGCGCGGGTCTGTATTGGGAGCCAGGGGTGTAATCTAGGGCTGTGCGACACCCTGGCCTTCTCTGATGCAGTGGCTGAGCGGTTTGGTAGTAGGAGCGGGGTGAAGCCGAAGTTTAAAATAGCTGTTTCAGGCTGTCCGGCCGCCTGTTCCGGGCCGCTGCTGACCGATATCGGGATCGTCGCCACCCGCCAGGGCTTTGATGTCTTTGTGGGCGGCAAAGGTGGTGCCAGGCCCGCGGTAGGGCGGCGGATCGTCCGGCAAGCCAACGTAGAGAGGGTTCTTGAAATTATTGGTCTGATCGCTGATTTCCATGCTGCCAAGACCCCGACCAAGCAGAGGATGAGTAAGCTCCTTGACGAGCCCGGTTTCCCATTCCCTGAGGAGGTTTGAACATTCTGCCAAGGTGCTTGCCTTGGGGAAGACAGTGGCTCAGGGAATTGCCCCACGCAACCAGGCTTCGACCTCCGATCGACTGGGGAGACGGCCGCTTGCGACAATGGCACCGTTGATAATCAGGGCGGGCGTGGTCAGCACTCCTTGCCGCCAGATTTCATCGAGTTCATGGATCTGTTCAATGTCGGCCGCTACTCCCATCTCCTGGAGGATATCAAAGACCAAGGTGTTCAGCCGATTGCAACTGACACAGGCCGGTCCGAGAATCTTGATGGAAAGACCTGTGGTCGTGGTCTCCATTCCAGTTTTAAGCTTGCGATATTCCTCAAGCAGGGCCTGGCGATAAATATTGATAGCCCCCGGGGGGATATAATTTTCTTTGCTGACCGCTGCAAAGAGTTGTCTCACGGCTTCTTCCTCGGAGATGTCTTCTTTGAGAATCCTGCCGAGGGTCACATCGAGTCCGATGAGTCCCACCATAACTTGGCCAACCCTCAATGTCCGCTGGAGCGGTTTGTCTTCGTTGTTGATTTTCATGGCGGGTTTGGGTCTTTATGTCGGTAAATTTTCGGAACGAGACTTCTTGTGAATATCCAGCAGATTTATGCCTAAGTCGGGCAGTCTCATAAAGGTTTCATAGTATTCGGTTGCAACCCCAATGTCTACTCTCGAGGAAATGCGGTTGATGTTTTTTAGTATCTTATCGGTAATTTTCGTGTTTTTTATGGTAAGACTTTGGGTAAGCAGTTTAACTTTAAAAATTGAGAACCTGCAGGTAATGTAATCATCCTGGGCCTTAATTTGTTTTCCAGTTTGTCTGGGCTAGGGAATACGGTTTAATAGTCCAGCACCACTGGTAAAATTATGATTCAAAATATTTGAGTGAATGAAATGACTGATGAACGTACATTCGATGTAATTATTATTGGAGCCGGACCGGCCGGGCTCCAAGCTGCACTCCATGCGGTCCGAAAAAAGGCCCGGGTTGTAGTGGTCGGTCGACCGGGGCGCAGTAGTATCGCCACCGCCCATGTGGAAAATTATCTCTGTGTCGAGGGAGTTGTTGCCGGGGAAGAGCTTTTGCGGATCGGTGTGGCCCAGGTGAAAAAATTCGGTGCTGAGTTGCTGGAGGAGGATGTCCTGCATGTTTCCCAGGCGGAGGATGGCATGGTGCAGGTCAGAACCGAGTGTTGCACGCTCTCAGCCTGGGCACTGGTGATTGCCACTGGGACCTCGCGAAAAAAATTACGGGTAAAGGGCGAAAAAGAGTTGGCCGGTCGCGGGGTAAGTTACTGTGTTGACTGTGATGCCAATTTTTTTAGAAATGCCAAAGTATCGGTGGTCGGCGACGGCAGTGCGGCCGTGGATGGCGCTTTGACCCTCACCGGTTATGCCTCTGAAGTGACTTTGGTCACCCATGGCCTTGATGTGGCTAAGGACCTTGCCGATAAACTCAAGGCCAGCTCGGTTCGGGTCATGGTGGGCACTTGGGTGCGTGAGATCTCCGGCGAGCAGGCGGTGACCGGGGTGGTATTAGAAAATGATCAGGTCCTGGAGGTGGAAGGGGTTTTTGTGGAACTTGGCTCAAAAGGGGCCATGGAACTGGCCGTTGGCCTTGGCGTTTTGCTTGATACTGAAACCTTTACCCATATTGTCACCAATAAAAAACAGGAAACCAATGTCCCCGGAATTTTCTCGGCGGGGGATATCACTGGGCATCCTTACCAGATGGCCAAGGCTGTGGGGGAAGGGTGTGTGGCAGGGTTGGCTGCAGCAAACTATGCCCGGAATCAGCAAAAGACGGTTAATGAGGTCGATTGAAAAGGATGACCCGATTGCAAAGGTTCGGGGGTCGAGGTTGATGAAGGCGGATGAGCAGTACATGGGGCTGGCCCTGGCCGAGGCCCGTATTGCCGCCGAGGCCGGTGAAGTGCCGGTGGGGGCCGTGGTTGTTGATGGCTCGGGGCAGGTGATTAGCCGGGCCGGTAATCGTTCGGTAACCCTTAATGATCCTTCTGGACACGCCGAGATGCTGGCTCTTCGGCAGGCCGGGGAGGCGACAGGGAATTATCGCCTGACTGATTGTAGTGTATTTGTAACCCTTGAACCCTGCGTGATGTGTGCCGGGGCCATGATCCATGCCCGGATTAAAAGGTTGGTATACGGTGCCACCGATCCCAAGACCGGAGGGGTGGACAGTTGCTACCGGGTGGGTTCCGATGGACTCCTTAATCATGATTTTGAAATTACCTCCGGGGTTATGGCAGACGAGTCTTCCCGAATGCTTCAGGCCTTTTTCAAAGAGCGCCGTTCCGGGCAGCGGAAGTGTGATATCTGATCAGTTTTTTGTTTTATTTTTCGAAAAAAACGCTATAGTGACTCTCTTTGTCGGCCAACGGTGACATGTTGGTGTGGAATATTACTGGAGAGGTGACCGAGCGGTTGAAGGTGCACGCCTGGAACGCGTGTGTGCGGCAACGTACCGTGGGTTCGAATCCCACCCTCTCCGCCAGAGTTCCACTGTTTGCTCTTTGGCGACAACATCTTTATCGGTTTTGATAGCCGGGTCCTGCGCAATAGCGGCTTGCGAATCCCGCCAGGTCCGGGAGGAAGCAACGGTAGCGAGTACCGTTATGTGTTCCAGGGGTGCCCGGCTATCATTTTTAACACCCGCCAGTACTTCGTCTGCACCCGAATGCGATGTCCCGCAGAGTGGACTCTTGCGGGACATCGCATTCGGGCACATCCGGAGCACTGACGAGTGTTAAAAAGGCCTGGTGACGAATTTTCTAAACGTCTCTTGTTCTCCTCGGTCCGGTCTATTGATCGGCATCACAACCTCTGCCTCCTTATTGTGCGCTGTCATGTCTTATCTCGTTCTGGCTCGAAAATGGCGTCCCCAGACTTTTGACCAGGTTGTTGGTCAGGGGCCGGTGGTCCGGATTTTGCGGAATGCCCTGAAGCGGAACAGGGTTCCCCATGCCATGCTGTTTGGTGGGGTGCGTGGGGTCGGCAAGACCACCTTGGCCCGGATCATGGCCAAGGCCCTGAACTGTCAAGGGACAAGTGAAACCCCGCCCTGTGACGAGTGTGAGTCATGCCGTGAAATCAAGGCGGGTGCCTCCATCGATCTCCATGAAATTGACGGAGCCTCCAATCGTGGTATCCAGGAGATTCGTGATCTCAAAGAAAATATCCGCTTTCTCCCCACGAAATGTCGTTTTAAAATTATCATCATTGATGAGGTTCACATGTTGACCGCCGAGGCCTTCAACGCCCTGTTGAAGACCTTGGAGGAACCACCTGCCCATGTGGTGTTCATGTTTGCCACCACTGAATTGCATAAGATCCCGGTCACCATCCTTTCCCGTTGTCAACGCTATGAGTTGAAACGGGTTCCGTTCGCCGAACTTTTTGCCTTTTTCAAAAAAATTGCCGGGGCTGAAGGAGTATCCATTTCCGATGATGCCCTGGAGATGATCGCGCGGGAGGCCTCGGGCAGCGTCCGAGACGGCTTGAGTCTTCTTGATCAGATTTTTTCATTTGGCGAAGGTGAGATGACCGACGACGATGTCCGGGAGGTGCTTGGTCTGGTTGGTCGTCAGGTTTATGAACAACTGGCAGTGGCCCTGCTTAATGGTGATCTAGCGGGGAGTCTGTCTTTTCTGGATCAGGTATGCCAGGCCGGGGCCGACCTAAAACGCTTTGCCACCGATCTCCTCCTCTTTTTCCGGGGATTGGTGATCTGCCGGGTGGTTCCAGCGCCGGGCGAACTTCTTGACGGCTCGGATCGAGAATTGACCTCCTTGACCACCCTTGCGGCCCACTATGAAACTGAAACTGTTCTGAACCTTTTTGATCAGCTGTTGAAAGGGCTCTCGGAGATGCAATATGCCTCCCATCCTCGTTTGGTTCTGGAGATGACGTTTGCCCGGGCCTTGCAGGTCGGCCAGGTGGTGCCGGTGGCTGATTTGATCGGTAAGCTGGATCAGCTGCTGCAACAAGATGGTTTCGAGCTTCCCCAAGGTCCCCAAAAGGGTTTTGTCGCATCGACCCGCCTCGTGGAGCAGGCTGTATCCGTGGATATTGAAGTACCCCCGGTGGTGCCCCCTGCCGAAGCAGCAAAGGTGCCCGAGCCGCTATCCGTGGACGAGCCGGTTGTGGAAGCTCCTAGCCCTGATCAAGGTCCTGTCATGGTGGCGGAGTCCGTTCCTACAATGGCCCAGGATTCCTCGGCGAAATCGTCACGGGATGTGCGCCGGGATTGGGATGAATTTATAGAATATGTAAAAGATCGCAGGAAATGGATGGCTCCGGTAATGAAGATGTGTGTCGGGATCAGCCGTCAGGGTCAAGAGATCTTTATGAAATATGATGAACCTGCGGAATGTAGAATGTTGCAGGAGTCGGAAAATCTGAAAAGTCTTACCGAGTTTGCCCAGGATTTTTTCCAGGAGGAATTGCAGATCCGGGTAAAAATTCGCGGTGGTGGTGAGGGAGCAACCCCCGGAGACATTGATGGTCCCCAGGAAGAACGTCGAGCCTTGCGTGATGATCCTTTGGTGCAAATGGTTGCAGAGGTTTTTGGGGGCAGAGTTGATGGGATCAGGACCGGCCCCCGCAGTAGGGTGGTTACGGCAAGCCAAGAAGAGGAGCAGCAGTGATGGACCTTCAGCAGTTGATGCGGCAGGCTCAGGAATTTCAACAGAAAATGAAGGGCATGCAGGATGAGCTTGCCGGTCGTACGGTCAATTCAACGGTGGGTGGCGGCATGGTCCGCGCCACTGTAAACGGCAACCAGGAGTTGGTGGATCTGGTTATTGAACCGGGGGTTATCGATCCCAGTGATCCAACGATGCTGCAGGATCTGATTGCGGCCGCCATAAATGATGCCCTAAAACAGTCCCGAGAGCTGGCTCGAACCGAGATGGGTCGGTTGACCGGCGGCCTCAATATTCCAGGCCTGTTCTAATCCGGAGGATTTCATGGATGTCGTACCCCCGGCTCTAGCTCGGTTGATTGAGGATTTGCATCGTCTCCCTGGCATTGGGCGGAAGACGGCGACTCGCCTGGCCTTGCATATTTTGCGGCGGCCGGCGGCGGAGGCCCGGGATCTGGCCCGGGATCTGGTCGATCTCCATGGGGCGATTCATCTCTGTCGGAACTGTTTTGCCTTTTCGGAAAAAGATCCGTGTGTGATCTGTGGAGACCCCGGTCGTGATCCGGCCCTGGTCTGTGTGGTGGAAGAACCCGCTGATCTGATGGCCATCGAAAAGACCGGAGCGTTTAAAGGACAGTACCATTTGCTCCATGGCGTATTGTCGCCCATGGATGGGATCGGGCCCGAGGAGATTCGGATCGGGGCGTTGTTGTCCCGGGTCAAAAAAGGCACGGTGGCTGAAGTCTTGATCGCCACCAGTTCCACCGTCCCCGGGGAAGCCACGGCCGCGTATCTGATCAGTCGTTTGCAGGGTATGCAGGTGAAAGTCACTCGCCTGGCCTGCGGGATTCCCATGGGGATGGATATCAAATATGCAGATGATGTAACCCTGGCAAGGGCCATTGAGTCCCGAATGGATACCGGTAAGCCGTAACCGGTTCACGGATCTTTGATTTCTGCTTGACAGCAAGGGGCTTTTGCTGTTATTTGTTGCGCGGTTATGAATACAGTCGGGAGGACGACTGTGACGGATTTCTGGACAGGCGCGTAGCTCAGTGGGAGAGCATTTGCTTGACGTGCAAAGGGTCGGCGGTTCAATCCCGCCCGCGCCTACCATGATTATTCCGATCCACACTTCTAGGTTGTTGCCTGCCCGGTGGTGGCGGGCTGATGATAGGCAGGTTGGCTTGGCCAATGTGCTTATTTTTTTTCATTTTGCATGAATACACAGGATGTTGAAGGGATGGCTGATTACACTGTTTCTCTCCTGGGGGGAGAAAAGACAATAACTGTTGCCGGTGGGACCATGTTGGGTGAGATCCTGAAGGAACTCGCTTCGAATAAGGCTCGGAAGCAGGCACTCGCCGTCAAGAGCGGAAGTGATCTATTCGATCTTACCGCGACGGTGGAATCAGATTTGGTTGTGGAAATTGTCAGTGCTGCATCCCCTGAAGGATTGAATCTCATCCGTCATAGTTGCGCCCATCTCATGGCCCATGCGGTGGTCGATTTGTTTGGAACTGAGACCAAGGTAGCCATCGGCCCGGCCACCGATGATGGTTTTTATTACGATTTTGATCGGGAAGCCCCGTTTGTTCCGGATGACCTGGAGCGGATCGAAGCCCGGATGACCGAGTTGGCCGGCAAGGCTCTGCCTTTTGTTCGGACCACGGTGACCATCGATGAGGCTCGTCAACTCTTTGAGTCCCGACAACAGGGGTATAAACTTGAACTGCTCGATGGGATCGAGGCCGAGACGGTCAATCTTTATCAGGTCGGCGATTTTGTAGACCTCTGTCGTGGTCCCCATGTTCCCAATACGGGATTTTTAAAGACCTACAAACTTACTCGTCTGGCTGGTGCCTATTGGCGCGGTGATGAACATCGCCCCATGCTCCAGCGGATCTATGGGACAGCTTTCGGTGATCCCAAGGAGTTGAAGGACTATCTCCATAAGTTGGAGGAGGCCAGAAAGCGTGATCATCGTAAGCTCGGGCGGGAATTGGAGCTCTTCACCATGCAGGATCAGGTTGGCCCTGGTCTGATCCTTTGGCAGCCCAAGGGGGCTTTGCTTCGGAAACTCATTGAAGATCGGTGGCGGGAGGAACATTACCGTCACAACTATGAATTACTCTATACCCCCCACATTGCCCGCCGGGATCTCTGGAAGACCAGTGGTCATCTTGATTTCTATAGCGAGAACATGTATTCCCCCATTGAAATTGATGAAGTCAGTTATCAGCTGAAGCCGATGAACTGCCCGTTTCATATTGCCATATATAACACCAGGAAACGGAGTTATCGCGAATTTCCCATCCGCTGGTGTGAGTTGGGAACCGTGTATCGCTATGAAAAAACTGGGGCACTGCACGGTTTGATGCGGGTTCGCGGTTTTACCCAGGATGACGCCCATATCTTCTGCCGCCCGGATCAACTTGAAGAGGAGATCTTTAACATCATTGATCTGAATCTTCAAATTCTGCGATTGTTCGGGTTCGAAGATTATGACGTCTATCTGTCCACCCGCCCGGAGAAGTATGTGGGCAGTGATGAGCACTGGGTACAGGCCACCGAGGCTTTGAAAATGGCCCTGGAAAAGAAGGGGTTGGCATATGAGGTGGATCCCGGGGAAGGGGTGTTCTATGGCCCCAAAATCGATATAAAAATTAAGGATGTGCTGGGACGCTCCTGGCAGTGTTCGACCATTCAGGTTGATTTTAACCTGCCGGAAAGGTTTGAGATCAGTTATACCGGTGACGATGGTCAGGCTCATCAGCCGATTATGATTCACCGGGCCCTGATGGGATCACTTGAGCGTTTTATTGGAGTTTTGATCGAACATTATGCCGGGGCCTTTCCGGTCTGGCTGGCCCCGGTTCAGGCCCGAGTTATGAATATCACCGATGCCCAGCTCGACTATGTTGAAGAGGTTTATCGAGAGTTGCGTCGCCAAGGGGTGAGAGTTGAAAAGGATATCCGTAACGAAAAACTGAATTATAAGATTCGTGAAGCCCAGGTTCAGAAGGTGCCGTACATGCTGATCATCGGTGATCAGGAAGTCGCCTCGGGCCAGGTAACCGTCCGGTTGCGGGATGGAAAGAATTTGCCACCAATGTCCGTTGTCGATTTTGCGGAACTGGTCGGGTCCCAGGATCCTGAAGCTAAGGACTGAATTTTAGTTTGATGTATTTCCTGTTGAAAAGGACTGGGATAATATGCTAAAGGTACACGCTTATCTCAGAGCCGGACAAGAACAAAATTGAAGTACGGGAGGTAGTGGTATTAAAGGACGAAAAAAAGATACCAAGGATGATCGTGGTGGAGTGAGGGCTCGGATTAATGGTGAGATTGATTGCGCCGAGGTTCGGGTTATCGGGAGTGATGGCGGACAGGTCGGGGTATTGGCGGTTGCCGGAGCACAGAAACTCGCCGAGGAGTCCGGGCTTGACCTGGTCGAGGTGTCGCCCACGGCGGAGCCGCCGGTTTGTCGGATCATGGATTATGGCAAATACCGTTACGAACAGGCCAAAAAACTCCAGGAAGCCAAAAAGAAACAGACCGTCATCGAGGTGAAGGAAATCAAACTTCGTCCTAAAACGGAAAAACATGACCTTGATTTCAAGATCAAGAATATCCGGAAGTTTCTTGAACAGAAAAATAAAGTTAAGGTTACCCTGCGTTTTCGTGGCCGTGAAATTGTCTATGCGGACAGCTTGGGCCGGGATGTCTTGGTGAAGATCGGAGAAGCGTTGGAGGATGTGGCCTTGATTCTTCAGCCTCCCACCATGGAAGGGCGTCAAATGGCTATGTTCCTTGGTCCTAAAAAATAATTTAGGGTTTAGGGTGATATCTTTTTTATGTGTAAGTCGGTCACGAGTGGTGAATGCAGTTTTATGAAACTGCCGGCGTTCACTCTATTTTGAGGCCGATCTTTTGCGGTTCAGCCTTGCTGGTTAATCAAAGCCGGTTTCGGTTTATACCGAATCCGGTACTTGTTATTTAAGGGAGCGAAGTCATGCCGAAAATGAAAACTAATAGAGGTGCCGCCAAACGTTTCAAGTTGAGCGGCACGGGGAAAGTCATGCGCCGCAAGGCGTTTGCCAGCCACATTCTCACCAAGAAATCCACCAAGCGCAAGAGAAATCTGCGGCAGGGTGATGTGGTGGATGCGACCAACGTGAAATCAGTTAAACGATTATTGCCGTATCTGTAAAATATCGTTTCTGCGGTTGTCCCGGCCGAATTCGGGAAAATTACATGGTCACCCGACTCATTGTTTCGGGTGAGGAATGAAGTTGCGAAGGAGATTGCTATGCCTAGAGTAAAACGCGGATTTAAGGCGCGTCGACGAAGAAATAAAATCTTGAAGATGGCAAGTGGCTATATTGGCGGTCGTCATCGGTTGATCCGGACTGCTTCTGAGGCGGTGGATCGTGCCCTTGCTTATGCCTACCGGGATAGAAAGGTCCGGAAACGGGACTTCAGGAGTCTGTGGATTGCAAGGATCAATGCGGCTGCTCGCCTTAACGGGATGTCGTACAGTACCTTGATGGGCGGATTGATAAAAGCCGGAGTTGAGCTTGATCGCAAAGTGCTGTCAAATATGGCTATTTTAGATCCGACTGCCTTCAGCCAGGTTGCCAAGCTGGCATCCTGACTCTGAATTGCTATTATTTCGGGAATGGATAATCAAATCCAGCAATTGAAGGTTGAGGCCTTGTCTCGGCTAGGAGAGATTGGTCTGCCCGCCGAGCTTGAAGAGTTCAGGATCAAGTATCTGGGGCGGAAGGGGTTATTCCCTGCCTTGATGAAGCAGGTGGCCCAAGCGGTCCCTGCGGATCGCCCCCGGCTTGGACAACTGGCCAATGGCGTCAAACGTGAGGTTGAAACCGCCTACGGGGATCGTCTTGATACCCTGACTCTTCATGGTGAGGCAGTTTCCCGCAGCACTGAGGATCTGACTCTGCCCGGGCGGAGTATTCCGCTCGGCCGGTTACATCCTGTCACCCAGATCATGGATGAGGTCTGTGGAATTTTTGAGGGATTGGGCTTTGCCGTTGCGGAAGGTCCCGATGTGGAGAGCGATTTCTACAATTTTGAGGCCCTGAATATCCCGCCCCATCATCCGGCGCGTGATATGCATGACACCTTTTACGTCAGTGATTCCGTGCTCCTGCGGACCCATACTTCACCCATGCAGATTCGGGCCATGGAGGAGAAACAACCTCCTTTACGGATGATTGCGCCGGGCAAGGTTTATCGGTGTGATTCGGATGTTACCCATACCCCGATGTTCCATCAGGTTGAAGGATTTCTGGTTGACCGGGGGATCTCATTTGCCGACCTTAAGGGAGTCCTTTCGATCTTTATCGCCCGGATGTTTGACTCCCGTACCTCTATTCGTTTTCGGCCCAGTTTTTTTCCGTTTACCGAGCCCAGTGCCGAGGTCGACATCGGTTGTGTTTTCTGTGGTGGCAAAGGGTGCCGGGTGTGTAAACAGACCGGGTGGTTGGAAATCCTTGGGTCGGGGATGATTGATCCGGAGGTTTTTAACAAGGTTGGGTACGATCCTGAAATCTATTCCGGTTTTGCCTTCGGCCTTGGTATCGAAAGAATTGCCATGATGAAGTACGGGATCGATGATATCCGACTCTATTATGAGAATGATTTACGCTTTCTCTCCCAGTTTTAAAATGAACGTAACCCTGACTGATTCATGAAATTCACGATTAATTGGCTCTATCAATATATTGATTTTGACCTTTCCGCTCAGGAGTTGGCCGATCGGTTGACCATGGCCGGGCTTGAGGTTGATGCCGTTGATGAGCTGTATCCTGATCTATCTGGGATTGTAGTGGCAAGGATTGTCTCAGTAACATCTCATCCCAATGCCGACCGGTTGGTGGTTTGCCGGGTTGATGACGGGGTCGGCGAACGCCAGGTTGTGTGTGGTGCACCAAACGCCCGGGCCGGAATGATAACCGCCCTGGCAACGCCGGGAACAATGATGCCCGGTGGGTTCAAGATCAAACCCAGTAAAATTCGAGGCGAGTCTTCGGACGGGATGCTCTGCTCGGCCAGTGAACTGGGGATAGGCGGTGGTAAAGAAGGGATAATGGATCTCGCTGAGGGACTCATTGTCGGACAACCGTTGACCGAAGCTCTGGAACTCTCCGATACCTTGGTCGAAGTCGATTTGACCCCGAATCGTCCTGACTGTGCCAGTGTTATAGGTTTGGCCCGTGAGGTTGGAGGATTTACCGGTGGGCGTATGCATCCTCCGGTTACCGAAGATGATTCCGATCAAGGGCAAGGATGTTCTGATTTTACTGTCGAGGTTCTTGATTCGACTGCCTGTCCTCGTTATGCCGCCCGTCTGATCAGGGGGGTGACCATCGGTCCTTCGCCGTGGTGGTTGCAACGGCTTCTTCTGGCAGTAGGGTTGCGTCCCATCAATAATGTGGTTGATATTACCAACTTTGTCATGCTCGAATATGGGCAACCCCTGCACGCCTTTGATTTCGGAAAGCTGGCTGGCGGTACAATTCGGGTCCGGAAAGCCGTTCCCGACGAGAAACTGACCACCCTTGACGGGGTTGAGCGTGAGCTGGACTCCGAAATGCTTTTGATCTGTGACGGGGCGCAACCGGTTGCTGTCGCCGGGGTTATGGGAGGAGGTAATTCCGAAGTTGACTCTGCCACCGTTGATATTCTCCTTGAATCGGCCTGCTTTGATCCGGTCAGCGTTCGGCGGACCGCCCGACAATTGAAATTGTCCACGGATTCTTCCTACCGTTTTGAAAGGGGAGTTGATCCTCTCGGCTGTGGTCGGGCTCTGGCTAGAGCGACTCAACTGGTGCTCGAATTGGCCGGGGGAGCATCGGTTCCCGGTGGGGTAGATTTAAAAGGGGGTCTACGGGATGGCTCTGTTATCAGTCTTCGGGCTGAACGGTGTAGTTCTTTACTTGGAATGCCACTTACTACTGGCCGAATCAAAGAGTTACTGGAAAGTATTGAAATTTTTTGTGTCGAAGAAGAGGCGCAACCCTTACTGGTTACCCCCCCATCATTCCGGGTCGACCTGGAAAGGGAAGTTGATCTCATCGAAGAGGTTGCCAGACTTATCGGCTATAATGATATCCCCATTTCTCTCCCGACTGTTCCGTTGAATTTTTCAGAGAAGGACCCCGATCGCATCCTGAGACAGCGTGTGGCAAGGCTGATGACCGCCCAGGGCTTTAATGAAGCGATCAATTATAGCTTTGTTTCTCCCCGCCACTTTGACCAGTTGGGACTTGCTGACGATGATGGTTTGCGCCAAACCGTTCGGCTCATGAACCCGCTTGGTGAAGATCAAAGTGTGATGCGGACCATGCTGTTGCCTGGCTTACTTGATAATCTTAAACGCAATATCAATCATCAGACACCCGATATCCGACTTTTTGAGATCGGCAAGGTATTTCATCCCGGGGATGCTCCTCTACCGACTGAAGAAATCCATCTGTCCGCAGTCCATTCAGGAAGGAAGTTTCCTGGTTCTCCGGTCTATCACTTCGGGCATGAAACCGTCGACTTTTATGATATTAAGGCGGCGATAACCGGTCTCCTCGACGAATTGCGTCTGGCTGATGTTGCCTTCGTTGCAAATGGTCAGGTCCCTGTGTATGGTGACTCCGATCTTTGTCTGGCACTGGTGGTGGACGGGAAATCGGTTGGTTTTTGTGGGCGGATGCTTCCTGAGGTTTTACGAAAGTTCGGGATTAAGACAGACGTCTATGTTTGTGAGGTCAACCTGACGGCTCTAGAGCAGGCGTCTACACGTCCAAAGGTGTTTAAGCAGTTAGCGAAATTTCCTTCGGTTCGTTGGGATCTTGCGATGCTCGTACCGAGTGATATTCCTGGTGAGAGTATTATTAACTTGATCAAAGAGGCTGGCGGGGATATTTTTGAACGGTGCGAAATTTTTGATGTTTATCAAGGGAAGAATATTGACTCAGGCTGGAAGAGTATAGCAGTGGCGATTACCTATCGTAGCTCCACTCAGACCCTTGATGATGTGACTGTTGGTCAAGTCCATCAAAAAGTTATTGATTTGATTGGTGCTCGTTGTGGCGGCAAACTCCGTGAGGGGTGAGAAGTCGTCTACCGAAATGATATGATGATTCCAGGTGAAAGCCCCGGAATTGTTACTAGGGAGAGGAGGCAAAAGTAATGAAAAATTCAAATCTAACCCGTAAGGATCTTGCTAAAGCCATTCATGAGAAACTTGGCTTTTCCAAGCAGAGTTCCAGTGAGTTGGTTGACCGGGTCTTCGATAGCCTGAAGGACCATCTCCTGCGTGAGGAGTCGATCAAGCTGGTTCAGTTCGGTACCTTCAACATTCGGCAGAAAAACTCCCGGGTCGGCAGAAATCCGCGAACCGGTGATACCATGGAAATCTGCAGGAGAAGTATGGTTTCTTTTAAACCCAGCAAGGGACTGCGGGGAAAACTGAACTGCTGATTGATGACCAGAGTTTTATTCTGGTGGGGAAAAGTTCTCTCGCCCTGTTGAATAAGATTTGAGAAGACTTCCGGTGGTTATCTCCGGGAGAAAGAATCTGATTCCTTTCATCGAGCCCGACGTTTGTGGATACGATTCATCGGCCTGGGGCAGAGAAGAATCGCCATGGTGGATGTAGACCCATATGATGAAATAATTCCGGATAAACTCTACTTCAAGATCGGTGAAGTCAGCCAGCTTGTGGGGGTGGACACCCATGTATTACGGTATTGGGAAAGTGAATTTAAGATGATTCGCCCGCTCCGGGTTAAATCGCAACAGCGGCTTTACCGTAGAAGTGATGTAAAAAACCTGCTTTTAATTAAGACCCTGCTTTATGAAAAAGGGTTTACTATCGCCGGGGCGCGAAAGGTGCTCGACGAAAGGCGTGGTCAGGGGCCGGTTAATACTGGAAGGCAGGCTGATAATATATTTTTTAATTCCTTGAAAAAAGAGCTTCAGGAGATTAAAAAGCTTCTTGACGTTGATCCGGAATAAAAAAGGGTATTCAGATTGATTCCCCTGCCCGATAGGCTGGGTTTTAAAAATTGTATTGGAATTGGGTCGGGATGTAGCGCAGTCTGGTAGCGCACCTGAATGGGGTTCAGGGGGCCGGAGGTTCAAATCCTCTCATCCCGACCAGTTGTTTTTCGAAAAAAAACAGCGAGATAGCCCCGGTGCTATTTCGCTGTTTTTTTGTATATAAGGCTGATAATTTTGATTTTCCCCCTCTCTTGTACTCCCGGCACCTTAAATCCTCTATTTTCGTTGTTATGGCGTTTATCTATCAAGGCATGTCCTGAAGTCATCCCTTCCGGGAAATATTTAGGATTCTCTGAACGGAATACCCCGTATTGCTGGATAAAAATTGTTATGACAAAGATTTGTAAATCAGGTAAACAAGAATACTTGTAAATGAATATCCATTCACAAACTCAAATAGTTCAGGTGGATCAATGTTTTTGCATAAGATGATTCGGTTTGTTTCAGCCGGTGTATTCATTGCCTTGTTTGGGGCCGGTTGCGGTGGTGGGGGTGGGGATTCAACTACGACTACGACCTCGAATATTCAGTCCACTACGACGACATTGGCGTCGACCTCGACAACCTCTCCGGTCGCAACGACCACGACTACACTGCCTTTGTCAAATGTTGCCCCAGTTGCCCGGGCAGGTGCTGATCAATCTGTAGCCGTGGGTGATACAGTTATCTTGGACGGGATCAACAGTTACGATGCCAATGGCGATTCCTTGTCTTACTCGTGGGTGCTTTGGGATAGTCCTTCTGGCAGCAATAGTCAAATAGCAAATGACACCTCACCACAGGCCTATTTAGTGATTGATGTCGCCGGGGCATACAAGATTCAATTGATTGTTGATGATGGCACCCTGGCAAGTGTGGCTGATTCATTGCTGATTATGGCCAGTGGACCATCGTTGCCCCAGGCCAAGGCCGGGGCCGACCAATGGGTTTTGACCGGATCCGACGTCAATCTTGATGGCAGTGCCAGTTCCTCTCCCGAAGGTAGTATTCTGCAGTATAGCTGGGCCATCCTTTCCATGCCTGAGGGTTCATTGGCAGCGCTTACTTCAACAGATACTGTTTCTTCCTCGTTCAATGCTGATGTTGACGGGACGTATATTGTTCAATTGACGGTAAGCGATGGTGTCGGATCTGGTATTCCAGATACCCTCGCCATTGTAGTCTCTTCCCTTCCGGTTGTGGTTAATTTCACTCCGGTGTCGGAAGCAGGTATCGATCAGACCGTTGCCGTAGGTGATGTTGTTATGCTTGATGGATCAGGAAGCTCGGATGGTGATGGTGATCCATTGACTTACGACTGGACCTTAATTGCTCCAAACGGGAGCAATTCTGTATTGATAAACCCATTCACATCTGCCCCGTCATTTGATGCTGATGTCATTGGGACGTATACGGTTCAGCTTATTGTTAATGATGGAACCCAGTCCAGTTCAACCGATTCTGCGGTCATCACTGCAATTTACACGGTTATCCCGGTTCTCACCGGAAAACTACCCGATTCTGGCCAAACCACCTCGTATACGAGCACTTTTGGTGAAGATTCTGACTACACCTTTAACTCCCCTTCTTTTAGGGATAATGGTGATGGGACTGTGACCGATAACATCACCGGGTTACTCTGGCAGCAGAGTGATGATGGGACATTAAAAACCTGGGAAGATGCTTTTTCTTACTGCGCGGATTTGACCTTGGCTGTATACGCTGACTGGCGTTTGCCTGTTACCAATGAATTGTTTTCCCTGGTTGATTTCGGCACGGATGCTCCTGCCATCGATGCAACATTTTTTCCCCAAACGAAATCGGCTGAGTACTGGGCAACATCAACCGGGGGTGGGATCCTGGGGGGGGCCTGGCGGCTCGATTTTGATGATGGTTCGGCCATTAGTTTGGGGCGGGATGGAAGTCTGTATGTTCGGTGTGTCTATGATGGGCGCTAATGGTATCTCTGAGACAGAGGGCGGAATAATGAAAATATGTCTGGTTATCCTGACGGGCTTGCTGACTCTGGTTTCTTCCGCGTACGCAGGGGATTTCAGCGATAATAATAACGGTACGATCACCGATAACGTCACCGGTCTGGTCTGGCAGCAATCCGATGACTATATCAGCCGTTCATGGGAACAAGCAATTTCCTACTGTGAAGCGTTGGTCCTAGGCAGAACTTCTGATTGGCGTTTGCCCAATGTAAAGGAATTACGGTCTATTGTCGATGAGTCAAAAATTAATCCGGCTATTGATCTTGACATGTTTCGGAGGACTGTTTGGTCAGGGTATTGGACCTCTACTACATATAACAAGATTTCTACAGATGCCTGGGTCGTAGAATTCGCCTACGGATATGTGGATTACAGTTATAAAATATTTAGCTATTATGTCCGTTGTGTTCGGGGCGGGAGTTAAGTGTCGGGTGATTTTTGGTTATCATTTTGGTTAGGATAACTCGGTGAATCTTTATGGTCGCATCGGAGGAGTTTTTTTGATCGCGATCAGTGGGATCTGGTAGAATAGAACTGAATGTTGGCTTCTTTTTCTTTTCCGGGGCGGCACCTGAAGGGTGTGACGGTTGCGGGGCTGGTGAAAAGAAGGATCTGATCCCCCCTTGAACCATGTTGCTTCTCATGCCGCGTATTTTTATCTTGATTTTCCCTCCTCTCTTCTCAGAAATACCTTCCTCTTATATATGGCATTTTCAACGCTCCGGTTCAATCTGGAGCAGGGCGCTATTGGTTTCTGTTCTGTTCCTCCTTATGGTGTTGTTGTTGGTGATCGATTCAGTCCAGGCCGAAGAGGTCGTGTTCGGTGGTAATGAATTGGTGTTGGTGACCGGCGGATGCTTTCAGATGGGAGACCTCTACGGAGATGGGTTTGTAGATGAATTGCCAGTTCACAAGGTCTGTCTCGATGATTTTTATCTTGGGAAATTTGAAGTGACTCAATGGCAATGGCAGACTGTTATGGATGGTGAAAATCCGGCTCGTTTTAAAAAGGGAGGCGATTACCCGGTGGAACGGGTGAGTTGGGAAGACAGTCGTATCTTTATCCGGGAGCTGAGCCGTTTGACCGGTTATGCCTTCAGGCTTCCCACCGAAGCTGAGTGGGAGTACGCCTGTCGCAGTGGTGGAAAAATACAGAAATACTGTGGCGGAGATTCGTTGGAGTCGGTGGGCCATTACCGAAATAACAGCGGTTATTCCACCCATCCGGTGGGCGTGCTCAAGCCCAACTCACTTGGCATTTACGATATGAGCGGTAATGTCTGGGAATGGGTCCAGGATTACTATGTTAAGGATTATTTTAATCGTACCGGCCAAAACCCACAGGGGCCTGAGAATGGTGTTTTTAGGGTCTCCCGGGGGGGATCATGGGATTATGACCCCCTTTTTGCAAGGGCATCGGCCCGTAATCGAAGCTGGCCGGATAAGGGTTTTTTTAGCCTCGGATTTAGGTTGGCCCTCTCCAAGAGTGATGCAGAGGGAGTAAATGAACCTACTCTAGGAATTGTGGATGAAGGGAGTATAACACCACCTCAGCAGTCAATTGATAAACTTCCACTGATAAAAGCCCCGCGGTGAGCTCAAAGTAAGCATATCCCGCTTTGGTTGGGGAGGAACTGTATAGTCTCTCTTCTTTTGAATAATTGAAGATGTTAAAAAACAGAGGTATTCAACCCGCTTCGAATACTATGATCGGGTGGCCTTTCTTTAACAATTATGATGGACGGAGATCTGGTTTAGAAATTGAAACTTTTGTGTTAACTGGCTGTTGTTATGGTTAATATTTTTTATTAAGGACTTGATTGTGTATTTGGTGGTATAAAAAATTGAACATATCCCTGGTGATGATCAGCACGGTTCTTTGCTAACATGTTGTTTTGGCATTGTTGTGTTCTTTTTAGAATTGTTGGCACATGATTTGCTAATAGTAGCTAATAATAAAAGAACGTGTTTCATTTTTTTTGAACTCTTTCTTTCTCCTTTAAAGGTCAGCCCTATCCCCTGGGGCTGACCTTTTTTTGTGGTGATCTTGGAGATTCCCTGTTTAATTCAATTCGGTCATGGTCGCCATGCGACCATGGGTGGTCCTGTCGCTTTGAAACGTTTCCCCCACGTATTCAATAATTCAATGAGTCATTATTCCGGTGGTATCATGGATTCCGGGTATGAAAAGCGTAGTAGCCAAAAACAACTGAAGTTGTCGCTGGGGCGATGTCCCACCTATGATGTTGCCCTGGTGAAAGAGCAGATAGGTCGTCTGGCTGAAGCGGTTTTATTAAAACCGTCTTCAGGGTCAATTTGCCTGATAAAGCCGAATCTAGTGACTGCCGGTGGCCCTGGATTTTTGGCCTGCAGTCAGCCGGAGTTTGTTGCGGCGGTGGCTGAATGGTGTCTTGACCATGGCTGTCGTGTTGTGATCGGTGATTCTCCTGCCTTTGGGAGTGCCCGGCGAGTAATGGCCTTAAGTGGTATTGCTGAGGCCGTGAAGCATCTTGACGTAACCCTGGTGAATTTCACCAGGCCTGTTCGGGTTGATCTTCCTGGTGGTCAGTCTGCAGCCATTGCCCGGGAGGCCCTGGAATGTGATCTGTTATTGAATGTTCCTCGAGTCAAGGCCCACAGTCAGCTTTATGTGAGTCTGGCCCTTAAAAACTATTTTGGGGTGGTGGTTGGATGGCGTAAGGCCATGCATCATGCCCGTAACGGAGAAATGGGCAATCGCTTTGAAGAATTGCTGGTTGATCTTCCCGGGGTATTACCACCGGGATTTAGTATTGTTGATGGGATAGTCGCCATGCATCGGGAAGGCCCCATGACCGGGACCCCCTTTCAGCTGGGTTTGATTGCCGTTGGTGAGGATCCGATTGCCGTTGATACGGCCTTGCTGGAGATTATCGGAGCAGATCCTGAGCGGAGCCCGCTGTGGCTTGAGTGTCAGCGACGCGAGATGGCTGGTGTTAATCGCAGTCGGATAGAATTCCCATTGCTTAAGCCCGCCGATTTGGCGGTGGAAGGCTTTGAGTTGCCTGACCATCTGAAGCCTGTAACCTTTCATCCCGGACGAATGGCCCTTGGCACCTTGCGGCGTTTGAAACACTATTGGTCGGATCACTAAAATTCACCATGACGGTTTCCGGTAGGCATCCCAGAACAGACTGAAAACACCAGATTGAATAGGTTAAGACCAGGGAGGGGATACGATCATTTCTTTACAAGCAGGCCCTTTGGATTTATGCTAATTCGCCACATCAATGATGGTTGTTTTATCAGTGCCGGGGTAGCCGAATTGGACAATAATCAAATTTCATCATTGATTATGACCGTGGTCAGCCGGGGCATGGTTGGGAGTTTAATCGCTCCGGTCTTTTGGTCTTATTGAATATAGTATTGGTCTGTCGTTCCTTGATCGGGATAACAGGTCTGTAGGGGTATTGATCATGTTTAATCTACAAGGAAAAGTTGCACTGGTTACCGGAAGTTCCCGAGGAATAGGACGAGCCATCGCCCTCAGACTGGCAGAAAACGGCGTTAATTTGGTGGTCAATTATATCCGGCATCGGAAGGATGCTGAAGATACGGCTGCTGCCATTGAGGAAAAAGGGGCCCGTTGTCTGGTGGTCAAGGCCAATGTGGCCAATGATGATGATGTTAAGGCCATGTTCGAACAGATTCGCGAAGAGTATGGTCGACTTGACGTTCTGGTTAGTAATGCTGCCTCAGGTGTTTTAAAACCTGTGATGGAACTCTCCGGACGTCACTGGAATTGGGCCATGGATATTAACGCCAGGTCTCTTCTCACTTTGGCTCAACAGGCCCTGCCCCTTATGCCGGTTGGGGGGCGGATTATGGCCGTTTCGAGTCTTGGTTCGGTCAGAGCCGTGGAGAATTATACGGCAGTCGGGGCCTCCAAGGCTGCTTTGGAATCATTGGTCCGGCATTTGGCCGTTGAATTAGGACCCAAAGGGATTTTGGTCAATACCATCAGTGCCGGAGCGGTTGATACCGAGGCCTTGAAGAAATTTCCCAATCGAGAGCAGATCCTGGGGGGGGCTCTTGAGCGCACACCAGTGGGACGGTTGACAACGCCCGAGGATGTGGCCGATGTCGCCCTCTTCCTCTGCAGCGATCTGGCCCGGATGATCCATGGCCAGACGGTCGTGGTCGATGGCGGTTACTCCATCCGCGCCTAGGTAAATGGTCACAGGCACCGCATCTTCGCCCGCTTTCCACCGTTCGCATAGTGGACTATAGCGAACGGTGGAAAGCGGGCAAATCTACGGCACCTGTGACCATTTACCTTTTTCTTCATTGGGGTGAGTCGTGGTGTTCGCGGATGAATCCGCTCACTTCGAATAAGTTGGTTCTGATGTGGAGTTCTTCTCTGTAGCCCTCCTGAAAATTTCTTAAGATTCATGGGAATCAAGTCAGATGTATACCTGTAGCTTTTCCCTTATTCTGGCCTCCGGGTCGCCGAGACGTAAACGAATGCTGGCGGAAATTGGGCTGAATTTTCGGGTTGTGTCGGCCCAGGTCGATGAGGTCGCATTGCCAGGAGAGGCCCCGGAGGTGTTTGTCCGGCGACTGGCTGAAGAAAAGGCCAGGGAAGTGGCTGAGGTCAACCCTGGGGAGTACACCATCGGGGCGGATACCGTGGTGGTTCTTGAGGGTCGCATCCTTGGAAAGCCTCGGGACGTTAACGAGGCCAAGGTTATGTTGGCGAATCTCTCAGGGAATCGGCATCAGGTCTATACCGGTTTCTCCGTGGTGAATACTGAACCGGTGGTCCAGGTCACCCGGAGCGTGGTTACCGAGGTGGAGTTTTGTGTCCTTGCCGAAGAGCTCATCAACGCCTATGTGGCCACCGGAGAACCACTTGATAAAGCAGGCTCATACGGTATCCAGGGGCGCGGCGGCACTCTGGTCCGTTCAATTAACGGTTCTTACAGTAATGTGGTCGGGCTGCCCATGGTGGAACTGATCCAAGAGCTGCTTTCCCTGGGAATTATTCAACCTGCTTTGCCGTAACCACCCCCGCCGGGAGTCATGATTTCAATTCGGTCGCCTGGCTCAACCCTGACGCTATTTTTTCCGCCGAGGTTGATGGTTTCACCGTTATTTCGATATAAACGGTTGTTCCCTTTGGCGCCTGGAGATCCTCCCTTAAGACCATATGGTGCGTAAATCCGTCGTTCCGAGAGGATGGCCGCCTCCATCGGGGCCAGAAATTCCACCTCACGGATCAGGCCATTCCCTTCCATCCATTGTCCGTGGCCTCCGGAGTTTTGGCGCAGGCAAAACCGGCGCAGCAGGACCGGATACCGTTTTTCCAGGATCTCCGGGTCGGTAATCCTGGTGTTGGTCATGTGGGTATGGACTCCCGAGGTCCCGTGCCATCCAGGCCCAGCCCCGGCGCCACCGCCGATGGTTTCGTAATATCCGAAGGAATCGTTGCCGAAGGTGAAGTTGTTCATGCAACCCTGGGAGGCAGCCGCTGCTCCAAAGGCCTTGAGGAGCACATCAACGATTCGTTGCGAAGTGAGGACATTCCCACCCACCACCGCCGCACCATCGGAAGGAGCCAGAAGCGATCCTGCCGGGAGCAGCATGGTCACCGGATTAAGGCACCCTTGATTGAGGGGGATATTTTCATGGATCAGGCAACGCAGAACATAGATAATGGCTGAAGCGGTAACGGCCCGAGGGGCATTGCAGTTGCCGGGAACCTCTTGGCCACTCCCCCTGAAATCAAAGCATACATTCCCGGTATCCGGGTGAATGGTCACGTTGATTCTGATGGGGCTACCATCATCGAGAAAGTCTTCTACAGCCAGGATTGTCGGGTGCCCACCACGGCATAATTTTTTTAACATGACCCGTACGGCCAGTTCAGCATTGTCCTGGATATGACCCATGTAGGCCAGAACCGTCGGCAGAGAATGGCGGTCGATCATCGCCTTCAGAAGGTTGACGCCCTTTCGGTTTGCTGCAACCTGGGCCTTGAGATCGGCAAGGTTGTCTGCGATATTCCGGGCGGGAAAGGATCGGGCCAAATGGTCTGGATCATCCTTCCGGAGGAGTAGGCGCTGAAGACCTTCTTCCTGCAAAACATTACTTCTGAGCAGTTTGTAGCTCTTGATGCAGACCCCTTCTTCGCTCAGAGTCCTGGAGGAGGGGGGCATGGATCCCGGGGAGATCCCACCGATATCGGCGTGATGTCCCCGGTTGGCCACAAAGAATACCGGCTGTCCCTGATGAAATACCGGAGTTATTACCGTGAGGTCGGGGAGATGACTGCCACCGTATACCGGATGGTTGGTGAGGAGGACGTCACCCTCGGCTAAATCATCCCCATGGATTTCAATTTGGTGGCGTACCGCCTCGCTCATTGCTCCCAAGTGGACCGGTTGGTGAGGGGCGTTGGCCACTAGACCACCACTCCCATCAAAAAGGGCACAGGAAAAATCCAGCCGCTCCTTGATGTTGGTGGAGATGGCTGTTTTTTGTAAGGCCCGCCCCATCTGCTCGGCAACCGACATGAAGAGGTTACTGAAGACGGAGAGCCGGATCGGATCGATGTCATTCCCATGGTTAAGGGAGATAGTTTCCCCAAGATTAATCAGCAGGTCGCCGTTTTCATCGATATGGGCTCTGCAATTGGGTTCGATGACGATTGTCGAGGTGTTGTGGATAATCAAGGCCGGGCCGGTTAGGGTTGCTCCGGCTCCAAGGGAGCTAAAGGTGTATATCGGGGTTTCCTGACGGCCTGTGTCAAAAAAACAGGGACCATGGGTCTCCGGCTGGAGTGCGGACTCCTGTTGTTGAACCGGGGGAGGAGTTATCCCTGGGGTAAGGCCCACGGCCCGGATTCGAAGATTATCCACCAGTAGTGGTCGGTTAGGAAAGAGGAACCCGAACTCCCGCTGATGGATTTTTTCAAAAGCCGGCTGGAAGTTGTTATTATCTGGTTGGTTGACCATCAGTGGGGTATCGGTACCCTGGTAGCGTAAATTGAGAAAGGAATCGATCTGGATGGTTGCTTCGTCGAATCCTTGGGCTTTTAGTCGTTCTGCGGCTTGTTTAGCAAGGTGGTCAAGACGTTTGAGTAGCTCGGGCATTGTTTCAGGAAGGAGCGGGGTGGCGGCTGGTTCGGTTAGCTCTTCCACAACATCGGCGAGCCCTAAGCCGTATGCAGAAAGGATCCCGGCAAAGCGGTGAATTCGAATACTTTTGATTCCAAGAATCCCGGCAATGGCACAGGCGTGTTGTCCGCCAGCCCCTCCGAAACAAGCCAGGACATGGTCCTTAAGGTCGAACCCTCGGGCCACCGAGATCTCTCGCATGGGGCGGACCATGACTTCGTTTGCAACTTTAAGAAAACCTAAGGCTATTTCTTCAATTGAAAGTTCTCCCTGGTTCTGGGAGGTCCGGTGGGCATTGATCTCCCGGCGAATGGTCTCAAATGCCGCCTGGCTGGCTTCAGGATCAAGGGATTGATTGCCAGTCGGACCGAAGATTTTCGGGAAGAATTCAGGGTGCAGTCTCCCTAAAACCAGATTGGCATCGGTGATGGTCAGGGGGCCGTTTTTTCGATAACAGGCCGGTCCCGGATCTGCCCCGGCCGATTCCGGCCCCACCTCGAACATTCCGTGGCGGAAGAAAAGCCGGGAGCCGCCTCCGGCCGCCACCGTTTGGATATCAAGTTGCGGGGCCTGGACTCTGATTCCGGTGGTCTCGGTTTCATGGACCAGTTCCAGGGTCCCGTCGTATCTGGAAACATCGGTGGAGGTCCCCCCCATATCAAAGCCGATTACCGGTCGCATCTCCGAGAGATAAACAGTTCGGGCGTAGCCGATGACCCCACCGGCCGGCCCTGAGAGGATGGCCTTGCTGCCGGAAAATGAGGCTGCCGGCGCTAATCCCCCATCGGAGCGCATGAATAACAGACGGGTATCGGCGAGAGGGGGATGGAAGCCGTTTTTGAAACCGGTTATGTAGTCACGGATATGGGGGGTAAGATAGGCGTCAATCAGGGTGGTGTCTCCCCGGGGGACGATCTTGACCATGGGCATTACTGCCGAGGAAAGACTGATCTGGCGGAAACTGAATTGTTTGGCCAGTGCTCCGACCAATTGTTCGTGATCTGGAAAGATGGCCCCATGCATAAAAACGACAGCCAGGGACTCGATCCCTTGATCCTGGAGATCCTTGAGCAGGTTCCGGATTACAGCTTGGTCCGGCTGTCGAATGATTTCGACGGTTTCTCCACTGATGGTCTGAACGGTGGGGTTGTGGGGCGTAACGCTATCCGGCCGGACGATGCGGACTCGCTCGTCAATTTCAATCACTGCCTGGTAGAGGAGTTCAGGTCGGCGGATTTTAAGATCGAAGATTTTCGGCCGATTCTGACTACCGATCTCCAACAGGTCACGGAAGCCTTTGGTGATCAAGAGGGCGGTTCTGGCGCCCTGTCGTTCCAGTAGGGCATTGGTGGCCACGGTGGTGCCCATCCTGACCCAGTCGATCCGGGATGGATCTATTCCATCGGGGGGCAGGTCTTTCCCCATGACCTCGGACATGATCCGTCGGATTCCTTCCCGCGGAGCATCGTCGTAACGACCCGGGTCACTGGACAGAAGTTTTACCACTCGAAAACCTGGCTCCCCGGGCACCTCGGCGTATATGTCAGTGAAGGTCCCTCCCCGGTCGATGGAGAAGCGAAAGTTTTCCTCGGCAGTCATTGGTGGAGGATTCCTCCTTGAGTCAATCAGGAACTCATGCGGGAGAAATCACCGATCTGGAGGAAGAGCCGGGCGATGGCGCATAACAGTCCCAGCCGGTTGTTCTTCAACTTCTCGTCATCGGCCATGACCATGACTTTCTCAAAGAAATGGTCGACCGGTTCTTTCATTTTCAGAATTTCGGTCATCGCTGCTCGGTAATCGCGCTGGGCCAGGAGGGGTAGGGTGATCTCCCGGACTTTGAGCAGTTCAGTGTACAGCGCTTTCTCGGCCGGTTCTAAAAGAAGCTCTTCATTTATTATATCATCCTGATGATCTTTGATGATATTTTTGACCCGTTTAAAGGACCCGGCCAGAATGGTGAAGGTTTTTTCTTCTTGAACCTCGATCAGGGCTTCGATTTTTTTCCGGCAGTCGAGAAGATCATCGAAGGAAACCTCGGTGACTGCCTCTACCGTGGCGATCGGCGTACCTCCGGCGGTGAGATCGTTAATGAAGCGACCCTTGATGAAGTCGATGACCGCAATGGCAGCCTCTGCTTCGGGGGCGGTGATCTTGGCGCCATAGAGTTGTATGGCCTCTTGAACTAAGGCGGAAAGGGAGAAGGCGAATTTTTGATCCTTAATGATATGGATGAAACCTAAGGCCAGTCGGCGGAGGCCGTAAGGATCGGTGGTGCCGGTGGGATGCTTCCCGATGCCGAAACAGCCGCATATCGTGTCAATGCGATCGGCCAGGCTTACCAGGGCTCCTGTCATGGCGGTTGGTAGTTCACTCCCGGCCCGGACTGGCAGATAATGCTCGGCAATGGCCAAAGCAACATCCTCGCCTTCCCCATCATGGATTGCGTAGTTTCGGCCCATGATTCCCTGGAGGGTTGGAAATTCTCCGACCATCTCGGTGAGCAAATCGGCTTTGGCCAGGGTTGCCGCCCTGACGGCAGGGCCAATGATCGTAGGTTCGATCCGGCTGGCCAGCCAACCAGTCAATTTTGCCAGACGTTGGCTCTTTTCCAACATGGTACCTAGTCCCGCCTGGAAAACGACTCCGGAAAGGCGGTCGATCCGATCAGCCAGAGGGTGGTTGCAGTCTTCTTTATAAAAGAAAAGGGCATCCTCAAGGCGAGCTCTCAGAACCCGTTGATGGCCGTCCACTGCTAATTTTCGGTTGCGGGTGGCGGTATTGTTTACGGCAATGAAGTTAGGAAGCAGTGCCCCGATCGGACTGATCACGGCAAAGTATTTCTGATGTTCTCGCATGGAGGTAATCAGGACCTCTTTAGGCAAGGCTAGAAATTTTTGGTCGAACGATCCACAGACGGCATGGGGTTCCTCAACCAAATTGGTCACGGTCAGAATAAGTTGATCGTCGGCAAGGACCTCACCACCAATTTCTTTTGCTGCCCCGGTGATCTCATGGATAACCGCTTGTCGACGCTCTTCGATATCTGCCAGGACATGGGCTTTGCGCAGGGAGTTCAGGTATTCGGGAAAGGTTGTGGCTGGGAAGATGTCCGGGGCCATGAACCGGTGTCCTCTGGTGGTTCCAGAACTGGTGATATCATTTATCCGGCAGGGGATTACTTCTCCTCCGTAGTTGCAGAGTAACCACTGGACGGGCCGGGCAAAGGTGGTTTTGCCCGTTGCCCAGCGCATGGATTTTGGAAAAGGAATATGGGTTATGATGTTGCCCAGAATTTCAGGCAGCAAGTCCTTGGTGTCCTGCCCTTTTTTTTCGACCACAACCATCAGGTATTCCCCCTTGGGGGTTTTGGCAATTTTAATTTCTTCCATGCGTACGCCCCGGGATCGGGCAAATCCTTCCGCTGCCTTGGTTGGCTGGTTGTTTCCATCAAACGAGGCCGCCTTGGGCGGGCCGAGAGCTTCTTCCCGGCTGTCAGGTTGTCTGGCCGAAAGTTTTTCCACCCCAAGGGTCAGGCGACGGGGCGTGGCAGCGGTGTGAACATTCCCGTGGTCAAGTCCCAGTTCCTGGAGCTTTTTGATGAGCATTTGTTTCATGCTGTCAATTGCGGGGATTATATAGCCTGCCGGTATTTCTTCGGTGCCGATTTCAAAGAGCAGATGATGGTGCATGGTGGTTTTCTCTCGTTTTATAGGATGGAGGTTAATGGTATGGAGGTGGCCTCTCGTGGTTCTGGCCATTCAAGGGTTGCAAAAGTATTGAGACCTTGGGCAAGATTCTTGACCGTAATTTTGAACCAGCTGATGTCAGGGTTGTCTGCAAACTTTTGACCAAGGGCCTTGCAGATACCCTCCACCGAAAGATATCCGTTGGCCTCTTCGCAAGGTATGGTTCCACTGCCTTCTAAAGGAGATGTGATTTGCTCAACCGTGGTGATCAGGTCTTCAATCCAGATAAAATGCCGTAAGCGAACACATAATTCGGCGATCCCCCAGCGTCCCATTGAGCGGGGCATGGTTTCATCGAATTGGCTTGGCAGGGGGGGATAGATCGGAACCTGGATGTCAATGGTTAAATCATCTGTCTTGCCCAGAGAGCCGTGCATTCGGCAGAGATATTGATTGGTTCCGACAATTCCCCGGGCGGAGTGATTTTTGAGGAAATAAGGGAACTCTATCTCCATGTGGGCCTCTTCAGCCTGAAGTTTCTCTTTCATCTCTTCCAGAATTAGGTGAAAACTTCTCAGGTTGATATCGCCATGGAATTGGTTGAGAATTTCAATGAAGCGGCTCATGTGGGTGCCCTTGAACTGATGGGGCAGGTTTACGTACATGTTAACCGTGGCCACGGTATTCTGATGGTGATGGGCCTTGTCAAGGGCGGTGATGGGGTAGGAGATATTTTTGACCCCGACCTTCTTGATGTTGATCCGTCGGGTATCGTGTTGGCTTTGTATGTCCTTCATTTGATAGAGGGGTTGAAAGATTAATGGGGATACGTATTCTGGCTGTTAATGTCGGGCCAACGCTGAAATGACAGGACACAGGGGGAGAAGCGGTCTAATTCGCACAGTAAGTCGCTAAAGATCAGGATTTGATATGCCGACTGACCGCACTTAAAAGCTCTGTCATGTCAGCGGATTTGACAATGAAATCGTCTGAGGCCCATGAAGATAGATCTTGTTTGAACTCCTGATAGGCGGAACTTAAAATCACCGGCAGCCCGGCATCCATTTCCTTGATTC
The DNA here is from genome assembly GCA_018814305.1 of Pseudomonadota bacterium. GTDB lineage: Bacteria > Desulfobacterota > Desulfobulbia > Desulfobulbales > JAGXFP01 > JAHJAA01. Next base: position 69,984 of record JAHJAA010000021.1, read on the forward strand.
TACGGAGTACATCGATTCCGTTCATACCCGGCATATTGATATCGAGAATGACCAGATCTGGATTGAGGGTTGGGGCGAGCTTCAGTCCATCTTCGCCGGACATGGCGGAATGGACCTCATAACCTGCCTCCTCAAGTTCTTCGCGGTACAGTAAGTGGATGCTGTCTTCATCGTCAATCAGCAATATCTTTTTCATAGTTCAGCCTGTTGGTCAGATCCATTGGTCGTATCAGAAGCTTCAGTATGCTTCCGAGCTCAAAGATTTAAGAAATCCAATTTTGCTGGGATCGTGATGCTTTGGTCACCTTTTTAATCACTTTTGCTCGAATACTGGAAAAAGGTCTAAATCTTGGCCTCTTTCAGAAATTTAGCAGCATCTTCAGGAGGGACCGGGTTGATGTAAAATCCTGACCCCCATTCGAATCCGGCAATTGAAGTTAGTTTCGGCATAATCTCGAAGTGCCAGTGGAAATAATCAAGGGAAGCACTATGTAACGGGGCGGTGTGCAAAACAAAATTATAGGGAACGTTATGAATGCACGCATCCAGACGCCGCATTATTTCCGAGAAAATATAAGACAGCGACTCAAACATGACTTCGTTCATGGTGATAAACGATGACGCGTGTCTTTTCGGCATAACCCACATTTCAAAGGGAGATCTGGGGGCATAGGGTGTCATGGCAATGAAATGCTCGTTCTGGCAGACTATCCGGATATCTTGTTTGATCTCCTGGCGAAGGATGTCACAATAGACACAGCGGTCTTTGTAACTGTGGTAGCTTTTGCTGCCCTCAAGTTCGGAAATGATCATTCTCGGGACGATTGGGAGCGCGACGATCTGGGAGTGGGAATGTTCCAGACTTGCCCCGGCCGCCTTGCCGTAATTTTTAAAGATCATTACATAGCGGAAGCGGGGATCCTTCTCCAGGTCAACGATCCGGTCACGAAAAGCCTGGAAGACCCGGGCCATATGCTGAGGAGGGAGTTGGGTGAAGGTAGCGTTATGGTCGGGAGATTCGATGATGACTTCGTGGGCACCGATGCCGTTCATCTTGTCGTAGAGCCCTTCCCCTTCCTTGTCGAGATCTCCCTCAATGACCAGGGCCGGATACTTATTGGGAACCACCCTGAGCGACCAACCTGGACGGTTGGGGGTGTCGCCGGGGCGTCCATAGCTTAGAACTTCCGGAGGGGTAGTCGTTTCATTTCCGGGACATAAGGGGCAGAACCCCCCCTTGCTCTCGAAGTCTTCGACAATAAAATCGGTCGGTCTTTTACCTCGCTCGGTGGAAATAATGATCCACCGGCCAAGGACGGGGTCTTTTCTTAGTTCCGGCATTCGTTTCTAGGACCTGTTTTTTTCCTCGTGTTCCTGCCGAGTTTTACAATCGATACAGTAGGTGGTTACCGGCCGGGCATCAAGACGTTCATGGGCGATATCATCACCGCAGTCATCGCAGACGCCATAGGTCCCATTGTCGATTCGTTCAATCGCTTCCTTGATTTTATTGAGCAGCTTTCTCTCCCGATCACGGATTCGGAGCTCAAAACTTCGATCTGATTCGGCGGAAGCCCGGTCGGTTGGGTCAGGATAATTGTCGCTATGGTCCGTCATTTCTAAGATGGTTTTTTCTGCTTCACTCAGAATTTCGGAACTGATTTGTTCAAGTTTTGCCTTGAAGTGGTCAAGGTCTTTCTTTTCCATCATGAATTTTTCTCCCTTTTGCAGATAAGAAGGCTCATTGTCACAGTGAAAGAGGAAGTTGGACAGTGCTACCAATCCTCCGGGATCTTGACCTTAGCACCGTTTCCCAGGGTGTGAACAAGCCATCTCTTGATTGTTATAGTACAAAATGCCGACGGATAATAACCTTTTTTTTCTCAGTAAGGGAGAATCCCCTATAGCTGAGATCTGGCCGAGGAATTTTTTTGGTTCAGACTTGACGAATCGTGGATCTACCTGAGGTCACTTCAGCACCGGTTCTCGGGTAAAAGGGCCACTTTTCCCCCCACTCTTCCGGGTCAGCATGATTCGGTCAATGATCATATTTTTATCAAGGGACTTACACATATCATAAATGGTCAAGGCGGTAACCGAAACTGCGGTCAAGGCCTCCATTTCAACCCCGGTTCGCCCAGTTGTTGCAACGGTTGCGATGATATCGATGGAGCATTCCCCTTCCTGGTGCTCAAAATCAATGGCTACCCTGTTGATTTGCAGGGGGTGGGCCAATGGAATCAGCTCAGGAGTTTTTTTTGCGGCCATGATCCCGGCAATTCTGGCAACCCCCAGGACATCACCCTTGGTGATGTGGCCCTTGCTGATGAGTTGAAAAACTTCGGTTGAGAGTCGAATGGTTCCGCGGGCCTCAGCGACTCTCTCTGTTTCGGGTTTGCAGCCAACATCAACCATTTGGGCGCGACCGCTTTCGTCGAAATGGGTCAAGGGATTTTGTGGTTTTGGTTGATCGGTCATGACGGTCGGTTGCAGGGCTCGGTGGCAGCTTTTTCAGGCACTCATCTTAAAGAGTTTTTTTAAAAAACCTTCTTCCTCAGGCTCTCCCTCTTCCGTTTCCAGTTGAGAAAACTCCTCGAGAAGTTCCCGCTGGCGTTTGGTGAGTTTCGTCGGGGTTCGGACATTGAGAACCACGATCATGTCGCCTCGGCCTCCGCCTCGCAAGCGCGGTACTCCATCAGACTTCAGGGTGATACGGTGCCCTGACTGGGCTCCTGCCGTGATAGTAATGGTTTTTTCACCATGGATGGTCGGAATTTCCGGTTTGCACCCTAAGGCAGCCTGACTCATTGATAGCGGGAGCTGTAGGTAAATGTCATTTCCCTCCCGTTGGAAAAATTCGTGCTGGTCGACATAGAGAAAGACATAAAGATCCCCGGGGGGGCCATTTCTTCGCCCCCCCTCGCCTTCGCCGGTCAAGCGCATTCGAGCGCCGTTATCAACTCCGGCCGGGATTTTCAAAGAGACCTTTTTCTGGCGGGAGACTAACCCTTCAGCGTCACAATCGGAACATGGTTCGGTGATGATCTGGCCCCTACCTCGACAACTGGGGCAGGTCGTACTGACACTGAAGAAGCCCTGGCTGCGCATGACTTGTCCCCGCCCTTGGCAGGCAGAGCAGGTTTCGGCATCATGGCCGGGACGAATTCCAGAGCCTTCACAGGTCCAGCAGGTATCCGGTCGATTGATTTCAATTTCTTTTTCCACGCCATGCACCGCTTCCAAGAAGGAGATGGTGAGATCGAAGCGCAGATCGGAGCCCTTGATTGGACCGGTGGTATCCGGGTGACCACCCCGGTTAAAACCAAAGAGGTCTTCGAAAATGTCGCCGAAGCTGGAGAAGATATCGTTAAAGTTACCGGGGCCGCTATAACCGCTGTTCTTCAGGCCGTCCTTGCCGTAGCGATCGTATACTTTGCGTTTCTCCGCATCACGGAGAACCTCGTATGCCTCAGCGGCTTCCTTGAACTTATCTTCGGCTTCTTTGTCCCCCGGATTACGGTCCGGGTGGTATTTCATGGCAATTTTACGGTACGCCTTTTTGAGCTCATCTGCGGAGGCGGAACGTGCAATTCCCAGTATGGCGTAATAATCCATGAGTCTCTTCGGATTGTTGATTTGTTGGTAAAAAGTTTCTTCGTAATGATCTAAGACAAAAGGCGAGGAAGTCTCAATCAGTCGGTTGCGCTGGTTGCTTCATCCGCTTCTTTAGCCTTACTTCGTTCTTTGAGGGTTTTCTCAAGGGCGGTCAGGTTTTCGAAGTTGACATCTCCACTGGCAATTTCTCGGAGCGTCATCACGTTTTCCTTGTTTTTCCCTTTGAGGGTAAAGGGCACCCCTTTACGATGTTGTTTTACCCGGGCCACAGCCAGGTGTATTAACCGGAACCTGTTTTCGTTCCCCACCTTCATAAGGCAGTCTTCAACGGTGATCCGTGCCATCTCGTGTCGTCCCTCCTGAATAGAGTAATCCTGTAAAGAAATTAGCTGAACATGGAAATATAATCTTTCGTGGGGTTTTGGCAATTGTTTTTTTGGGTGTAGGGGGGATCCATATATCTTAAGACTCATGGCACAAAACCTGCAAAATCAAATATGACAAGCGTGATGGTCATTTTCGGTAAGGTCATGAAAACCGGCTGTGTTTTCAGTATTCACAGAGTACATGAGGTTTTCGGCTTGAATGGTTTGATTGTAAGGTGCCCTGTGCGGAGGTTTTTTGCAGGGTTAATTTTGCCGAGAGACTCGGTAAAGGGAAAAAAGTTCCCGGAGGGGAGCATGAAAAAAATTCTGATGATTGTATTGATTGGGGTAATCGGCATGAGCTCCCTTGCTTTGGCCCTTGAAGGTGATGGGCTGCGCCAGATTACGGTGGTGTCACGATCTCGGCTGGTGGTCGCGGATAACGGTGGCGGTCTTTCCCGGGTATCGGCTAGAGGTCAGGAGGAGTATTCATTCAGGACCGGAATGTTCTTCCAGGAGCGAAAGGAATCTGATTCCAGTTGGTTTGGATTCAGGAGTGTTTTTCGGGACCCGGAGGCGGAAGTGGCTGGGAATATCCTTCCGGGAGAAGTGAAGGACTTGGCCCGTCAACTTATTCATCATGGTGGGGTATGGATGAAGGAGGATGCGGTGGTGGCCGTGGCGACCTTTGTAAATCTTAATCATCTCTATACCACTTCTGCCCTTGGCCGTTTTCTTGCTGAACAGTTGATCGCGGAGCTGCAACAGGGCGGAGTGAAAGTGGTTGAGATCAGGAAATCTCCAGCCATGTTGATTCGGTATGGTTCAGGGGAATATGGCCTTTCCAGGGATATGGATGAACTGAGTTATGTTCAGCAGGCTGGGGTCACGGTGGTCGGAACCTATCTGGAATCCAATGACCGGGTGTATCTGAACGCCAGGATTATCCGTAATCAGGATAATATGGTGGTGTCGACGGCCGCCCTTGATTTGGCGATGGATGAAGAGGTGCGCATGCTGCTTGCCGACGAAAAAAATTCGGCTCGAGTGATGGCTCAGGAAGCTGTGGCGGTGCCGATCTTCCCTTTCAGAGGGAATGGTCTGGCAACCCTCCCCTAAAATGGGAAGTGTTGGAGGCGTGATGTCGTCTCGGAGGTTATTTATGAAACTGCTGGATGTATTTTTTGGGGGCCAAGGGCGGTGGATGGTATCGGGGGCCTTGCTCTTAGTGTTGGCTGGTTGCGGTTTGGGTCGGCATGGTGTTGCCGGGGTCTCAGAGGTCGTACCGGATTTTTTCGGGATCAGTAATGAGATTGCCCGACAGTTGGTGACCGATCTCCGTAAGGATCTGCCCGGTGATCGACGGATTGTGTTGACCACTCTGGTGAGTGTTGATGACCTCTATCGGACGTCGGGCTTCGGGCGGGCCATGTCTGAATCCCTTGCCACAGGTATGTTCAGGAGGGGATTTGGGTTGGTGGAAGTCAGAAAGATGGCGGGACTGACTATCCAGCAAAGGGGGGGAGAATTGGTCCTGTCGAGGGAAGCGGCTCTGGTAAGCCAGCAGACTGAAGTTGCTGCGATTGTGGCGGGGACCTATTCAGTGACCCCGGAAACGGTGATTATCAATGTCCGTCTCCTGGAGGCCGGTTCGAATGATGTCTTGTCGGTGGCCGGGCTTGAGCTTGAGCGGTCCCGGCTCATCAACAGCCTGTTAAAGGGGGTAGACGGGGATTTTCTGGCAGACGGTCGGCTCTCAGCGTATGAGCGGTGAGGAAGAAAAATGAAGAATAAAAACGTGGGTCGGTTCACTGCTTTTTTGGTTATCCTGTTCGGGCTTAACACGGGGTGCGGGGTTAATTATCCCGCTGATTTGGTGACCCGTGACCCCCAGGCGCCAGTGGTTGTGATCTATCCGATTGAGGATGTATATAGCCAGGCCAGGGTCGGAGTATTGCCCTTTCACATGCCGGCAAGCATCGGAACGGAATCAGGTGCGGCAGTTGGGGCCTTGTTTCGGGATGTGCTTTTGGCCGCCGGGGGATTTCCAGTGGTCAGATTATTGCGGGGAGATTTCGGAGATCCTGCTGAGGCTGTCACGGTGGGAAAGGCCAATGATGTTGATCTGGTGTTGGCCGGAACGGTGCATTCCTTATTTCCCGGGACGGAATTGGGAGGGGCAAGGGTTGAACTTTCGGTGCGACTCTTGAACTGTTCAACGGGAAATACGGTGTGGTATCTCAGGCAAACCCTGGAAGATCCCTGGGATTACCCGGATAACGGTTTGCTTTCCCGCTTGACTGCGGCTCTGGTTATCTCATCGCCCCGACCGCCCCAAGCGGGATCAGCCGTTCCCGGTCTGTTGACCAGGGCGGCCGATGACCTGGTAGGGTTAATGGCTGCGAGACATTGACCCGCTAATTTCTTATTCGAACGGATTACGCAGGAGCAGAGTTTCGTCTCGGGCTGGGCCCACCGAAAGGACCGAGGCCGGGGTTTCAGTGAGATCCTCGACCCTTTTGACGTAGTCCCGGGCGGCAACCGGCAGTTCTTCAATACTTCGCACCCGGCTGATATCTTCCTGCCAGCCTGCGATGTCTTCGTAACAGGGGGTCAGTCGTTCCACTGTTCTGATATTTCCGGGCATGGCATGATAGCGCTTTCCATCTGCTTCATATGAGGTGGCGATTTTGAGATTTCCTTGATTGCTCAAAACGTCCAGCTTGGTGATGGCCAGGCCGGTGATCCCGTTCAGGCGCACCGCGTCTCGGGCCACAACCGTATCAAGCCAACCACAGCGACGTTTACGTCCGGTGGTGGCACCGAATTCACCACCCTTTTTCTGGAGGGCGTCACCGGTTTCGTCAAAGAGTTCAGAGGGGAAGGGCCCGGACCCGACCCGGGTGGTGTAGGCCTTCAGAATCCCGATCACCGCATCGATATGGGCCGGTCCGAAACCGGTGCCGGTGCAGGCATTGCCGGCAATGGTATTGGATGAGGTGACAAAGGGGTAAGTGCCGTGGTCGATGTCCAGTTGAGTTCCTTGGGCGCCCTCGAAGAGGATGTGCTTGCCGGCCTTGCGGGCCTCATCCAGTTCCACTGAAACGTTGCCGATGAACGGGGCCAGTTGTTCCGCGTATCCCAGAAATTCCCGGAGAATATCGTCGAACTTGATTGGCGCGGCTTGGTATTTCTCGGTGAGGAGGAAGTTTTTTTCTTCGACGTTTTCCCGGAGTTTTTCCCGGAACAAGGCTTCATCGAGGATATCGCCGGCCTTGATTCCGGTGCGGAGAATCTTATCGCCGTAACACGGGCCGATCCCGCGCCCGGTGGTGCCGATTTTTGCTCCGTCCTCTTTGGATTGTTCACTGGCGCCGTCCAGAAGCTTATGGTAGGGCATAATCAGATGGGCATTTTCGCTGATGGTCAGGCGATTCGGGGTTACCGGCAGGCCGGTGGCGTCAAGTTCCGCCATTTCCCCCAGCAGGATTTCCGGGTCGATTACTACCCCGTTACCGATCATGCATTTTTTATTGTCGTAGAGAATGCCGGACGGAATAAGGTGAAAGATATACTTCTTGCCGTCTACGACCAGGGTATGACCGGCATTGTTGCCACCTTGGAACCGAACCACATAATCGGCATACCGGGTGAGCAGATCAACGATCTTGCCTTTGCCTTCATCACCCCATTGGGTTCCGATAATGATCACGTTCGCCATGCGAATTCTCCTCTGCAGTTTTCAAAAAATCTTGTATAGCCTCGGGGGGCAGGGTCTGGTCTTGGTGGGTAATGCCTGGAACCGGCGTGGATTACACCGATGGTAGCCGATGGGATCCGTTTCGCTGGGATATATACAGGCAAGAATCCCGGGATGATCTGGCGAGGCTTCCATTTCCGGCCACAACATATCCAAAGCGTCCATAAAAGTCAATTCTCGGGCGCACCTGTTCCGTGGCGAGGTTGCTTGACAGAGGTGGTGAAATAACGTAATTTCACCGAAAGAATCAGGTCTGGACGGGATCGTCGGTAACTTCATGGAGCAGGATCGGCGGTCCGTTTTTTTTTATGGGGATGCTGGGATTATGTTTGGAATCGGACTGCCGGAACTTCTACTGATCATGGGGATTGCCCTGATTGTTGTCGGTCCCGAAAAATTGCCTGACCTGGCCAAGACCCTGGCCCGCCAGATGGTCGAGCTCAAAAAGGCGGCCCATGCCTTCCAGGCCTCGATCCGAGAAGAAAGCGGAGATGGCGCGGGCGATGTATTTCAATCCCGACCGGAAGAGTTGGCCGCTCGGGCCCGGGCTGCAGTGATTGAGGGTGGTCTACCCCGCTTAGCCGAGCCGGAGGTGGCGGAGGGGGCTGGGGATGAATCCGAGGAATCGGCGGCAAAAGAGGAGCCCACCACCGAAATCACTGCCGGGAGCGATCCCGTTGATCCTGACCATCGGGGCGGTTGATGGCCGGCGATAATCCCCTGGCCGAGTTTTTCGGTGAACATCTCAAAGAGCTGCGCAACCGTGTCCTGATTGTTTTCGTGGCCATTGCTCTGCTCAGTGCGGTGGCATATATCTTTATCGAGTCCATTGCTTTTTTCTTTATGGCGCCCATCTTTCGGGCCGCCCCCGACCTTTCCCATCTGGTGTACACCCATTTGACCGAGGCCTTTATCAGTTACCTGAAACTGGCCGTTTTAACCGGTCTGGCCGGGAGTTTCCCGGTGCTCTGTTATGAGGTCTGGATGTTTATTTCCCCGGGTCTGGTCCGGCGGGAAAAACAGATTGCGGCCCTGGTCACTCTATTGGCCTCGGCGTTGTTTGTTGCCGGGGGAGCGTTTGCCTATTTCGTCGCGTTACCCCGGATTCTTGCTTTTCTGATGGCTTTCAGTGGGCCTCAGCTGGAACCTCTGCCCCGCCTTGATCTCTATCTGACCTTTGTTGCCAGGACCATCCTGGCCTTTGGTCTGGCTTTTGAAATCCCTTTCCTGATGGTAGCCTCCCAACGCACCGGATTGGTCCATGGCCGGTATTTTCGGGAAAAGAGATGGTTGAGCTATGCGGCTATGCTGATGTTGGCCTTTCTGCTCACGGCAGGTGAGGTCGTTGGTGCCCTGCTTCTGGCCGTACCTCTGGTGTTGCTTTTTGAGACGGGAGTCCTGTTGAGTCGTCTTGTTGGGGCAAAGTCGTAACCCTGATTATTCCTTGGTTTCATTCACCTCACTGAGCTCATCCGACAGATCGGGGAGCGCTTCATCGTCTGATTTCTTTTTATCCTGTGGATGTGGTAAACCCTGATTTTTATCGGTCGCCGATTTTTTTTCTGGTCGGTACCAGAAGACCGGTTGGGTAAAGCGTTGCCAACCCCATTTGACCAGACGGATCAGGGTGAAGGATATCCACAGGGCCCAGAGCAGCATGGCCATTCGGTAGACATACATCGGGATCGACAGCAGCCAGGCCTGAGGCAGGATGTTTTCACTCCGGTCTTGATACCAGCGGAGCAGGCCTGAGTCGGAACCATTGCCGATAATATTCATATCGGGATGGCCCAGGAGCCCTCGGCTGATGGCCCCGACCAGGGCGGCGAGGGCCAGCAGGGTAAGGATGCCGATCCCGATCTGGATGAGATTGAAACGATTGTGATCCATTCGACTGTCGACCCTGCCCCGGAGTTCCACAATTACCAACCAGCCGACCACCAGGAGTGCCCCGTAGATATTACTTTGGCTCATGCCGATGCCCAGAAGCAGCCATTGATGAAAACGCAGGGGCGCCATGCCGCTGCGGGCCAGACCGAAGGCGGCCAGGACGATGATCAGGAGGACTGACCAGAACAGGACCGCCGGACCCATCAATGGGCCCCCCAGGAATAGAGGCCAGCGATTGGCCGGCAGGGTCAGTTCCAGGTTGGTGTTGACGCTCTTTACCCCCAGGTCAACCAGCGGTGTCCGCTGCATGGTGGCAATACCGAAACTTTCTCGCCATTTTAAAACGATATTTTGGGGTCCAGGGGAGATGGGCAGCGGGACTGCTCGACCCTCCTGGCGGATGGGTTGCACGGTATTGTTGATTCGCACTTCTTGGAGTTCGGCGGTCTCCGGCAGGGTGATGGTGTGTTGGCCACCCCGGCTGCTGCGCAGATCCAGGGTCAGGGTGGTGTCGGTGGCCCGGCGTCCCGGGCTGACGGCCAATGAGGCCCGGTCAAAGGTCAAGGTCTGGCCGGCTACCCCCTCGGGGCGGCTGATCTGTAGCTGGACCTCTTCGCCCGGCCAGGGATGCCAGGTGGGATACCAGTGATCGCCTCGCTGGTGGAGGATGACCGGGATTCCTTGGTAATCAAGATGAAAAATTGGGCTGACATCAACCCGCCAGATCTCGGTCCATTGGGAAGAAGCGGCATGACGCAGAACCAGCTGATCGGTGGTTGCCAGCGACGATTCCCAGGAGATAAAGTTCTGCCGGGCGTCCAGGTTGAGGTGGACCTGGCCGTTACTGCTGCGAAGGCCATCGGTGATCACCGCTTCCCCGGGGAGCAGCGGCAGGTCGACCACCACGGCGGCGCCATTGGGGCTGAGGCGACTGACTTTGGTTTCAACCTTCCAGGTCAGCCCCAGGAGGAGGGTCCGTTCAACCTGGAGAAAGGGTGGCAGAACTCCGGTTTCTAGCCCTTGATCAACTTCACGGTCGTCTTGCTCTCGGATGGGTTTGAACTGGAGTTGACTATCGGTACTGCCGTCCGGACGGATTCCTTCAATAATCCAGCCCTGATTGGTCACGGTCAGATGTTGTGGCGGCATGGGCAGGGGGAGTTGGATGGTGGTGCGGTTGAGATGCCCCTCGAGGCGGACGTGGTGGCGGCCCTCGGTGATCTTGATCATGAGGGTGTTGCCCTCCCGCAGCAGGGCCGGTGCGGTCTTGCCGTCGAGGGTGATTGTTGAGGGTTGCCAGAATCGCAGATCGCCGGGCAGGGGTACTGCGCTGACGATCCGCCCGGAGAGGGTCAGGTCCAGCTGGATTTCAGTTTGTTTCAGATCGATTTGCAGTTGTTCAAGGGCGGCGCAGTCCGGGAAGCACTGGTCTTTTTCCAACAGCCGGTTTTGCAGGTCCGCAAGTATCTCCGGGGAAGGGAATTGGTCGGCCTTGGCCGGTGTGGGTAAGGCACATATTGTGGCAAGCAAACCGAGCAGGAAGAGGTTCCGAATGAAGTCCAACCGAAAGCCGGAACCCTTTTTATAACCGATTTTAAGGAGCCCAAGGGTTAGAGTGATCAATAACAGCACTCGGGCTATGGCCAGGATGAGGTTGGTTCCGGGGCCAAGCACAAGCAGGGAGATCTGCTGATCGGCTCGGACTGGGCCCGACCAGCCCATGGTAATGGTATTCCACTGCCAGGTCGGGAGGCCCGGTCCGGTTTGGAGTTGCATCTTCGGATCGTATTGGTCGACCTGTTTACTCTGTTCATAGAGGGTGCCGCTGCTGAGGCCCTGTCGAACAAGATTTTGGGACGGTATGGCCTCTTTGCGCATGAGTACCTTGTCGGTCATCACTGAGGATTGGGTAACCATCTCATTTTCCATGGGGGCGGGTGGTGCCATCTGCAGGGGGTCTCTGGTGGGTTGGCCGTCGATTTCAGGCATGGCTAACCATGGTTTTTCCAGCTGGGGATAGATTCCTACTCGAAGCTGGTTGATCCCGAAGGGCACGGCAATAACCAGCAGGGCGAGGAGCCCAATGGCCTGGGCGACCTTGATCAATCGGCGGAAATCGCCCGCCGGGAGATGTTTGAGCAGTGCGAAACCGATTAGGAGTGTTGGCCAGATCCATTGAGGGGCCAGGGGCTCATGATAGGTCAGGATCAGGGTGATGAAGGCGATTCCTGCCAGGGTCCGGCTGTAGAGATGTCCCACGGCCAGGGCAAAGATCAGCACCATAAAGATATCGAGCAGGGTCCAGCGGTTTAACCAGGTACCCGGTACGTTGTCAATACCGTCGGCATGGATTAAACGCCAGCCCGGCGGCAGCATCAGTTTGGCCTGGACCTGTTGAAAATCATGGGCCCAGCCCACCGCCGGCAGGGTGGAGAGGGCCCCCTGGTAGGTACTGTCTGCCACCAGGTTGAGGTTGCCTTGCCGCAGTTCCACTCCGGTTTGGGGAGCCTCGGCCCGCTGGGTTATGAACTGTTCCCGGCCGTCCACCGCCACCCGGCCCAAGGTCAGAGGCGGGTTCATCTCCAGCCGCCAGTCAGAATTCTTTCGCCCGGAGATAGTGTCCTGCAGGGTATAGCCGGAACCATCGAAGCGAAGCCAGATAGTACGGTTTAATGCCAATTGGTCCGGTGCCGGTTGAGGATCGCCCCGCTTGATCTCTTTGAAGAGCATAGTTGCCGGAGGGCTTACTCGGTAGGCCGGATACTGCCGCCATTCTAAGGGCAGATTGGTCTGTTGGGGGTCGATGGCGGCAACGCCCTCAATTTCGATGATCCGCAGGTCGGTGTGGGCCTTAAAGGACCAGATTTCCTCAGAGGGCTGAACCTCGGAGGGACTGCTCAGGGTGAGTTCGGTGAGGGGGCCATGATAACGGGCCGTCATGGTAAGGGTCCAACGTCCCGGTCGGCCCTGGATTCGAAGACGACCGTCTTCCTCCAGTCGAGCCGGGAGTGGACTTTGCAGGGCAAGAGGGGTGAATTTGGCTGCCGAGAAAAAAGGTCCGAGGACGATTTCCCTGGCATCTCCGGCCACATCAAGATCCAGGGCGATCACCATCCGGGCAGGGATGGTATCCTCTATCAACCGGAAGGATTTTACGATCAACCGATCCTCTTGTTTCTCCTGGGCAGTACCGGTATTTTTCAACCAGAGGCGGCCACTGGTATCCAGATTGGGAGAGGGAACCAGGTCATTGTTGAGGGTCAGCATTACCAGGCCGGATTGCGGCGGGATGGGTAGATGGGCGGGCAGGTTGTTCCATTGGAAGGTGCCGGTAATCCGATGGTGGCCAGGTTTGACCCAGACGGCCGGAAATCCCCGGTGGTTGAGAACCGGCACGGTCAGCTCATCGACCAGGACCTTGGAGGGCCAGTGGGGAGTGTTGCCGGGTAACCGGATGGGTTGCTCGGTTTCAACCTGCCACTCCTGGCTGAAGACTCCCCCCTGACCGTCAAGGATCAGTTCCAAGCGGGACGGCCAGGTACAGCGGAGACTTCTGCTGTTGTTGTGATCTGAAATACAGTGGACCTCATCGTCATGGCCATGGAGAACCCAAGCGGTCCAGGGCTGCAATGGTTCGGGAATTATTGGACTTATTGCCAGGGTTGGGGAGGGGAGTAGGCAGAGGAGGAAGGGCAGCACCCGGATCAACGTATACATATTCATATTAGCACCTGTAATCAGTTATGTTTCTTCTTGTTGCCGGATAAAACCCCATGGGTTTATGGTCTGTGATGAGAGATGATCATGAATAATGAATTACCTGTTGAGCGTTATGCCTGTCAACCTGAACTTGTTGAGGGTTTATACTGTCCTGCCTGCTCTCTTTGATTTGTTAGAGCTTTTTGAAGGTCTCCTCTCGTTTCCAAGAATCATTATGCCGGTGTTTTTGTCCGGTAATTCTTGTATGAATTTGCGACGGTTATAGGTACATTCATGATATCTTGTCAGAATTTTGGCACGGGATTGGTCGAGGTATTTGTTTCGTTATTTGAGAGGGAACTATATGATAATCCGCTTAAAAGGGGAATTCCTTACCGGTGTGACTTTTCTGTCCCTGGTAGTAACGGCTTGTGGTGGCGGTGGTACGGATTCGACGCCGGCTACAATACTTGCTGAAACGACCAGTACCTCTGTTGCGATTGTTGAGACCACTACAACATTGACTGAATCGACCACGACAGCCCTTGAGACTACCACAACGAGTAATTCCGTGACAACGACGACGGTTGTCGAGGTAATTATGCCCTCCAGCGGGGAGACCTATCCCCCTTCAGACACCGGGCAGACCCAGTCATACACCGAGGTCTGGGGTGAAGATTCGGATTATACGATTCTTCCCTCGTCCTATGTCGATAAAGGTGATGGTACGGTAAGCGATACTGTCACTGCTCTTATCTGGCAACAGCAGGACGATGGCATCCAACGAGGCTGGGGGGAGGCTGAGGTTTATTGTTCCGAACTCCTCCTGGCTGGTTATGCAGACTGGCGGCTGCCGGATATTACCGAATTGATCAGTATTGCCGATTATGGCGCGGAAAATCCGGTTATAGATCAGCTGGTTTTTCCCACGGATGGATCGGTCTTCCGTTATTCCTCTGCGACCCCCAATCCCATCAATCGAAATCAGGCTTGGTCTGCCGATTTCACCCGAGGCATAACAACTCTCGACGATAAGGGCACCTTCGGCAGGGTACGATGTGTTCGGGGCGAAGAGATTCCTCCAGCTTCATTGGTTGACAGTGGTAATGGCACGGTGACCGATTATACCACTGGACTTCTCTGGCAGCAGCAGGGGATGGATGAATTGTCCTGGGAGGAGGCGATCAGCTACTGCGAAGAATTGGTGCTGGCTGGGGCTGGGGATTGGCGTTTACCGAATATTAAAGAATTGCAGACCATTGTTGATACTTCAGTCTTATACCCGGCAGTGAGCCGTAGGTATTTCCCAGGAATCCGGTCAAGCTTTTACTGGTCATCAACCTCGGACTGGTTTACCGAGAGTATTCCGCTCTGTAACTCATCGTGCGCCGGCGGTGATCCCTTTAGTGATGGACCCTATTATGGGGATAATTATGTTGTCGAAAAGTATGCCTTATCGGTTTGGATTGAAGAAGGCGCAGTAGTCTCTTCGGCTATCGGCATCGGAATCGACCATGCTGCCCTTTGTGTTCGGAATGGGCAATGATGTGCACGCGTGGTCTGGTCAAAGGTGGGTGAACTGACAGACCACTCTATAGAGGCAGGGTCATTTCAGGTGATTGCAGCTCGTTCATATTACTGATGATTTTTTTAAGAAGTTTTTTCGACAGATCCTTCCCTGAGGTTAACGCGCTGGGAGAGAGTTCTTGGGCAATCCGATCTCTGTCTCTATCGGCCTGGCAAAAATCGAGGGCGACGGCGACATCATACCAGGCATATGCCTGTATCAGATCCTTTTTGTCTCCTTCTCCTGTTTCGTACATCATCGCCAATTCGCTTGGTGCAAACCAATACCCTTTTTCCGCGGCGTTAGTGAGCAACTCAATGGCTTTCTGGTAATCCTGAGGAACTCCAGTTCCATCGCGATAACATAAACCCAAATGATACAAACCAGTCAGGTTCCCTTGTTCGGCCGCTTTGGTGTACCATTCGACGGCCATTTGGGGGTCTTGAGTCACCCCTTTACCGGATTCGAACATGGTTCCCAGACTCCACTGAGCAAAACCGTCTCCAAGCTCGGCCGCTTTGGTGAGCCAGGCAGCCGCCTGGGGGAGGTCTTCGGGAATGCCTTCCTCCCCGTTTTCGTATATGTAGGCCAATTTAGTCTGGGCTTCTGTTTCTCCCTGGTCGGCAGCCTTGGTATACCAGGCAACCGCCATATTGATGTCTTTGGAGACTCCTTGACCTTGTTGATACATGAACCCTAAGGAGGTTTGTGCCTCAGCGTTTCCTTGTTCAGCAGATTTTGTATATAACTCAAGCGCCTTGTTGGAATCTTTGGCAACGCCTTGGCCATTCTTGTACATATGCCCTAAGAGTCTTTGAGCAAGAGGATTCTGTTGTTCGGCTGCCTTGGCGAACCATTGAGCTGCCGTTTTGAGGTCTTTGGGTACTCCGTCGCCATTGGCATACATATACCCAAGGGCAACCTGGGCATCTGCTTCACCCTGCTCGACTGCCTTGGTGTACCAATAGAACGCTTGTTTTGAGTCTTTTGGAACACCCGCGCCAAAGTTATACATATATCCCACTTGAAATAGGGATTCCTTACGCCCCTGAACTGCTGCCTGGGCAAACCAGAGAGCCGCCTGCTTTTCATCATTCTGCAGCCACTTTTTACTGGAATTCATCAGTCCCAAGGCATGTTGCGCTTGTGTATTTCCCTGTTCAGCGGATTTCACCAACCAGAATTCCATCTTTTGAATATCTTTTGTTTTTCCCCCCCTGCTGATGTTGTAATAACCTGCCAACGCTAATTGAGCCGCACTGTTTCCTTGTTCGGCTGCCTTGGCATACCAGAAAGCTGCTTGTTCCATGTCTTCGGGAACACCTTCACCACTTGCGAACAAACGCCCCAGATTGTACTGGGCCAGAGCGTTTCCCTGTTCGGCTGCTTTGGTATACCAGAAAACCGCCTGCTCCAGGTCTTGTGGAACACCATCTCCATTGGCATACATCTGCCCCAGGCTGAACTGGGCATGCCTCTCTCCCTGTTCAGCGAAAGGCCGGAATATATCATCGGCAAGCCGGATTAAAGCGTCATTTTTATCTACCTGGCTTGAGTCTTGTTGGTTTTCAGGCGCATTGCGGAGACCGGCACATGCTCCGCATAATACCAGGAGCATTAAAGCCGGTAGCGTTTTCCTCATTGCTCTTTTTGCGGAATTAAAATCCATGTTCATCACCCAATTTGAAAATAAAAATAGCCTTATGAAAACTTACTGCACTGCTCCAGTCAGCTGGAAAGCGGCCCAGTAATAGGGATCGGCGTTGTAGGTGTTCATGACGTGGAGTTGGGCTTCCCGCAGGGCCTCGCGTTTATCTTCCTTTTCGAGGTTGTCGTAGAAGTTCTGCATCAGGATAGAGGTGGCCTGGTCGTCGACCTGCCAGAGGCTGGAGACGATGGAGCTGGTTCCGGCATAGAGGAAACCCCGGGTGAAACCGACCACGTCATCGCCATTGGCAACCTTGCCCAGGCCGGTCTCGCAGGCGGAAAGGGTGACCAGATCTGCCGGGATGGATAACTCATAGAGTTCCCCAACCGACAGAATCCCGTCGTTGGTCCCGTCTTTTGCCATATAGAGTCCGGAGGAAAGAGGGTGGGCGGCGTCGAAGGTTCCGTGGGTGGCCAGGTGGAGATAGCGGTACTGGCTGCTTAGATCCTTGACCGTGGTCTCGGTGGCCTCACCCCTGGTGAAGAGCCTGGCTTCGGGGATCTTTCCGGCGATGGCCCTGGCCTCTTCTTCAGCACCGGGCAGATCAAGGCTAGGGTCACCAAGATCGGGATTGCCGATGGCGAGGAGATTCCCGGCCGGTTGCTCGTGTTTTGCCTGTAGGAATTGCATGACCCCGGCACTTGGTAACACCCGCAGATGAAACTTGTCCAGCACATACTCCTGGCCGGTATGCAGGGCATTAAACGGCAGGTAATGGAGGGCGCCGTGGGGAACTATGGTGACGTTGCCGTTTTTGATCATCGGTTCGATGGGAGCAACAAGCCTCTGGTAGAGGGCGATCCCTGACGCTCTCAGTTCCTGCCGGGGGTTAACGACCTGGCTCTTCGCCTTGATTCCCCGGGCGGCTTCGGGTGGAGCGAGCAGACTGGTCCGGAAGGCTTTCACCGCCTGATCAAGACCAGTTGCATCAAGTTTCAGTCCCTTGACCCCATCCTTATCAACCACAAAGACAAAGAGGTCATCGTCAAAGCCGTAATACTCCACCAGGGTTTCTCCTTGG